>DASPXX010000184.1:0-5125 GCA_035637095.1 Thermoanaerobaculia bacterium
TGCCAGCGAGGAACGGTTGAAAGAAGAGGCGGGCCGCGTAGTCCTTGCCGTCGTTGGTGTCGAGATCGCCGTTGCCGCCGTCGGGCACGCCGTTGAACACGCCGGCCGCCCAGCTCACGTTGCCGCCGGCCAGATCGCCGAAGAGCTGGATGCCGAGGTCGCGGTTGGGCACCAGGTTGGTCGGCAGGGCGCGCTCCACGAACAGGAGGTCCTGGCCCGACTGCAGGCGTTCCAGGCCGACGGGCGGCTTGAACTTGCCGGTCCGCACCTTGAGCTTGGGCGAGAAGCGGGCGTCGAGATAGGCGTCCTGGAGGACGGTCGTGCCGGCGCCGAAGTCGGGCATGACCCGGAAATCGAAGATCTTGAAGACCGTCCCTTCGAAGATCGGACGCACCCGCCGCAGGATGAACGTGTCGGTCGCCGGGCGCTCGTCGTCGCCCTGGAAGAAGCGGCCGTCGAGCTGGACGTAGCCGCGGATCTTGAGCTGGTACGCGCCGTCGGCCGACTTGAGCGAAAAGCCGTCGCGGCCGGAGGTGGCGCTGGTCGCCGTCTTGGCCTTCTCCGCGGCCGCCTCCTTGTCGATCTCGTCCTTGCGTTCGAGGATGCGGATCTTCTGATCCAGCTCCTCGACCTTCTCCTCCAGCGTCTTCTGATCGGGCGGTGTGACCGGCGGAGGGGCCTCCTGCCAAGCCCGGAGCGGTCCTGCCGGGAGCAGCAAGAGAGCGCAGAGCGACCATCTACCGAATCGATTTATGGGAAAAATCACGACGATACCTCCGGGGAGTGGACGATCAGCACCGGGCGCTCCCCCAGGTCGGGAAGCAGGCGCGGGAGCAGGGGGCCGAGGGAGATCTCCCGGCTGCGGCCGGGCAGCGGGACTCCGACGACCACCAGGTCGTGCCCTCCCTCCTCCACCTGCGCGACGATCTCCTCGATCACCGCGCCATAGCGGACGCGGGTCTCGACCTGCACGCCCAGGCGGCCCATGGCGCGGCGGTTGCCTTCGAGAAACCGCGCGGCGCGCTCGACCGCGCCCACCTCCGCCGCTTCGGCGGTGCGCTCGTCCGCGGGGAGAACGGTCAGGATCGTCGCCGTGGCCTGGAGATGGCGGGCCAAGCGGCCGGTGAAGGCGACGTCCTCCTTGCCCGGCTCGCCCACGGCCACACAGACGAGGAAGCTCGACGGCACCCGGGCCGGGAAGCCAACCGGGACGAGCAGCACATGATGCCGCCCCGAGGCGAGGACCTCCTCGGCCAACGCGAGGCCGTCGGCAGGAGCCTTCTCCGGCAGGACGAGGATGACGAGATCGCAAGGCTCGCGCTCCGTCTCCGTGGCGACCGCCTCGCCCGGTGGCTCCGGCGACTGGCGGATGTCGACGGCCGCGAGGCCGGAACCGAGACGCTCGCGCGCGGCGCGCACCGATTCGGCTCCGGCGGACCCGCCGACGCCGCTGCAACCCAGGAGGGTCACGCGGGCATGCGCCAGGCGGGCGAGCTCGGCGCCCAGGGAGAGGGCGGCATCGGCTTGGCTCGTGCCGTCGGTGAGCAGCAGGAAGCGCAGGCCGGGATGGACCAGGGCATGGACGCGCTGCACCCCGACCCAGGTCGTGTCCCCCAGGTGCAGGGGGAAGCGGCGCGCCTGGTCCTGCGAACGGCTCGCCTCGACCCAGATGTCGCTGCTGCCGAACGGCGGCGGAGGAGCGATGGACCGCACGCCCCGCAGCGGAGGCAGGCGCAGGCGCAGCTTCTCGAACGAGCCGACGAACGCCCGGTGGTCGACCACGGCGCGGCCGAGCACCGGACAGGCCATGTCGTCCGGGTTGTCGCGCAGCGCCACGTCTTCGGGCCGGAAGAGGACCTGGACGCGGCGGGAGCCGCCGTCCTCCGCCCGCGTCGCCAGCGGGAACTGCACCGGTCCCAGCCGGACGCCGTCGGCCGTGCTCTCTCCCACCATGAGGTTGGCCGAGCCCAGGAAGCTCGCGACCAGCTCGGTCTCCGGCCGCAGATAGAGCTCCTCCGGCGGCCCAGCTTCGAGCAGCCGGCCGAAGGAGAGGACGGCCAGGCGGTCGGCGAGCTCGAAAGCCTCCTCCTGGTCGTGGGTGACGAAAATCGTCGCGATCCCGAGCTCGCGCTGGATGTCGCGGATGGTGCGGCGGAGCTCCGTGCGGACCTTGGCGTCGAGGGCGCCGAAGGGCTCGTCCAGGAGGAGCACCTCGGGCTGGTGGGCGAGGGCGCGGGCGAGAGCCACCCGCTGCTGCTGCCCGCCGGAGAGCTGGCGCGGCAGACGGCCGCCCAGACCGGCGAGACCGACCAGCTCCAGAAGCTCGTCGCGCCGGCCGCGCCGCACCGCTTTGGGCACGCCGCGGATGGAGAGGGCGAACTCCACGTTCTCGGCCACCGTCATGCCGCGGAACAGGGCGTAGCTCTGGAACACGAACCCGACGCCGCGCTGCGCCGGCGGCAGGTCGGTGACATCGCGGCCATGAAGGAGGACGCGCCCGCCGTCGATGTCCGTGAGACCGGCGACCATGCGCAGCAGCGTGCTCTTGCCGCTGCCGGAGGCCCCGAGCAGAACGAACAGCTCGCCGTCCGCCACCTCCAGAGAGACGTTGTTGACGACCGGATGCCCGGAGTACCTCTTGATCAGGTCTTCGACGACGATCGACATACCGCACCGACCTCCTTCCAGGGAGGATAGGGAGCGGCGGTGACAGTGTCAGTCGAAGAGCGGTGACAAAACGGGCGGGGATTTGGAACCTGCTCGCTTGCTCAGCGGTGGCTTATTTCTTCTGAGCTTCCATGTACATCCGGAGGACCGCGCGGCAAGGTCGCGATTCCCGCGGTGCTCCGCGCGATCGAGCACGAGCTCGGTCGGCAACAGGCAAGCCTCGCGGGATGAGGTGATCAAGCCCCGGGTCACCGGGGCGGGAAAAGATCGCTGACGCGAACCTCCAAGCCGGGGAGCACGGCCGAGCGCACCGTCTCTCCCTCTCCGCCCCGGCACAGCTCGACATAGCGGCGGCGATCATCGCTCAGGCGATAGACCATGGCCATCCGGGCCTGCGGATCAACCAGCCAGTACTCCGGGATGCCTGCCTCGCGATAGGCGTCGAGCTTGACGGTCTCGTCCCTTCGGCGGGTGCGAGGCGAGAGCACCTCAATCACGAGATCCGGGACTCCCTGAAAGAACGTCGCGCCCGCGCGCGGCTGGTTTCCGGCACGGAAGAAGACCACGTCCGGCTCCACAGGATCAGTGAGACCGACGGGAAGACGGATGTCGAAGGCGGCGATCAACACAACACCGAGACGACGGTCGTGGACGAACCGCCCCAAGGTCTGGTCGAGCTGCCAGACTGCGTACTGGTGATCGTAGATCGGTGGCGGCGTCACGTACAGGGATCCCCGGATGACCTCGTAGCGGTTGCCGTCGTCGGGCAGGCGCAGATAGTCCTCATAGGTCCAATCCCCCTGAGCGGGCCAAGCGTGCCCGTCCAATGCTGCGGGAAGTACCGGGGAACGTGCCGGTTCGGCCATCGAAGTCCTCCAGAGCCGAGAATAGCGACCCGGGCAGGGACCGTCAATCCACATCGATCGTCGCCGGGAAGGATGACACAGGTGGCGGCTCGCCGCAATCCGGCGGATCACGGTTGCCATGGATCCCTCCGCCGTCACCGGGCCGGATGCTGATGGCCGTCCTATCCGGCCCAACGGGCCGGGAGAACATAGCCCAGGGATGAGGCCGCAGGCCGATGGCTCTTTGACGTCGATGTCCTGGGCTGGGAGGACATCGAGGATCTACTCCGGCGGCATTCCAATGTGCTGGCCTGGTATCGCGACGAGAGGGCCAAGGTCCATGCTCTCCACCTCGACCTCCGGGGTGGCCGAACCGTGGTGCTTGCACTGGACGCCGTTGCGCCCGGAACCCCCGAAGCGATCCTCTCCATAGAGGTCGACCCCGTCCTGTCGCTGGCCACGGCGGCCGTGGAGCTTGGCGCCGGAGTCCTGCCAGATCTCGCGGAAGAGGGCCAGGACGAGATCCTCGAAATCGTCGTCCCCCTTAGGCAGCGGGATTTCCTGGCGTGGCGCGTCAGTCATGGAGGGTTCCGGGAAACACGAAGATTGTATCGGAGCCGGGCGGGGTACGGGCGGCCGGCGCCCCACCCCGGGTTGAAACCCGGGGCTATGAATGGCCGTCCCTGACGGGACGGAGATCCGATGCGCATCGACCCTTCGTCCTGCTACGCCTCTGTCCCGAAGGGACAGCCATTTTTAGCCCCGGGTTTCCAACCCGGGGCGGGTGGCGGCGCCAATCTCTCAACATCTGCGGGGGCGCTCCGCTGTCGCCCCTTCGGGGCTTGTTGATGGATGGGCACCCGCGACCTGGGGCTTACGCCCCAGGCTTTATGATGTCGCCCCTTCGGGGCTGGATTCCGTTCCGGCCTCATGCATCGCCCCCCCTCCGCCTTGCCTTCCGCCCCCTCCCGCGGTACTCTCCCCCGCGTTGCCATGTCGCGCAAAAGGCTCCAGTCTCTCGGCCTCGCCCTGACCCTCGCGCTCGGCTCCGCCGCCGCCGGCTGCCGGGACTTGAGCTACGCCGCCGGCGATCCCAAGGAGCTTCACGTCGGCATCGTCTTCGACAGCGGAGGCAAGGACGACCGGTCGTTCAACGCGGCGGCCTACCGCGGCGTCAAGCGGGCGGCCAAGGACTTCCCCATCGTCCTGCGCGACGCCGAGCCGGGCGATCCGGCGTCTCTCGAGCCCGCCATGCGCGCCTTTGCCGAGGTGAGCTATGACCTCGTCATCGGCATCGGCTTCGCTCAGACCCCGATCGTCGAGTCGGTGGCCAAGGACTACCCCAAGGTCAACTTCGCCATCGTCGACGGCGTCAGCGACCTGCCCAACGTCGCCTCTCTGATCTTCAAGGAGCACGAAGGGAGCTATCTCGTGGGCATGATCGCGGCGAAGAAGAGCCGCACCGGCGTCGTCGGCTTCGTCGGCGGCATGGACATCCCGCTCATCCACCGCTTCGAGACCGGCTACGAGGAGGGTGCTCGCGCCGTGCGCCCCGACGCGCAGGTGATCCAGAACTACGTCGGCGTCACCGAGGCGGCGTGGAACAACCCCGG
>DASPXX010000185.1:0-43069 GCA_035637095.1 Thermoanaerobaculia bacterium
CGGCTCCTCCTCCGCGACGACGAAGCTCGTGTAGGGCGTCAGCAGATGATGGCGGAGCCCCAGCCGGGTCACCTCGCGCTGGACGTCGCCGACATCGGCCCCGGCGGCCAGGCTGTCGAGAAGCGCCTGGACCTTCTGGCCGGCCCACAGCTTGTCGAGGCCGGCGCCATGCACTTCCGCGGCGGTGGGGAGCTCGTCCTGCCAGGGCTCATCCCCCTGCATCCCCTCGACTTCGACCGACCCGGCGCCGCCGCGCAGGCGGGCGGTGACCACGATCGGCTCGCCCAGATAGAGGTCGGGGATGCGCTCCGGCCAGGCTTCGGCCGCCGGATCGGACCAGCGGACCGCCACGTCGCGCAGCATCGGCGCTTCGATCCGGGAGAAAAGGTCGGCCATACCCGCGGCGACCTGGCTGGTGCTCGCGATGGCGGTGAACGTTCCGCGCCCGAGGGCCGCGGCCTTGCGCAGGAAGGCGGCGTTGGGCGCGGAGCCGATGGCCACGGTGAACAGCCGGCTGTCGCCGAGGTGCTGACCGATGAAGCCGAGCAGCTCGGCCTCGTCCGAGACCTGCCCGTCGGTGACGAAGATCACCTGGCGCAGCAGCCCTCCCGATGCTCGGTCCCCCAAGGCGATCTTCAGCGCGGCGAGCATGTTGGTGCCGCCATCGGCCGTGAATTGCCGCACCCAGTCCTTGGCCTGGCCGATCGCGCCAGGTGCCGCCGGCACGCTGCGCCGGAACAGGGCGTTGGCATCGCTGGAGAAGCGGACGACCTCGAACGCGTCGGTGGGCGCGAGGCGGTCCAGCCCCAGCAGCAAAGCCTGCCGTGCCTGCTCGATCGAGTCGCCCTCCATCGATCCCGAGGTGTCGATCACGAAGACGGTCTCGCGCGGCAGGCGCGCCGCCGCGGCCTCGGGCGCGTCGGGTGGCATCACCATGAGGAGGGAATAGCGCTCGCCGTTCACATTTTCGGTGAAGAAGACGGCCCGCGGCTCGCGGCCGACCGCGGGTACCCACTCGAGGATGAAGTCGGAATCGGCCGGCGCGGTTCCAGCGGCGAGATCGACCGCATAGCGGAGCCGGCGGTCATCCCGCGCCACGGCGATCTTGTGTGAGGAGCTTTCGATCCGCGCGAGCGGGAACCCGGGGGCGAGATCGACGTGGAAGGCGAAGGACGGGGCCGCGGGGCCGGCGACAGGCTCCACCACCATCGGGAAGCGCAGACCGAAACGGCCGTGGCCGTACTCCACGACCTGCTGCAGCTCGATGGCGATCTCGACCGTCTCGCCCGGACCGATATTCGCGACCGAGGTGGTGAAGACGCCGGGCCGCTGGAATTCGAGGAGAGAGGCGCGGCGCCCTTCCTGTTTCGCCTGGACGTATTCGGCCTTGGCCTGCTGCCTCTCGCGGACCTTTCCGGTCAGGACCCGGCCGCCCACGGTCATCCGCAGCGTATCGACGGCCGCGCCGTCCGGCAGGGGGAAGACGTAGATCCCTTCGACCCAGCCCGGGGTGGGGTTGGTGAAGACCTGGGTCACCCGGGCGCGAGCGACAATACCGGTCACCCGCACCTCGACGGTTGTGCCCACGGCGAGCGCGGGGAACGGCTCGCCGTCTCCGGAACGCAGGAACAATCCGCGATCGCTCTTATCAGAGGCCCCGGCAGGACCGGCGACCGCGAGAGACAAAAAAACCACCAGCGCGAAGAACGCGACCTTCTTCATGAGGTCCTCCTTCGCCCTCCGAACCCGTAATCAAAAGCTTCCGATCACGTGTTCAGGCAAAACTTCTGCCAGGCTTGCCGGAGGAGGATCTACGAGGAGATGAAAGGTTTTCGTGGGGCGGCGTTCAAAAAACTGAACGCCGCGGGTTCAATCTCTTGATCACTTCCGGTAGGCGGCGATCATCGCTTCCAGCTTGTCGAGACCGCGCTGGACCTCCTCGATGCTCGGACCGAAGGAGAGGCGGACGTGCTGGTGGAAGCGCGACAGCCGCTGGGCGCGGCGGTGCCCGGGATTGACGTCGAAGAAGACTCCCGGCACGCAGATGACCTGGTGCTCGAGCGCCGCGCGGAAGAATTCGAGGCCGTCGGAAAGCGGCTCCGGCAGGTCGCGCACCGAGACGAAGACGTAGAACGTCCCGGCGGGCTCGGGGAAGATGCGCATCCCGAGATCGGGCAGGCGGCGCAGCAGGAGCTCCCTCTTGGGCAGGAAGGCGTCGCGGATGGCGCGGGTCTCGGCGAGGACCAGGTCGGGGTCCATCAGCGGGACCGCCGCCCGCTGCTGCGGCCGCGAGCCGCCGCCGTCGAGGAACGAGCCCGCGCTCTCGATCGCCTCGATGACCTCGCGGGGGCCGAGCGTCCAGGTCACCCGCCAGCCGGGATAGCGCCAGTTCTTGGTCAGCCCGTCGACGATGACGACCGGATCGCGGTCGACGTCCTCGACGTAGCGGGCCGCGCTCACGATCGGCCCCGGCTCGCCCTCGCCCAGCGTCCACACGTAGTGCGAGTAGAACTCGTCGATCAGCAGCGTGCAGTCGAGCTCGCGGCCGACGTCGATCCAGCCGGCGAGCTCGCGGCCGGAGACGAGCTTCCCCATGGGATTGCACGGGTTCGAGAAGAGCAGCACCGAGAGGCCGCGGCCGACCACCTCGCGCCGCAGGTCGTCCGCGCTGAAGGCATAGCCCTGCTCGCGCCGCAGGAGGATCGGGATCGGCGTCACCAGGCGGAAGATGTCGAGGAGCTCCTCGTAGGCCGTGTAGTCGGGCAGGAAGTGTCCGAGGTTGACCTGGTCCAAGGAGGCGACGGCGCGCGTCAGGGCGGTCCGGCCGCCACCGGAGATGGCCACGTTCTCCGCCGTGTACTGCGACCGCAGGCCGCGGCGGAACAGCCGGTTGTAGAGCGCAGCCACGGCCTCGCGCAGCTCCTGGATGCCGGCGACCGGAGCGTAGTAGTGGTCGGCCGGGGCGATCTCGATCGACGCGATGCGCGGCGGAGCGCCGGGCAGGAAGCCGGTCTCGGGCTGCCCCTGTCCCAGGTTGGACCACCCGGGATCACCCGTGCGGTAGCCGCGGACCGTGGCCTCCTTGGTGACGTAGACGACCCCCGTGCGCGGCACCGTGCGGAACGCCTGGAGGGACTGGGGCGACGAAGCGGACGTGGATGACATGGGTGCAATCAATACCACGACGGCGGACCTCTCTTCTCTATGAAGGGTGCGCCGGTGGGTCGGAAGAGCGTCAAGGAGCCAAGCTGCCTTGCCCTGGCCTCGGGGGCTTCCCCCGGCTCGCTGATCTCCGGTATCCTTCGACTCCGAAGGTGGAAACTTCGAGGCCGGGAGAGGGCACGTGCGCGTGGCGGAGGACCATCTTCGGCAACTGCGGTGGTAACCGGAGAATGGAGTGAGCTATGTCAAACGATGACCCGGAAGATCTTCACGACCTGTTCTTGAAGCAGGTCGCCGCGTACGAGGAGCGGGAGCCGAGCACTCTGTTCGACCTCTTGCCGCAGTCGGGAATCTCCCTGCCGTCGCCGGATGAGCTGAGCGATGAGGAGATCGGCAGGAAGCTCTGGGACGTCATCCACGGGCTCGCCCAGCTCGGCACCTTCCTCCATAACACGGATCACCTGAACGATCGTGACCTGTACATCTATTTGTGGAGCGACGCGTTGCGCGAGCCCGCCGTCCTCATGCCGGAGGATTCGTCCTACACCTACCACATCGATCTGGTCGGGAGCGGGAGCGAGGAAGACATCTATCTCCACCTGAAGTACTACGCGAGCAACAAAGAGCGGCGCCAATGGCTGAAGGATTGGCCCAACGATCCGATGCCTGATCGCGAAAAGCCGCCCTACGATCGAGACCGCCGCCTGCCTCTGGCGGAGGCGAGGCAGGATCCGCCGGTGGTGTGAGACTGGCCTCTCAAAATCCCAGGACCTCCCGCAGCGCAGGGGCCAGGGCGGCGTTCGAGGAGAACGTGGCGTCGTGGAAGCCGGCGCCCAGGGGCACGTCGCCGCGGGTGCGGAAGACGCCTCCCGCCTCTTCGATGAGGATCCGGATGGCGGCGACGTCGTGGAACGCCACGGCCGGCTCGACCATGGCGTCGCAGCGTCCCTCGGCGACCAGGACGTGCCCCCACCAGTCGCCGAAGCCGCGGGTGCGCTCGGCGCGCGCCACCAGCTCCCCGAAGGCCGGCCAGAGGCCCATCTTCTGGAAGTGGACCAGCCCGCCATGGACTAAAAACGCACGGGAGAGGTCGTCCACCTCGCTGACCCGCAGCCGGCGGCGGCGGACCGTGGCCGGGTCCGTGCCGGTGCCGCCGAAGGCCCCCTGGCCGCGGATGGCGCACCAGGTCTCGCCCAGCCCGGCGGGATCGGCGGCCGCGGGCGCGGCCTCGACGCCGGAGCCCGGGCCGAGCGCGGCGGCATGGACGACGCCGAGGACGAGCTCGCCATCGAGCTCCAGACCGATCAGCGTGGCGAAGTGCGGAAGCCCGGCGATGAAGTTGCGGGTGCCGTCCAGCGGGTCGACGACCCAGCGGTCGCGCTCGTCCCCCTCCTGGCCGAGCTCTTCGCCGAGGACTCCGAGCTCCGGGACCGCGCGGCGCAGCGTCTCCCGGATGGCCTCCTCCGATCCCCGGTCCGCCCGGGTGACCGGCGAGGCGTCGGCCTTGCGCTCGACGGCCAGGCCGCCGGTGCGGAAATGCTCCCGGTGGATCGCGCCCGCGCGCCGGCAGGCCTCGAGAGCGGCGGTGAGGCAGCGCTCGGAGTCGAATTTCATGGCGGGGGTAAGGTAGCACGGAGCCCCATGGCCCTCAGCGGCCCGGCGAGATCCTCGGGGACCGGCGCCGTGATGCAGAGCGGCCGGCCGTCGTCAGGGTGGGCGAAGCCGATCTCCAAGGCGTGGAGCGCGAGGCGGTGGAGGCCGAAGCGCTCGCGGAAGAGGCGGTTGTGCTCCCCCTTGCCGTAGCGCACGTCGCCGATCAGCGGATGGCTGATGTGCTTCAGATGGCGGCGGATCTGGTGGCGCCGGCCGGTGCGCGGGACGGCCTCGATCAGCGAATAGCGCTCCCAGGTGCCGAGCCGGCGGTACTCGGTGACGGCGGGCATGCGCGGCCCGCCCTCCTCGCGCGCGAGCGGATGGTCGATCACCCCCTCGGCCGGGGTGATGCCGCGCACGAGCGCCAGATAGCGCTTGCGCACCGTGCCGGCCGCGAGCTGCTCCTGGAGCTTCCGTGCCGCTTCCGTGTCGAGCGCGAAGAGGAGCACGCCGCTGGTCGCCCGGTCGAGGCGATGGACGGGAAAGACATGGCGGCCCAGGCGGTCGCGCGCCAGGGTCAGGGCCACGGTCCGCTCCTGCGACCAGCCGCGGTGGACCGCCAGGCCCGAGGGCTTGGCCACCGCGATCAGCCGGTCATCGCCGTACAGCAGCGGAAGGGGATCGTACAATGCGCCATCCAACAGGTAGAATCCTCCCGGAATGAAGACAGAGAAGTCCGACGGCTCAACCGTCGGGATGACGGCCGTCGGGGGCTATGGAGACCGCAGCGAGGAGCGCTCGGGCCTGCGCCTTCCCACCCTGACGATCCTCTACCATCCCGACCTCCGGCGCATCGGTGCCCGCGCCTTCCTGAGCGAGCTGCTGGTCGGCCGCGAGGTGCTGGTGAGCCGCAACCAGCCGGATCTCGCGCGGCCGGACCAACTTGCCGGCGAGCCTCTGGAGGACAACCACATCAGCCGCCGCCCCTTCCGCCTGCGCGCCGCGCAGGACGGCGGCATCGACCTGCTGCTGGACGACTCGCGGACCGCCGTCGTCGCGCAGGGCGTGTCGGTCCTCCAGGAGCACCGGTTTTCCGCCTCCGAGGTCGAGCACGGCGCCGTCCTCGAGCTGTCGGGGCGCGTCGTCCTGCTCCTCCATCTGACGATTCCCCTGGGGCAGACGCCGCCGCCCCGCTTCGGGCTGATCGGCGACAGCCCCGGCCTGCTGCGCGTCCGCGCCGACATCCAGCGGGTGTCCGATCTGGAGGTCCCCGTGCTGCTGCGCGGCGAGACCGGGACGGGCAAGGAGCTGGCCGCGCGCGCGATCCACGAGGCCGGCCCCCGCCGCTCCGGCCCCTTCCTGGGGGTCAATCTGGGAGCCATCCCGCCGACCCTCTCGGCCTCGGAGCTGTTCGGCGCCGTGCGCGGCGCCTTCACCGGCTCGGTGACCCAGCAGGAAGGATACTTCCGGCGCGCCCATGGCGGCACCCTGTTCCTCGACGAGATCGGCGAGGCCCCTCCCGAGGTCCAGGTCATGCTGCTGCGCGCGCTGGAGACCGGCGAGATCTTCCCCGTCGGCTCCCAGTCCGCTCTGCGCGCGGACGTGCGGGTGATCGCCGCCACGGACGTCGATCTCGAAGGCAGGGTGCGCGACGGCGGCTTCCGGGCGCCTCTCCTCCACCGGCTCTCCGGCTTCGAGATCTGGCTCCCTCCCTTGCGCGAGCGCCGCGAGGACGTCGGTCGGCTGCTGTTCCACTTCCTGCGCCAGGAGCTGGCGCGGATCGGCGAGGGGCACCGGCTCGATCCCGAATCGCGCCTGTGCGATCCGCTCTGGCTGCCCCCCCGGCTGGTCTCCCGCCTGGCCCGCTACGAGTGGCCGGGCAACGTGCGGCAGCTGCGCAACGTGGCGCGCCAGCTCGTCATCGGCAGCCGCGGCCTCTCCCATCTGGAGATCGGCCCCCAGGTGGAGCGGCTGCTGCGGGCCGAGGACACCGCCGGCTCCGGGGAGCAGCCTCCGGAGGTCTCCCTCCCTTCGCCCCCGCCACGGTGGCGCAAGCCTTCGGAGGTCGGCGAGGAGGAGCTCCTGGCGACGCTCCGCGAAAGCCGCTGGGATCTCAAGGCGGCCGCCACGGCGCTCAAGATCTCGCGGACATCGCTGTACGCCCTGATCGACGAGAGCCCGCGCATCCGCAAGGCGTCGGACCTGACCGGCGAGGAGATCGAGCGCTGCTTCCGCGAGGAGGGGGGCGATCTGGATGCCATGGTGGAGCGCCTGGAAGTCTCCAAGAAGGCGCTCGGCCGCCGGCTGCGAGAGATGAAGCTCGCGTAAGATGTCCCTGCAAAGTCTGTTGCGACGGCGCAGGTGTCCATGTCGGAGCTTCCGCAGAAGATCGGTCCGTACCGGATCCTCCAACGGCTCGGTGCCGGTGGCATGGGAGAAGTCTTCCTCGCCCATGACGAGCGCCTCGACCGCCGCGTCGCGATCAAGCGGATCCGTCCGGACACCGGGCTGTCGCCGGAGCAGCGCGAGCGCTTCCGCCGCGAGGCCCGGGTCGCCGCCCGCCTGAACCACCCCGCGATCGTCCAGGTCTACGACATCCTCCAGGAGGGGGATGTCGAGCACATCGTCATGGAGTACGTCGAGGGGGCCAGCCTGCGCGCCCTGGCCTCCCAGGGTCCGCTCGACCTCCCGCTCGCCCTGCGCCTCGCCCGCGAGATCGCGGACGGCCTCGACGCCGCCCACCACGAGGGGATCGTCCACCGCGACCTCAAAACCGAGAACGTGCTGGTGACCCGGACCGGCCACGCCAAGATCAGCGACTTCGGCATCGCCAAGCTGTTCCAGGCCGGTCCCGAGCCGGAGCTCACGGGCGCCAACATGGTGGTCGGCACCTATCGCACGATGTCGCCCGAGCAGGCCCGGGGCGAAGCCGTCGACCACCGCTCCGACCTCTTCTCGTTCGGGACCCTCCTCTACGAGATCCTCACCGGCGGCTCACCGTTCGTGGCGGAGAACGCGCTCGCCACGCTGAACCGGATCCTCTTCCACACCCCCGAGCCGGTGCGGGCGCTCCGGCCGGAAGTGCCGGAGCAGCTCTCGGCGCTGGTCGACCAGCTCCTCCAGAAGGACCCCTTCCTGCGGCCGCGCAGCGCGGGCGAGGTGCGCCGGCACCTCGAGGTGCTGGCACCCGGCTCGGGTCCCACGGCGCTGGCGTCGATCGGGGAGGAGGAGCCGACCGTGATCGAGAGGAGCGGGCTGCTCCGCCCGGCGACCCAGGCCGCCCCGGCCGACTCCGCGCTGACGACCCTCAAGCACCGGCCCCGCCGGATCGCGGTGGCGGCGGCCGTGCTGCTGCTGGCCGTCCTCGCCTCGGGCGGCGCCTGGCTCGCCCTGCGGCGGCCGGTTCCTCCTCTGTATGTGGCGGTGCGGGAGCCGGAGATCGGGACTGGAGCCGGAACGCCCGAGGTGGAGCTGCTGGCTTCGGGAGTCCGTGTCGCCCTCCTGCAGGGTCTGGTGGCGCTCGAAGGGATCTCGCCGCTGGCCACGGATGAGGTGGACGCGGTGAGCGGCCCGCCGCGGCAGGTGGCGCAGTCGCTCTCGGCCGGAGAGATCGTCAGCTCGCGGTTGGACTGCCGCCCCGAGTCGTGCCGAATCTCCCTCAACCGGCTGCGGGGTCAGGACGCCACTGTGCTCTGGGCCGAGAGCTTCGAGGTACCGACCGACGAGTGGTCCCTGGTCGCCAGCGCCGTGATCAACCGGCTCCGGAGCGGCTACGGCGGCTACCGCCTGCGCGCCGGGAATCCGGATCTCGCGGTGAGCGGCCGGGATTTCCAAGAGTTTTTGGTGTTGCGGCGGCGGCTCGATGCGCGGCAGGAGCCGGCGCTGGATTCAATCCTCGCAGAGCTGGCCGCGCTCCGTCAGCGGTCACCCCGTTTTCTCGACGCCTATCTGCTGGAGGCCGACGTGGCCCGGCGCCGCTTCTGGAACTCCCGTGATGAACAGGACCTCCGGCACGGCCTCGATCTGATCCAGGAAGCGCGGTCTCTCGCACCGGGCGACCCGCGGCCCTTGTTCGTGGAGATCGACCTCGCGCTCGCCGCTCAGGATCTCGACCGGGCTGAGGCGGCTATCGTGGGGCTCGAATCGCTGGTGCCGGGAGACGTCCGGCTCCTGGAACGCCGGGCTCGCGTCCTGAGCGCCCGCGGCCAGGTCCAGGAGGCCCTCGAGCTGACCCGCACGGCCGCCCGCCTCCAACCCTCCACCAAAAGGCTGACGAACCTGGCCCAGATGGAGATTCAGCAGGGGCGGATCGAAGACGCGCGGCACCATCTGGAGATGCTGTTGCGGCGCTCCCCAGGAAGCTTCGACGGCCTCTCACTGCTCGCCGTTATCGAGTTGTCGAGCGGCGACCTGAACCGGGCGGTGGCTCTCTACAGCGATCTCGTCCGCCGCTCTCCGGGGCTTTCCCAGCTCTCCAATCTCGCCCTCGCCTATTTTTTCCTCGGCCGCTACACCGAGGCGGCCGGCACCTACCGGCGGCTCCTGGAGCAGGAGCCCAGGAACCCGTTCTTCACCCTCAATCTCGCCGACGCCTACATCCTGATGGGCCGCAGAAGCGAGGCCCAGGAGCTCTACCGGCGCGTGCTGGAGCTGGATCGTTCCGCGACGACGCCCCAGAGTCTCACTGTCAAGGCGCAGGCGCTGGCCCATCTCGGGCGGGGACGCGAGGCTGTGGCCGCGGTACAACAGGCCCTTCGCCTCGCGCCCAACGATGCTCCCGTGGCCTATGAAGCCTCCCTCGTCTATGCGGTGCTGAGTGAGGACGACTCCGCTCTGGCCAACGCCGAGCGCGCCTTGGAGCTCGGGTACGGCAAGCGCTGGTTCTCCTTCCCCTGGTTCGAGACCCTGCGGCGCGATCCCGAGTTCCAGAAGCTCCTGGCCGACGGCATAGCACCGCGGTGAGCCCGCCTCAGCCGTTCGGCGGGTCCCACACGATCGTCGGATCGTGGACGAGAAGCCTCTGGATCGGATCGACGAGCAGGACGTTGAAGGAGTCCTCGGATTTGGAGTCCTGGCTGTCCTTGGTGTTGAACAACGAAGCCGTGGCCTCGACCGACGACTCCGGCGAGAAGCGGAAGCCGGATTTTTTCGAGCTCCCCTGGAAAAATTTGAGTGCCGGATTGGCGAACTTGTACCCCTCGCCGACCAGCTCGGTCGACAGGGTGAACGTGAGCTGGAACTCGCGCGGTGTTCCGCCGCTCCCCCGCAGGGTGATGGACTCCGCGTCGATGACGTAGTCAGCCGCGGAGATCGGCTGAAACGCGATCTCCCCGTTGACGCGCAACACCGTGACTGGAACCGGAATCGTCAGCGCCTCGTCGCCGGCTGTCGCCTGGACGGCTTCTTCTTCCCAAAGCACCGTGGCCATGTCGTGCCTCCTTTGCGGAATCGAGATCTTGGCGTTGTCGCAGTCCGGGAAGGGCAAAGGCTGTGCCAGCGCCCCCGCTCCTCGCGCCGGAGGAGAAAGGGAGCACCGGTCCCGCGAGAACCCGGGCACGGACGTGTCGCGGACGTGTCGGTGCCCGCCGTCCGACGCGTCTCAGAACCGCCGTAGGCGGCCCGGCTGGAAGGTCGAGGCGATCTTCGCGGCGCGCTCCTCGGTGGGGCGCTCGGTCAGATCCGGGTGCTTGGGCTCCGGCGGCTCGGCCGGGCGATAGCGGCCTCCGGGGCGCTGCTGCTGGTGCCCTCCCCCCTTGCGCTTGCCGCCCGGCTTGCCCGCGGGCTTGCCGTGCTTTGCGGGCCCCTGGCCAGGCCGCGGGTGCAGCTGGTTCCCCGGCTCGACCGGGCCACGCCCGTTGCCGCCGTCGCCGCGCGGCGCCGGAGCCGGCCGGTTGGCCTCGCGATCCGGCTTGCGGCTCTCCTTGCCGGCGGTGCGCCGGGCCTGCTCCTCGGCTTCCCGCTGCGCCTTGCGCTCGGCCTTCTCGCGGGCGCGCGCCCGCTCTTCGGCCCGGCGGGCGCGCAGGGAGGCGATCCGCTCCCCGAGCGGGATCTCGAACCGCTCCGGCGCCTCCATGTCGTAGTCGAACCCTTCGAGGTTGCGCCGCGGCAGCCTCTGGCCCACGGCCCTCTCGATCGCCGCCATCTCCGGGCTCTCCTCGGGCGCGGCGAGAGTGAAGGCCTCGCCGGTCAGCCCCGCGCGCGCCGTGCGGCCGACCCGGTGGATGTAGTCCTCGGGGACGTTCGGCACGTCGAAGTTGACCACGTGGGAGAGCGCCTCGACGTCGATGCCGCGGGCGGCGATGTCGGTGGCGACGAGGACGCGCAGGCGGCCGTCCTTGAAGCGGGCCAGGGCCTCGGTGCGCTGGGCCTGGCTGCGGTTGCCGTGGATGCGGTCGCAGGCCACGCCGTTGCGGGCGAGGAGATCGGCCAGCCGGTTGGCCCGGTGCTTGGTGCGGGTGAAGACCAGGGCGCCCGGGATCGCCTCGCGGTGCAAAAGATCGATGAGGAGCCAGGGCTTGAGATCCTCGCGGACCGGGAAGACCGCCTGGTCGACGCCGTCGACCGGCACCGCCCGCCGCTCGACGCCGATCGAGACCGGCTCGCGCAGCATCTCGCGGACCAGCTCGACGATCGGGGGCGGCAGGGTGGCCGAGAACAGCAGGTTCTGCCGCGCTTCCGGCAGGCGGGCGAGCACGCGGCGGACGTCGGGGAGGAACCCCATGTCGAGCATGCGGTCCGCCTCGTCGAGGATCAGGACCTCCAGCTCGTCCAGGCGCGCGTAGTCGTTCTGGAAATGGTCGAGGAGCCGCCCGGGGGTGGCGACCAGGACGTCGACGCCGTCGCGGAAGGCGCGCTCCTGCGGGCCCATGGCCACGCCGCCGAAGACCGCCGCGCCGGTGAGCGGCGTATGGCGGGCGAGGTCCTCGAAGCTGGCCACGATCTGCGCCGCCAGCTCCCGGGTCGGGGTGAGGACGAGGACCCGGGTCGTGCCGCGGGGGCGGTCCAGCAGACGCTGCATGACAGGGAGCAGGAAGGCCGCGGTCTTGCCGCTGCCGGTCGCGGCGCAGGCGAGAACGTCGCGTCCCGCGAGCGCCTGGGGGATGGCATCGGCCTGGATGGGCGTCGGGATGGACCAGCCGAGGTCGGCGACGCCACGCAGGAGGTCCGGATGCAGGTCGAGCAATTCAAACGTCATCGCATCTCTCTCTTCCGTTCGAGGGACGCTCCACCCCGCGCGGAGGGGGCAAACGCCTCTCTCGAGTCTTCCGGCAGGTTTCGGATAAACACGGAGGACGACTTCGGCGAGGCCGCCGCGGCGCTCCAGGAGGAGCCGCCGATCCGATCCCGCCGCCGGAGGCGGGACGCGGTAGAGTCGCACACCCGAGCCGGCCCGCGCAAGCCGGCCGACGTTCGTGATAGTCTAAAACAACCCGTGCAGCCGTCCAGCAAGATCCTTCGCGGCCTGGCCGTGGCGGCGGTCGTCGCAGGATACGTTCTGCTGGCCTTCTGGCTGGTGCTGCCCCAGACGCCGGTCGACGACGCCTTCATCAGCTTCCGCTATGCGCGCCACCTGGCCGTGGGCGACGGGCTTGTCTACAACCCAAACGAGCCGCCCGTGGAGGGTTATTCCAGCCTGGCCTGGGTGTTGATCCTGGCGGCGGGGGCCCGCCTCGGGCTCGGGCTGCCGGCTCTCTCCCAGACGCTCGGGCTCCTGCTCGGAATCGGCACCCTGCTCGTCCTGGTCCGCCGCAGCCTTTTCGCCGCCGCGGGGCTGGTCATCTGCCTCCCCTGGCTCTACCACTCGGTGAACGGTCTCGAGACCTGCCTCATGGCCTTTCTCATCACGGTCCTGGCCTGCCTTCCGCTCGATACGCCCGGACGGAGGGCGGCCGGCCTCCTGGTGGGAGCGCTCCTGGTGCTCACCCGTCCCGAGGGGCTCCTCGCCGTCCTCGCCTGGGTCGCGGCGGTCCATCTGGCGGACCGCCGCCTCCACCGGCCCGAGATCCGGGTGGGGTCGGCCGCCGTCGCGGTCTTCGTTGCACAGATCGCCTTCCGCCTCGCCTGGTACGGCGACTGGCTCGCCAACTCGGCGCGCGCCAAGGTGCTGCCGCTCCGGATCGCGCTCCTGCCGGGGCTCCTCGACCTGGGCCGCTTTCTCGGGCTCGGGAGCGCCGCCGGCCTCCTCGTGCTCCTCGCTCTGGCCGGAGCCCGGTCCTGCCCCCGGACGGTCTTCCTCGCCCTGCTCGCGCCCGTCCTGGCGGCGAGCGGCGGCGACAGCTTCCCGCTCTGGCGGTTCTTCGTCCCCCTGTCGCCCGTGCTGTTCCTCGCCGCGGCCGAGGGCCTGGAGCGGCTGCTCGCGGCCCGGCCCCGTCCAGCGCGGACCACCGCTCTCGCGCGCGGGCTGGCGGCCGCCGTCCTCGTCGCCGCGCTTTCGTCCCCCTGGAGCAGGTCCCTGCCGGACATCCAGCGGGACGGCTGGTGGGTGCACCACTGGGCGGACCTGGGGCGGCGGCTCGCCGCGCGCTTCCCCCCGGACACCACGATCGCCCTCTGCCCGGTGGGCGCGCTCCCGTATTATTCGAGATTCCGGACCATCGACATGCTGGGGCTCAACGATCCCCACATCGCGCGGGTGAAGCCCGACCTCTCCTATTACTACCCGGGGCACCAGCGGCACGACGGCCCCTACGTCCTCTCGCGCCGGCCGGACCTCATCCTCCTCGCCAACGGCCCGGTCGCCGGCGATCCCGCCGCGCCCTTCCCCTGGGAGAGCGTCCGGGTCTACGAGCGGGATCTCGTGATCGATCCCCGCTTCCGCGCCGAATACGGCCTGGTGCACATCCCGCTGGGAGGCGGGCGGTGGCTGCTCGCGTTCGCTAGACGTCCAGCGACTTGACGACCGGCCTCTCCGCCAGCCGCTTGCGCGCGGCGCGGGCCTTCCAGACCTCCCACAGGCCGGGGAGGAGCGACAGGAAGATGATCGCGAGGACCACCAGCGAGAAGTTCTTCTGGACGAACGGCAGGTTGCCGAACCAGTAGCCGGCCAGGGTGCAGAGCGCCACCCAGGCCGCGCCGCCGATGGCGTTGTAGCTCATGAACCTGCCGTAGCTCATGCTGCCCAGGCCGGCGACGAACGGGGCCAGCGTGCGGACGATCGGCACGAAGCGGGCGATGATGACGGTCTTGCCGCCGTATTTCTCGTAGAACTCGTGCGTGTAGGTCAGGTGCTCGGGCCTGATCAGCCGGAACCGCTTGAAGGCGAGGAGCCGGGCGCCCAGGAAGTGCCCGATCCAGTAATTCACCGTGTCCCCGATGACAGCCGCGGCAATCAGAGAGAGAATCAGCACGGCCAGCGACAGCGAGCCCGAGGCCGCGAAGGCGCCCGCCGCGAACAGCAGCGAGTCCCCCGGCAGGAAGGGAGTGACCACCAGGCCGGTCTCGCAGAGCACAATCGCGAACAGGAGAAGATAGGTCCAGGTCCCGTAGGTCTCCAGGACTCCTTTGAGGTGCCGGTCCAGATGGAGAAAAATGTCGATCAACTGATCCATGGGCTCCCCGCCCCGGCGGACGTCCGCCGGAAGGCCCAAAAGCCTAAGGGTTCACTGGAGGAATGTCCACCCTCATGACGCTGCCGATCTTCCTCGTCCTCGCCCTGCTCGTGGCCGTGGTGGTGGTCTTCGCCTTCGAGTGGCTCCCCGTCGACGTGACGACGCTCCTCCTGCTGATCGCCCTGGTGGTGACCGGCATCCTGCCGCTGGAGGACGCCTTCGCGGGCTTCTCGAATGACATCATCATCATCCTCGCCTCCATCTTCGTGCTCTCGGGAGCCCTGATGAAGGGGGGCATCCTCGACTATCTCGGCGAGACCATCCACCGCATCGCGGGCGGCAGCAAGTCCAAGGTGCTGCTCAGCATCATGACGGTGACCTCGTTCATCTCCTCGTTCATGAACAACACGACGACCACCGCCGTCCTGATGCCGGCCGCCCTCGGCCTCTGCACGCGCAGCCGGATCGCGCCGAGCAAGGCGCTGATCCCGCTCGCCTTTGCCTCGATGCTCGGCGGGACCTGCACGCTGATCGGCACCTCGACCAACGTGGCGGCCAGCGGCTACGTGAAGGTCTACGGCCTCGCGCCGTTCTCGATGTTCGAGTTCCTGCCGGTCGGCCTCACCGTCTGCGTGGCCGGCATCCTCTACATGGTGCTTTTGGGGCACCGGCTGCTGCCGGAGCGGACGGAGGCTTCGGAGCCCGAGTATTCGATCCGCGAGTACCTCTCGGAGGTGGTGGTGACCTCCGGCTCGCCGCTCGCGGGCCAGGCGATCCGCGACACGCATCTCGCGCAGATGGGTCTGCAGGTGCGGGCGATCCAGCGCGGCGAGCGGCGGCTCTATCCCGATCCCTACGTGCAGCTCCAGGAAGGGGACCTGCTGATCGTGCAGGCGAGCCGGGAGGGGCTCCTCCAGGTCAAAGACACGGCGGGGCTCCAGATCCGGTCGGACCTCCATCTGGAAGGGGCGCAGGACCTGGCGAGCGAGGCGGTGGGGATCGCCGAGGCCCTGCTGATGCCGCAGTCGGGCCTGATCGGCCGCTCGCTCAAGGAGCTCGACTTCCGCCGCCGCTTCGGCTTGGCCGTCCTCGCCATCTACCGCAAGGGGCATGCCCTGGCGGCGCGCATCGCCGAGCTCCCGCTGCGCGTCGGCGACGTCCTGCTGCTCCAGGGCAAGCCCGAGCGGTTCCGCGCCCTCGCCGACAACGCGGACCTCTGGATCCTCCAGGAGACGCACCACCAGCCCGCGCAGCGCCGCAAGGGGCTGTACGTGGTCGGCATCTTCCTCCTCGCCGTGATCGCCTCGTCGTTCCAGTGGCTGCCGCTGCCGATCGCCTTCCTCGCCGCGGCTCTCGCGGTGATCGGCACGCGCCTGATGACCATGGAGGAGGCCTACAACCTGATCGACTGGCGCCTGCTGATCCTGATCGCCGGCATGACCTCGTTCGGCAAGGCGATGCAGACGAGCGGAACGGCGAGCTATCTGGCGGCGCTCATCGTGCACTGGACCGAGCCGCTGGGGGTCACCTTCGTCCTGCTGGCGTTCGCGGTCCTGACGGTCCTCCTGACCCAGCCGATGTCGAACGCGGCGGCGGCTCTGGTGGTGCTGCCGGTGGCGATGACCACGGCGCACCAGATGGGGTTGAACCCGCGGACCTTCGCGGTGCTCATCACGCTCGCCGCTTCGCTCTCGTTCATCACCCCCTTCGAGCCGTCGTGCCTGATCGTCTACGGTCCCGGCAAGTACCGCTTCCGCGACTTCCTGGTCTGCGGCCTGCCGCTGACCGCCCTGGTGGTGGCGGTGCTGCTGGTGATGGTGCCGATGATCTGGCCGCTGCGGTAGGGGGGCTACTTCAGATACCCCAACGACCGCAGCCGGGTGATGTGGTTCCACTCCAGGTAGGTGGCGCTCTGGGCGCCGTTTCCGGCGACGAAGCGGGCTCGGGCCTTGCGGCGCTCTTCGAGCTCGCGCTCTCCGGTGGCGCGCAGAGCGGCCACGACATCGGGCCGGGCCGCGGCCAGGTCGCGCTGCTCCTTGGGATCGCTCTCCAGGTCGTAGAGCTCCACGGCCTGGCCGGGCTCCCGCGGCACGATCAGCTTCCAGGGGCCGTGGCGGACCGACCAGCGGGAGGGGCCGTGCAGGATCAGGTCGGCGAGCAGGGTCGGGCGGGCCGGAGGAGCGCCGTCCAGGAGAGGCGTCAGGTCCTTGCCCTGGACCGGCGGCGGCTCGACTCCGACCAGGCGCAGCAGGGTCGGGAACAGGTCCGCCAGCTCGGTCGGGCTCTCCACCACCTGCGGCTTCCTGCCCGGCACGCGCAGGAGGGCCGGCACGTGCAGCAGCTCCTCGTAGAACGTGTGGCCGTGGTCCGCGTTCGGCTCGTAGCCATGGGCGCGCTCCCAGTCCAGGCGCGTCCAGAACTCCTCGCCGTGATCGCTCGCCACGAGCACCACGGTGTCGTCCCGCATCCCCAGGTCGTCCAGACCCTTCAGGAAGCGGCCCACCTGCCGGTCGGCCGAGGCGATCTCGGCGTCGTAGAGGGCCTCGTGCCAGCGCCGGTCCTCCGGCGGCGGGATCGGCAGCTCGGGGCGGCGGTCGGCCTTGCAGCCCAGACTGCCCCGGTAGTCCGGGACGAGGCGGCGGGCCACGGTCCGGCACTCCTCCTCCGGCGGCTCGTAGGGGTTGTGCGGATCGAAGAGATGGAGATAGAGGAAGACGCGGCGGTCGGGCGCGGTGCGGCGCAGGTCCTCCAGCGCCCGATCGACCAGGGGACCGGCCCGCTCCTCGATCGAGGCGTACTCGTCGAATCCCTGCTGCAGGCCGAACGCGGGGTTCACGTAGATGTTGTGGTAGACGCCCTCGGTGTAGAACCCGGCGTCGCGCAGGGCTTCCGCCAAAGTGCGGACGCCGCCGGTGAGGCCGGTCGGCGCGAACTCGCCGTAGCGCACGCCGGCTCCGTGGGTCTGAGGATGGAGGCCGGTCACCAGAGACGCCACGCTCGGCAGCGTCCATCCCGCCGGCGCGTGCATCTGCGCGAAGCGGACCCCTTCGGCGGCGAAGCGATCGAGGTGCGGCGTCAGGCCGTCCCGATTGCCATAGACGCCCAGCCGGTCGGCGCGCACGGTGTCGATGAGGATCACCACCAGGTTCTTCCCCTCGGGGCGGCCCGGCGTCACGATCACCGGATCCCCCCAGAGCGCCACGCCTTCGGGGAGCGGCCGGCCGCGGCGCGTCGCCTCGACCTCCAGGGCCAGCCGGCCGCCGCCGCGGGGCAGCTCCTTGCGCACCGCCCGCCAGCCATGGCGGCTCCCCGCGCCCTCCACCACCTGCTCCAGCCAGAGGTCGCGGCGGCCGTCCGTCTCGCGCCAGACGCGGAAGACCGCCCGCGTGCCCGGCCGGTCGTGCTCGGGCACGATCCCCAGCCAGGCTTCGAGCCGCGAGCCCCGGGGGAGATCGTCGGGCAGGCGGATCTCGGTCCGTGCGAAGCCGGGGAGCGCGGGGCGGCTGTCCCCTTCGAGCGCCATGGAGCGGTAGGGATCGGTCGCCGGCTCGCCGGTGATCTCCAGGATCTCCAGCCGGCCCGCGTTCACGGTCAGACGCAGGATCTCGACGCGGCCGGTCCAGTAGGGCTCGCGCTGGAGGTCGACCTCGTAGGCGTGCTCCTGGCCGTCGGGAGCCAGCGGGAAGCTCAGGGTGCGGAAGGGCGGGAAGCCGCGGTCGCCGGCGAGCTTCCAGGAGAGGCTCGCCATCGTGGCCGTCCCCCGCGCCCGCAACCGCAGGCGGGCGATCCGCGCCGCGCTCAAGGCAGGCCCGACGCGGTACGGACCCTCCGCCGTGGCCACGCCAGCCGGCAGGCTCACCTCCTCCACCTTCTTCGTCTCGACCAGGGAGCCGAGCCGGATCAGCCGCCGCGGCGAGCTGTCGCCGCAGGCCGTCAGGAAGAGGACGAGGAAGAGAAGAGTGGTGGTCTTCAGAGCCGCCCCTGGATCCAGCACCCGCCGAGAACGCGGGTCCCGCGGTAGAAGACGGCGGCCTGGCCGGGGGTGACTCCGCGCTGCGGCTCGGCGAAATCGACCTCGACCCTCCCCTCGATCGGGTCGCCCAGCGGCCGGATGCGCACCGCGACCCCGGGATGGCGCGAACGGATCTTCACCGTGGCCTCCACCTCACCGTGTGGCGCCGGACCGATCCAGTGGAGGCGCTCGCCGGAGAGGCCCGGCGCCAGCAGCTCCGGCTCCTCGCCCACCACCACCCGGTTCTCCTCCGGCTCGATCGCCAGAACGAAGAGCGGGCTCTTCGCCGCGAGCCCGAGACCGCGGCGCTGCCCCACGGTGTAGCGGTAGAACGGCTGCCCCTCGCCGAGCTCGCGGCCTCCGGTGTCCACCAGCCGGGACGGAGCGGCGAGCGCGACCTCCTCGTAGCGGTCCGGATGCTCCGCCACCTGCGCCTCGACGAACTCGCGCACGCCGCCGGAGACGAAGCAGACCTCCATGCTCTCCCCCTTCTCGGCCACCACGAGACCGGCTTCGCGGGCGATCTCGCGCACCTGCCGCTTGCTCATCTCTCCCAGCGGGAAGACGGACGCGGCGAGCTGCTCCTGCGTCAGCTCGAACAGGTAATAGCTCTGGTCCTTCCCGGCGTCCACGGCCGTGTGCAGCTCGGGACCCTGCGGGCCGTCGAGGATGCGCGCGTAGTGGCCGGTCGCGACCCGCCCGGCTCCCAGGCGCCGCGCCCGCTCCAGGAGGAGATCGAACTTGATCCAGGTGTTGCAGCGCACGCACGGGCTCGGCGTGCGGCCGGCCAGGTAGTCCGCGACGAAGGGATCGACCACCTTCTGGCGGAACTCCTCGTCCATGCGCAGCGTGTAGTGGGGGATCCCCGCCTGCTGGGCCACCCGCCGGGCATCGCCCAGGTCGAGGGCGCCGCAGCAGCGGCCATGGGCCTCGACGCCCGAGTGGTCCCAGAGGAGCATGGAGAGGCCGATCACCGCTTCCGGCGCCTGCCGCGCCAGGAGCCAGGCGGTCACCGAGGAGTCGAGCCCGCCGCTCATCGCCACCGCGGTCAGGCTCATGCCACCCCCACGGTGGAATGCGGCATGACCCGCCACAGCTCGGCCACCTCGCGCGCCAGCACGTCCAGGAAGCGGTCGACCTCCTCGGGCCGGTTCATCATCCCGAAGCTCACCCGCAGGGAGGACAGGGCCTCCTCCTGCGACAGGCCCATGGCCAGCAGGGTCTTGCTCGGCTCCACGGTCCCGGACGAGCAGGCGGAGCCGGTGGACACCGCGAATCCGGCCACGTCCAGGCGGATCAGCAGCGACTCCCCTTCGACATCCGGGATCGCGATGTGCGACGTGTTGGGCAGGCGCGGCGAGCGGGCACAGTGCAGGAGAGCGCCGGGCACCCGCCGCGGCAGCTCGGCCTCGAAGCGGTCGCGCAGGCCGGCGAGGAAGGTCCGGCGCTCCGCGAGCTCATCGGCCGCCGCGGCCGCAGCCTCGCCGAAGCCGGCCAGGGCGGCCACGTTCTCCGTCCCGGCTCGCCTCCGCCGCTCCTGGCCGCCCCCCACCAGATAAGGCGTGATCTCCACCCCCTTGCGCACCCAGAGGGCCGCCGCGCCGAGCGGGCCATGAAACTTGTGCGCCCCGACCGTCAGGTAGTCGACTCCGAGCTCGTCGACGTCCACCGGAATCTTCCCGACCGCCTGCACCGCATCGCAGAGGATCGGGATGCCCCGCCGGCGGCAGGCCGCGGCCACCTCGGCCACCGGCTGCAGCGTGCCGACCTCGTTGTTGGCCAGCATCAGGGCGGCCAGGCGGGTGTCGGGCCGCAGGGCCGCGATCATCGCCGCAGCGGGGACGACTCCGTCCTCTCCGGGCGACACGCGTGTCACTTCCCAGCCCCTCTGGGCCAGCCGGGCGGCGGCCTCGCGGATGGAGGGGTGCTCGAGAGCCGTGACGACCAGATGACCGGGACGCTCCGCCTTCTCCTCGGTATGAAAGAGGACGGCGTTGTTCGCCTCCGTGCCCGAGGCGGTGAAGACGATCTCCGGAGCCCGGGCTCCCAGCAGCGCGGCCACCTTCTCCCTCGCCTCCTCGACAGCGTTCCGCGCCGCCTGGCCGAACCGGTGGATGGACGAGGGATTCCCGTGCATCTCGCCCAGCCAGGGGAGCATGGCCGCCCGGGCGCGCGGGTGGAGCGGCGTGGTGGCGTTGTTGTCGAGGTACGCGAAAGCCATGGGAGAGGTATTGTAGGTCAATGGAATCGACGACCGCGGCACGGGTGTTGAATAGAGATCCGGGAATGCCACCTCCGGCAGCCCGGCCAGGGCAACACACAATGAGCATGCGCGCATTCCGGATCCCGATCGCCCTCCTCTTCCTCGCCCTCCTTGTCCCCGGCCTGGCCGCTCCCGCCGCCGCCAAAGACGAAAAAAAGATCACCCGCGCCGAGCGCAAGGAGATGCGCGCGGCGGCTGCGAAGCTCCCGGAGAAATACCGGCAGTGGCTCGAAGAGGTCGACCCGATCATCACCGACGACGAGCTGAAGACCTTCCTGGCCCTCGAGAAGGACTACCAGCGCGACGCGTTCATCAAGCGCTTCTGGGAAGTGCGCGACCCGCTCAAGGGGACGGCGCGCAACGAGTTCCAGGACCGCTACATGGCCTTCGTCCAGGAGGCGCGCAGCCGCTACGGCAACCTCGAGGACGACCGCGCCCACGTCCTCCTTCTCAACGGCGCCCCCGCCGTCGTCGTGCCCTCGACCTGCTCCACCCTGCTGTGGCCGCTCGAGGTCTGGTACTTCCAGGGGAGCGACCGCCTGCACGAGGAGTTCTTCGTCGTCTTCTACCGCAAATGGGGAGCCGGGCTGTACCGCATCTGGAACCCGCTCGAAGGGCTCGACACCCTCTTCTCCGACACCGGCGCCGAGACCGATCCCACCCAGCAGCACAGCCTCGCCGAGATCGCCAACGGCTGCCGGGACGGCGACAAGCTCGCCGCGGGCATCGCCTGGGTGGCCAACCAGCGCATGGGCTATACCACGATCCAGTCGCGCATCGAGTCCAAGCCCGACGGGCCGGGCGGTGAGTGGGTCTCCTCCTTCGGCGCCTACTCGACCGACGTCCCCGAGGGGGCGGCGCAGATCAACGCCAAGCTCGACGTCGACTTCCCGGGCCGCTACCAGAACCGCACCGTGATCCAGGGCCTCCTGAGCGTTCCGGTCGCCGAAGCCGGCCTCGCCAAGCTCGGTGAGCACCGCTCGTACGACTTCCTGGTCAACGGCGAGATCCTGCAGAACGGGGAGCTGTTCGACAACTTCCGCTACCGTTTCGACTTCCCCGGATCGGAGGAGGCCGCCCCTGCCGACAGCCCGACGCTGCCGCTCATCTTCCAGCGCTACCTGCGGCCGGGCGACTACACCATGATCCTGCGCCTGGAGGACATCAACTCGGGCAAGCTCTTCCGCGCCGAGCGGACGCTCACCGTCCCCACGCTCACGGGCGCCGAGGTCCTGCCGCCTCCCCAGACGCCCGAGGAGAAGGAGAGCGCCCGCATGCTCGCCGAGGCCGACCGGGCGATCTCGAACGGCGAGACGACGCTCAAGCTCCTGCGGCCCCCGGGCGACCTCCAGGCGGGGATGCTCCGCTTCGACACCATGGCCACCGGCGACATCGCGAGCGTCACCTTCTCCCTCGACGGCAAGCCGGTGCTCACCAAGAAGAAGCCGCCGTACAGCGTCGAGCTCGACCTTGGCTCGCTGCCCCGGCCGCGCCGGCTCACCGCCACCGCCTTCGACGTCGGCGGCAAGCAGATCGCGAGCGACGAGCTGCTGGTCAACTCCTCGGGCCACCGCTTCCGGGTGCGCCTCGTGGACCCGCAGCGCGGGCAGCATTACGAGAACAGCCTGCGCGCCCACGTCGAGACGGAGGTCCCGGACGGCGAGGCCCTGGACCGGATCGAGATCTTCCTCAACGAGACCCCGGTGGCCACCCTCTACCAGCCTCCGTTCGTCCAGCCGATCGTCCTCCCCAAGAGCGAGGAGATCGCCTACGTCCGGGCCGTCGGCTATCTCACGGACGGCAACTCCACCGAGGACCTGGTCTTCATCAACGCGCCGGACAACCTCGAAGAGGTCAACGTCGACTTCGTCGAGCTCTACACGTCGGTGTTCGACCGCGGCGGCCATCCGGTCGAGGGGATGGAGAAGAAGGACTTCACGGTCACCGAAGACGGTACGCGCCAGGAAATCGCCCGCTTCGAAAAGGTGACCGACCTGCCGATCCACGCCACCGTGGCGCTCGACATCTCGGCCTCCATGGAAGGGGCCTTGAACCAGGCGCAGCAGGCGGCGCTCCAGTTCCTCCAGGAGACGGTCCGGCCCAAGGACCGCGCCGCGGTCGTGCTGTTCAACGACCGGCCGACCCTGACGACCAAGTTCACCAACGACCAGACGGCGCTCGCCGGAGGCCTCGCGGGAATCAAGGCCGAGCGCGGCACCGCCCTCTACGACACGATTGTCTTCACGCTCTACTACAACAACGGCATCAAGGGCCAGCGGGCCGTGCTGATCCTCTCTGACGGCAAGGACGAGGGGAGCCGCTTCACCTATGAGGATGCCCTCGAATACGCCCGCCGGGCCGGCGTGACCATCTACACGATCGGCCTCGGGAGCGACATCGACAAGAAGAAGATGGAGAAGATCGCCGAAGAGACCGGTGGCCGCTTCTTCCAGGTCGAAAGCGCCACCCAGCTGAGCGGCATCTACGCGACGATCCAGAAGGAGCTGAGGTCGCAGTACCTGATCGCCTACCAGTCCACCAACACCACCGGCAGCACCGACTTCCGCACGGTCGATCTGAAGGTGGTCAACAAGTCCGGGCTGGAGGCGAAGACGATGCGCGGGTATTACCCGTAGGAGGAGCCCTCACCCCCGGCCCCTCTCCCGCAAGCGGGAGAGGGGTGTAGGTAAGCCGGTTCACGGAGGTTGAGTCTTGCGCGATCTAACCCTCTCCCCTCTCCCACTCGTGGGAGAGGGGCCGGGGGTGAGGGTCTTCTGGAGGCCGCGATGCGCCATTTCCCCGTGGTCCTTGCCGTCCTTGGTGTCCTTGGTGTCCTTGCCGTCCTTTCCCCTCGCCCCGCCTCCGCGGAGGACAAGCCCTCCCGCCGCGAGATCGAGCGCCAGCAGCACGCGGCCATCGCGGCCCTGCCCGAGAAGTACCGGCAGTGGCTCGCCGAGGTCGATCCGATCCTGACCGCGGACGAGAAGGCGGCCTTCCTCGGGCTCGCCAAGGACTACCAGCGCGACGCCTTCATCAAGCGCTTCTGGGAGGTGCGCGATCCCTACCCGCGGACCGCCCGCAATGAGCTCAAGGAGGCGTGGGCCGCCAAGGTCCAGGCGGCGCACGAGCGCTTCCAGAACCTCTACGACGAGCGCGCCCGCAACCTGCTCCTGAACGGCGTGCCCGACGACGTGGTCGAATCCAACTGCCCCGACGTCTACGTCCCCCTGGAGGTCTGGTACTGGGCGCGCTCGGAGCGGACCGGCGACCAGCTGTTCCTCGTCTTCTATCGCCGTTTCGGGTCCTGGCCCTGGAAGCGCTGGAACCCGATGGACGGATACGAGGCGCTGCGGCCGGACAGCACGCGGGTGGACGTCTCGTCCGGCATGTGCGGAGGAGATCCCGAGAAGGACGGCAAGATCAAGTTCGCGCTCCGCTGGATCAGCCAGCAGCCGATGCTCCAGTGGGAGATGCTCGAGGCCCGCATCGACACGCCGCCCCCTCCGCCGGGCGGGGAGTGGATCGCCGCTTTCGCCTCCTACTCCACGGACTTCCCCGAAGGCGCCACCCCGCTCTCGGCCCGGCTCGCGGTCGACTTCCCCGGCCGCTACCAGAGCCGCACGGTCGTCCAGGGACTGGTGACGGTCGCTCCGGCGGATGCCGGGCAGGCGCAGGTCGCGGACTACCATTCCTATGACTTCCTCTTGACCGGCGAGGTCCTCGCGGGCGGCGAGCTGTTCGACAGCTTCCGCTACAAGTTCGATCTGCCGATCGGGGGAGACAGCCTGCCCCTGGCCTTCCAGCGCTATCTCCGCCCGGGCGAGTACACCCTGATCGTGAAGCTGGAGGACGTCAATTCGGGGCGCATCTTCCGGGAGGAAAGGCCGCTGACCGTGCCCTCCCGCGAGCAGGAAGCGGATCGGACCGATCCGACCGATCCAGAGAGCGCCAAGCTGCTCGCCGAGGCCAACGCCGCCCTCGGCAACCGCGAGGTCACGATCAAGCTCCTGCCTCCCCCCACCGGCAACGACCTGCCGACCGGACTCCAGCGCTTCGACACCCTGGTCACCGGCAACGGCATCGCGGCCGTGGTCTTCACCCTGAACGGCAAGCCGATCCTCACCAAGAAGAAGGAGCCGTACAGCGTTGAGCTCGACCTCGGAACGGTCCCCCAGAACCACCTGCTGACCGCCACGGCCCTGGACGCGGCCGGCAACGAGCTGGCGAGCGACCAGATCCAGGTCAACGTCGCGCCGCAGCGCTTCCGCGTCCGCCTCGTCGAGCCGCGGCGCGGCAAGCACTACACCGGAAGTCTCCTCGCCCGCGCCGAGCTCGACGTCCCCGAAGGACAGAGCATCGAGCGGGTCGAGATCTTCCTCGACGACACCAAGATCGCCACCCTCTTCCAGCCCCCTTGGGAGCAGCCGGTCGCCCTGCCGCCGGGGGGTTCCCTCTCCTACGTGCGCGCCGTCGCCTATCTGCCCGACGGCAACTCCACCGAGGACCTGGTCTTCGTCAACGCCCCCGAGTCCCTGGAGGAGATGCGGGTCGACCTGGTCGAGCTCTACACCACGGCGGTCGACCGCGCGGGCCATCCGGTCACCGGTCTCCAGACCGCGGACTTCACGGTCACGGAAGACGGCGTCCGCCAGGAGATCGCCCGCTTCGAGCAGGTCACCGACCTGCCGGTCCACGTGGCCGTGGCCCTGGACACCTCGGCGTCGATGGAAAAGATCCTGCCGCAGGCGCGCGACGCGGCTCTGGGCTTCCTGCAGCGGACGATCCGGCCCAAGGACCGCGCCGCGGTGATCACCTTCAACGACCACCCGAGCCTCGGAGCGAAGCTCACCAGCGACCTGACGCAGCTCGCGGGAGGCTTGGCGGGCATCAAGGCCGAGCGCAGCACAGCCCTCTACGACGCCATGGTCTTCTCCCTCTACTACTTCAGCGGCCTGCGGGGCCGCCGCGCCGTGCTCCTCCTCTCGGACGGCCGGGACGAGGGGAGCCGCTTCACCTTCGACGAGGCGCTGGAGTACGCCCGCCGCTCCGGGGTGACGATCTATGTCATCGGCCTGGGCGAGGACGTGGAGAAGAGGAAGCTGGGCCGCTTCGCCGAGGAGACCGGAGGCCGCGCCTTCTTCCTGAAACAGCCCACGGAGCTCCCGGCCATCTACGCCGCCATCGAAGAGGAGCTCCGCTCGCAGTACCTGATCGCCTACCAGTCGACCAACACCACGGGCAGCGCCGGCTTCCGCACCGTGGACGTCGACGTCAAGCGCTCCGGGGTCGAGGTGAAGACGATGCGGGGGTACTACCCGTGATGGGGCGGGGGGTGTACCATCGGTCCGCGATGTCGAGGATTTGCCGTACCCTCTCGACCCTGTCCCTGCTCTCCGCCCTGTTCTGGACTCAAGCGGCCGCGGCCGGCCGCGAGCCCGCGAAGCCCGATCCCGCAGCCAACCTCCAGCCGCGTCACCGCGAGTTCCTGGAGGAGGTCGCGCCTCTCATCACCGACCAGGAGCGCCAGGCCTTCCTCGCCCTTCCCCAGGACTACCAGCGCGACGCCTTCATGCGCCGCTTCTGGGAGGTCCGCGACCCGTACCCCAAGACGGGCCGGAACGAGCTCCACGAGCAGTGGCTGGAGCGGCTCGACATGGCCCGCAAGCAGCTCGGCAGCACCACCGAGGACCGCGCCCGCGTCCTCCTCCTCGCCGGACCGCCGCGGGCGATCAGCCATACCACCTGCGACGCCCTGCTGCCGCTCGAGATCTGGGACTACAGCGGCTCGGACCGGATCAAGCGGAGCTTCACGATCGTCTTCGTCTCCCCCGGCGGCTCCTCCCACGGTCCCTGGCGTACCTGGCACCCGGGCGAAGGGCTCACGTCGCTCATGTCCGTCGAGCTGCGCCTGCGCTCGACCGGCGGCGCCAAAGATGAGGAGATGATCAACAACGCCTGCTCCGAGGACGTCCTCGGCCGCCTCAGCCCTGCCGTGGACTGGGACGAGGTCCAGAAGACGGCGCAGCTCGTCCCCCGGCCCAGCGCCGAATGGGTCGCCACCTTCCTCGCCCGTTCGACCGACGTGCCCGACGGAGCGGCCACCTTCCCGGCCCGCGCCGACTTCACCTTCCCCGGCCGCTACGGCAGCCGCACGGTGGTCCAGAGCGTCGTCAGCGTGCCGCGGGCCGAGGTCCGGCCGGAGCAGTTGGAGAAGTCCTCGGCCTACAGCTTCGTGGTCGACGGCGAGGTCCTCTACCGCGGCGAGCTCTTCGAGCAGTTCCGCTACCGGTTCCTCTTCCCCGAGGGCGAGGCCACGGCCGACACCTTCCCGCTGGTCTTCCAGCGTTTCCTGCGGCCGGGCACCTACACGCTGGTGCTCAAAGTGGAGGACACCGGAGGCAAGCGCTTCTGGCGCGACACCCGGGAGCTGGAGATCCCCGCGGTCGAAGCTGCTCCGGCCGCCGTCGCGTCCGCACCGGAGCCTGCCGCTCCCGAGACGGCCGGAACGGCCCCGGCGGCCATCGCGCCGGGAGCCCTGGCCGAAGCCAACACCCCCGCCTTCGGCTCCGACGAGCGCACCATCCGCCTCCTGCCGCCGCCGCCCGGCCTGATCACCGGCACGGTGCGCGTCGAGGCCCGCACCACCGGAGACGGCATCTCCCGCGTCCGCTTCCTGCTCAACGGCAAGCCGGTCCTCACCAAGGGCAAGCCGCCCTACAGCGTCGAGCTCAACCTGGGCGACGCGCCGAAGATCCACACGCTCCAGGCCCTGGCCCTCGGCCCGAGCGACGAGCAGTTGGCCGAGGACCAGATCCTGCTCAACACCGGGCCGCACCGCTTCTCGATCCGCCTCGTCGAGCCGCAGCCGGGCAAGACCTACCAGTCGAGCCTGCGCGCCCAGGCCCAGGTCGACATCCCCGAAGGGGAGAGCCTCGACCGCGTCGAGATCTATCTGAACGACAAGCTGCTCGCCAGCCTCTATCAGCCGCCCTACGTGCAGCCCGTCCTCCTGCCGGCCAACGCCGGAGCGTCCTACATCCGCGCCGTGGCCTATCTGGCCGACGGCAACTCCACCGAGGACGTGGTCCTGTTCAACTCTCCGGACTACGGAGAGACCGTGAACGTCGACCTCGTCGAGCTGTTCACCACCGTGGTCGACAAGAAGGGCAAGGAAGTCGAGGGGCTGACCGAAAAGGACTTCACCGTCCTGGAGGATGGAAAGCAGCAGGACGTGCGGCGCTTCGAGCTGGTGCGCGACCTGCCGATCTACGCCGGAGTGATGATCGACACCTCCTCCTCCATGGGCGAGCGCAACAGCGAGCGGCTCAACGAAGCCATCAAGGCGGCTGGCCGCTTCTTCGCAACGGTCCTCCAACCCAAGGACCGGGCCGCTGTCTTCACCTTCAACGACACGCCGACCATGGGCGTGCGCTTCACCAATCAGATGGACGTGCTGAACGGCGGCCTGAGCGGCATCACGGCCGAAGGTAACACGGCGCTCTATGACAGCCTGATCTACGCTCTCTACTACTTCGGCGGGATCAAAGGGAAGAAGGCGATCATCCTGCTCTCCGACGGGCAGGACACCACCAGCCACTACACCTTCAACCAGGCCCTGGAGTACGCGAGGCGCAGCGGCGTCGCGATCTATACGGTCGGCATCGACATGCCGCAAAAGGAAGTGGACATCCGGGCCAAGCTCCAGAAGCTGGCGGAAGAGACCGGCGGCCGCTCGTTCTTCATCGCCGCCGCCAGCGAGCTCGAGAAGGTCTTCGCCAAAGTCGAGGACGAGCTGCGCTCCCAGTACATGCTCGCCTACCAGTCCACCAACCAGAGCCGCGACGACAAGTTCCGCACCATCGAGGTCAAGCTCGCCCGCCCGGGGCTGGAGGCGAAGACGGTGCGGGGGTATTACCCGTAGCGTCGGAGACAAAGGACATGACCGCCCACGACGGTGGCATCGTGGTCTCTCCCTCGGAAAGTCGAGCCCATGTAGGTATGGGTACAAGAGTCTCCCGAACGGCAGGGGATTCCTCCCAGGAGGCAGGTCTCGCCCCGAGTCGCGCACGGGGCGGCCGAGGAACAAACACCGTATTGGTTGCACGAATTGCCTTCGGCCCCAATTTCGTGCCCTCTCTTCTCGGCCGAGAGTAAGTTGCGCGTGGGGATGGGGGCCACAGGGGAATGAGGTTCCGGCGAAGCCAGCTCTAATCCACATACCCCCCAACATCCACAATCAAGTGCACCTGCCCTACCCCACCCACAAACGGCAGCACCCCCAAGACCCCATCCTTGGAGAGCGTCAGCATCGCGTTGTTCGACCGCGCGATGCTCATTGGAAACGTGATCGTGCTCGCGAGCGGCGGCGTCTGGCCCCCCGGGTAGAGGGTCAGATAGCCCGGCCCCGTCGCCCCAACCACCGTGATATTGAGGCTCACCGACTCCGCGGTCGCCGGGATACCACAGCGGCCGGGCACCGTGAAGAGCCGTGCCACTCCCGACGTCAGGCTCGGGCCGCCATACGGTCCATCCGGGTTCCTCGTGTCCACCACACGGCAGGGCGTCACCGTGTAGAAGCTTCCGCAGTCGCCCCCGATCGCGCAAAGCACAAGCCCCGGCTGGTCGATGAACGGATTCCGGTTCCCCTGGAAGCTCGCCACCACGTCATTCCGATGCCGCTCCATATCGTCCACCGGGTCCTGTCGGTGCCACTCCAGAAGGGCCGACCGCATCCCCATGTACGCCACCGAGGCGTTAGCTCCGCCCGAGGGCACGGGCACAATGAGGCTCTGGTCGTCGGTGAGGATCAGATCCGGCTCCGGTCCCCCCGTGACTCCATGGAACCCGCCCTCATATCGGACGTCGAGGTAGAACAGCGCGCGCGCCACATCGCCCCGCCGGCCGATCCACGTCTCCCACGATCCGCTTGGCCCAGAGCCCGAGCGCCAGTTCGAGTTTCCAGGGTAGATCCCCGTCCCCCCGCCCTGGCCGTTGTTCTCGTCGGTCGCCTTCTCGTCGCAGGCCGCGGAACAAAATCGATAGAGCGTGTTGCCCCGGGAGCCGTTGTAACTCCCGTAAGCAAGGAAGAGCGCATGGCAGTCCGTAAAGGGATAGTTAGAAACCAAGTCGTTCGGGAAGCCATACGAGTTTGGCCACGTATGCTCTCGTTGGTAGCCGCCGGTACCGCCCTCCACCTTGGCCAGGCTTGCGTTCTTGTACACGTCCAGAATGTTGCTGGGGTTGTTCGGATCTTCGTCCGCAAGCTTCAGGATGTCCCAGGTGTCGATATTGCTCGAGGTATAGGGGAAGCGGATGTGATCGTCGATGATCTCATGGAGAGTCGAGCGCAGGGCTCCCTGCGCCGTCGGGTCCACGGAATCGTAGTAGCCCGCCGGTGGCGCCGAGAAGGCAACCCCGGGCGAGAGAAGCAGGGCAAGAGCAAGGAAGGAACGCGGGGTGAGTGCAGGCGTCCTCATGACTGGCCTCCTTGTCTGCGCCGTCACGGGAAAACCATGAAGACTGTCTAAATCTACACCATAGCCCCCCTCCCACTACATCGTAGGTTCCCTTGTCTCTGTTCGGCTCACCCCGAGGGGTAGCACGAGCGCGTCAACGGGTAGGCACCGGGGCCGTGAGGAGTGGTAAGTCCGTGCCTACCTATGTCCCCGCGAAAGGAGATCTGATCGCGGTCACCTTCGACCCTCAGTCGGGTCACGAGCAGAAGGGCAGGAGGCCAGCCCTGGTGATCAGCAACGATCCCTTCAATCAGCGCACCCCGTAAAGGTAAGGGCGATCAGTTCCTGGGACCGACCACGGCGGAGGAGATCGTCGGCCGGATGAGCTTTTGGGTTTCCATAGGACCTCCGTGTCTGGTTGAAGAGTATCACACAGCCTTCAGGGCTTCGGGCTCCGCTGTTGGAGCGGCTATCTCTGCCCGGCATCGAGCATATCGCGGGTGATCCTGACGGTCTCCACGCTCACGGTAGTGACCCGTGCCAGGAGATCGATGACCTCAGCCTTGTAGTCGGCGAACCGGTAGGTATCGAAGTGAGCGCGGATGGTCGGATCTTTGGGTTTCTTCTCTTTGTACTGGTCGAGGATCCACTCGAGCGCCGAGCGATTGCCCAGGCGGTACTCCCAGGCCTCGGGCGGTACACCAGCGAGGACTGTTTCACTATCGAGCGTGATCCGACCGTTCTCTTTGTCGGCCTTGAGAATCACCTTGGGCGGCAAGCCCGCCTTGCGCGCCTGTTTGTCCCGGACATCGGTACGCCCGAGCGGCCAAGGGTTGAGCGTTTCGAAGCCTATGTGCAGACCCATCAGGACCTCGCCCCACTCCGCCCACTTCCAGAAATCTGGATAGAAGGGGATGCGCGGAAATTCTCGCTTGAGGTTCTGGGCGTATTTGTCGCGATACACGGGGTCGTGCAGCACGCCGTAGACGTAGTGAAAGATAGCCCCTTTGGTGATTGGGCGGCTCTTCCTTCCGCGGCCGGGCTGGTAGTTCTTCTTGAATCGGTCGAGCGCCCAGTCGGTGATGTTCTCGCGAAATCGACTCTCATCGTCGAGAATTTCCAACGCCAGGCAGACGGTGCCCGCAGCCGCGCCCACGAAATGTAGATCGGGTAAATGATCTAAAGCACAGGTCATCCACGGCTTCTGCGCAGTGGGGTCGGTGAGAACTATGCAGCGATTTCGCACGTTGCCATTGCCAAAGATCAGCGGCGTTTGGTAAAGCATCTCATTCAGCTGCCGACTAAAGTAGAGCCAGCGCTTCACGTAAGGCCGATAAAGAGCTCTGACCATACACTTCCTATCGAAGTTGTAACGGACACCCTTTCGCAGGTCATTCTTGACAGCCCGTGTCCATTTGATCGAGGTATCGAGGAAGTCAGCGAGCCTGCCACTGCTTCGTAATTTATCGAGCTTGGCTGAGTCAGCGTTGTAAGCGGCGATCAGATAACGGACCTTGGCCTCGAGCAAATCGGCCCTGTCCTCATAAACCCACTCATCCCTGTTGGTTACGACGCCCAACGAGAACATCTTGAAAATAGCCCTCTCCTGTGAGGCTTTTCGCGTTGCCTTAGCTGCCTTGGTAGCAATCGGCAACAGCGTCTCGAAGTCGTTACTCGTTTGATTGATCCAGTTGTGCTTCGCATCGGGCCTCACCTCTTCAAAGGGTAACAAGCCAATCTTGGCGCTGCCAAGAAATGCTAGCTTCTCTTCGGCTGTCTCGAGCTCCGGCCGACGCGTGTAGAAGATGCGGCAGCCTTGCCGCTTCGCGCGTTTCACCAGAAAGCTGATCGCCACGCCCGTCTGGATGCCAAAGACATTGTTCTTCGTACCCGAAAGCTTCTGGTTCGCGCGTACGTCACCACCGAGGTCTACCACCCGAATCTCGCTAAACTCCTCCGCCACCACTTTGCGGAAGCCGTCGTAGGTGCGACTGTCGATGAAGCTGCGGTTGGTAACGAAGGCCAACACGCCGTTGGCGGCCAGACGATCGCTCGCCCAGCGGAAGAACCGTGCGTACATGTCGTAGAGCTTGGTCTTCTGCGCTGTGCTCTCCGCAATGTAAGTGGCCTTGATGCGCTTGTCGATCTCGTCGTATTCGCGGTTCTTGTTGTTTTCATTTTCGTTGAGCTGGTTCGCATTGTACGGCGGATTACCGAGGATCACGCTGATCGTCCGGCTGTTCTGCCGCCGGATGCGCGCCACGTTTTCCTCCGTCACGCTACCGAACAGCTTCCCCTGCGTGCCGAACGCGGCGGTGTGCAGCCCCACATTGTCGAGCGTATCCATGAAACAGAGATTGGGAAACTCCTCGTACTCGCCCGTGATCGCCGCATAGGTCGCCTCGATATTAAGGTTCGCTACATAATACGGGAGGATTGCTACCTCATTGGCATGCAGCTCAGCGCGATATTTGTACTTGAGCTTCGTCGATTGGCCGCGGAAGTGCTCCAGAAGCTCGCACACGAAGGTACCGGTGCCCGTGGCCGGATCCAGGATTTCTACGTCCTTGTCGATCAGATTACGGCTGAAATGCTTCTCGCACAGCCAGTCCGCACTCTCGATGATGAAACGGACGATCTCGTTCGGTGTGTAGACTACGCCGAGCCGGTCGGCTGCCTTGGGGTTGTAGACTCTATAGAAGCCTTCGTAGATAACCTTGAGGAACTTCTGCTTCTCGTGGTGCGAGGCAATCTGGGTGGCGGCCGCTCGAATGGAGACGTAATAGGGCGCCAACCCCTTGAGCGTCTGGAATTTCGTGTTGCCCGTGAAGAAGGTCGCCTCGAGCTTGTAGAGCTCGCGCGCCACGTTGTTGTCTTGGTGGAACGGAGTGTTTGGGAACACCGAGACGAAGATCTCCTCGGTGAGGATGTGCTGGATCAGCATCTCACGCACGTCGGCCGCGGTAAGGCTGGGATTGATGGTCTCCTGAGCATGCAGGAGAAAGGCTGCCGCCGCCCGCCGGAGCTCCGCTTTGGTGCTGTGGGCCTTTTCAATCATCACGCGCAGTTCTTCGAGGACCGCAGGTAGATCTGCCTTGAACTGCTCCACGGCCTTTCGGAATTGGGCCACCTCGGGCCGCGCATAGCTGAAAAACAGATGGAGAAGCCTTTCTAGCTGCTCCACGTCGTCCACGGGACACCGCATCACTTCGATCCGGTTCTGCATCAGCACGGCCTGCGTCGAGTCCTCGAAGATGATGTTGTCCTGTGGATAGCCACGCCTCAGCTTCAAGGCGATCTCGCTGTCGAGGTCGTCTTTTTCGTCTTTCGCCTCCCAATAGCCGAAGGGTACGCGCAGCGCGTGGAGCAGCGCGCCGTCCACGTAGCGCCGCTCTTTCGTGGGTGCGGTGAATTCGTACTCCGGGACGAAGACCAGGTCGTGTTGCCGCGCCCAGCCCTTGAGGAGATCCTTGAACGCCTCACGCACCACCGATTCACGGTGCGTTCCCGACACCTTGCGGAGATCCTGGAGCTGGTTGAGATACTGCTGGATCAACAGTTGGCTCAAGCGGTGACGCCTCCAATGGTATGGAGCTTCCAGGAGAAAGGCGACAGGCAATCCCATCGCTGCCTCTCGCCCGCCTCCCTTACCCTCGGCCGCCTAGCGATTCTCGCCAGGCAGCGGTCGATGGTGGCGATCTTCGCCAGGAGCCGGTCGCGGTCGATCTGATCCCGAGTCATCATGGCTTTCGTCATCGTAGCAGAGGCGCCCCGCCGGCGAGAGTCGCGTGGCTCGCCGCTGCACTGGCGCCGGAGCCTGCCGAGCCTGGTGCACACTCGGGACCCCCTTCGTGGCATCATCCTTCTCCGGTGACCCGGCATCCCGAAATCCTGGTGTCGTCCGGGGTCCCCCGTGGTCCCTTTCGATACCTGCTTTCGGGGTCTCTCGTCCGCGCGGCCATGGCGGCTGCGGCGGCCTTCCCCGGTGAAAGGAGCGTTCATGGTCCCTTCCTCCCATCGCAAGATCGCTGTGCTGGTCCTCGCTGCCGTCCTCCTGGCGCCGCTCGCCGCTGCCGCCGAGCCAGGTGCTGCTCCCTCGGCCGACCCGTCACCCGTGAACCGCAGCGCCGCATCGTGGCGCGCCCGCCGCAGGTAGTCCGCCAGCCGCCGCACCAGCTCGACGCTCGCCCGCTCCCGCTCCGCGGCCTCCTGGAACAGCCGCACCGCCGCCAACGCTTCGCGGTGCACCCCCTGCTCCTGGAAGACCGTCACCATCTGGCGGGCCAGGTGCTTGACCTCGGCCGTCCGGCCCAGCTGAAGGTAGAGCTTGGCCAGGTCGAGCGAGGCCAGCGCGGCGTCATAGCCGATGTCGCGTGCCAGGAGCTCATCGTGGCAGCAGGTGCAGGGGGTTGTCACGCTTTCCTCGTCTACAAGTACTATACCTATTAAGGTGGTTCGCAGTTCGGGAACAGGCTAAAGAGGGAGAAGCGTAACTAGGACGGGAGCGAGCCTTTGAGAGGCCATCGCTCGAGACGAGCGACCGAGCGTCCTTTTCCCCAGAATCCCTTTCACGGATCTCCTAAAGAGGCTCCCAGAGGGAAGGAGCAGGAGGAAAGAATGAGGAGAACCTGGATACTCAGAGGAGCCGGGGCACTGCTGCTGGCGGCAGGCCTTGTCGCTGGCAGCTGCATTCCCCAGGACCACAAGCTGAATATCCCTTATCGGGCGCAGGAACAATTCAACTACTGCACGCCGGCCGCCGTCCTCATGTGGAGACTTTATGACGGCCTCGTCACCGTCTCTCAAACTACGATATTCAACTGGATGGGTGGAACCGGGAACACCAATCAGATCAATGTGGCAAATGCCGTGAACTATTTTACCAACACTCGAGATGCATATTGGGATTCTGGCAGTCCCACAACATATCGACAGATGGCGGCCCGCCAGATCACAGCATTCGATCGATCAATTCCCTCAATTGTGGTTATCAACTACGACCACGTAGTCATTGTCAATGGGGGGAGTTGGCATACAGATCCAAACTACCGTGTTTGGGACGAGGTCTTTGCCCATGACCCAGACCCCTTTTGGGGAGCGAACAGGTATTTTAGCGCGGGTTCCTGGATCTATTCATTTTGCCCTCCTGGCAACAGGTATTGCGACCAGATTATTTCGAGCGGCGCCACCTATGATTGGTCTACCAATTATACCACTTATAATGACACTAAAATCTACGGCTGGGATCACGATCTTGGTGGCCCTCTGCCATACTAGGAGAATCCAGTGAAATCGACATTGCTTGCCACGGTGGTACTCCTTTGGGCGGTTGGCGCAATCGCGCAGGCATGGATTCCGCAGGAATGTGCGGAGTCGCATGAGCAAAGCCACCGGGAGTTCGAACGACTCATGCGCGAAGCCAGGCCCGATTCACCCATTTATGCGCCGAAGCCCTTCCCCCGTAAGGAAGCAGAGATCATCGAGGACTTCAGGTATGGTTACAGGAAGATCACCGGGGGGAAGCAGGTTTCGGTCGACCAAATGCCTTTGGCCCAGGCCGTCGAAGACAACTCTCTTGCCTTCAGAATTCTGCGGGTCGAAAACTGGACCCCGAATCGATGCCGGCCGGGTCAGCAGATGGATTTTTACTTCCTTCTCTATGTGACCGACTCGAGCACTGGCAGGGAGGTCAGCCGATTTGTCCTGAATCAAAGTGGCCTGGTGGCCGAGTGGACGACGCCACCGACGAAGGAGCAAGAGAACGAGGCCTGGGCCCCAATCTATCGCAGCGCAGTTGTTCCCAAGCTCGCGGATGCGCTCCAAGTGGTCCAAACTCGTTACGGAATCACAGGCACGCGGCCTCAGTATGTGGCGACCTGGGGGAATCCTGAATGTGCAACTGTCGCCCCATGCGTAGCCTTTCAAAGCCAGGGAAAGGTCTTTCTCTTCGGCCGAGGGGACCTCGTCGAATTCTCGGCTACTTCACGGAGCTACACGCCTGCCGAGATGAATGCCACCAGATCACGGCGCTTTGAGATCGCGAAATCGGTCAACCCGCAGCAGGAGTGGCTCGTCGCGGTTGCAGATACACGCTGGGTGGTCGCGAAAAAGGTGAAGCCTCGCAAGTAAGTGGACGTTTCGCGGACATGACGCCCGCGGCGGAGCAGCCCCGGTGAAAGGAGCTTTTCATGGTCCCTTCCTCCCATCGCAAGATCGCTGTGCTGGTCCTCGCTGCCGTCTTCCTGGCGCCGCTGGCCGCTGCCGCCGCGCCAGGGGCTGCTCCCTCCGCCGACCTGGCGCCCTGGAGCCTTTTCGCCCGCCTGTGGAGCGCCGTGGCCACCTTCTGGGGCGACGTGGGCTGTTCGATGGACCCCAACGGCATGTGCCGCACCACCAGCGGCCAGACGGATGTCGGCTGCTCCATGGACCCGGACGGCCGGTGCGCCAGCCGGCTCGACGTCGGCTGCTCGTGGGACCCGGGCGGCCGGTGCGGTGAGACCGTCGATGTTGGCTGTTCTGCCGATCCGAACGGCGGCGGCTGCGCCAGCCGCGAGTAGTCTTCGCGTCCTCACCCCTCGAACTTGAGCTCCGGGTCGTGCTGCGCCCGGTACAGATACCGCACCAGCCGCCCCGCCAGCTCCGCGGTCGCCTGCTCGCGCTCCGCCGCCCTGCGGAAGAGCGCCAGCGCGGCCAGCGCTTCCCGGTGGATCTTCTTCGAGCTGAAGATCCAACGCATCTCTTCCGCCAGAGACTTCACCTCCGCGGTCCTTCCCTCCCGCAGATCGAGCTCGGCCCGCTCCAGGCTCGCCAGCGCATAGTCGTAGCCCATCCCGCGTCGCTCAAACTCTCCCCGCACCCGGTCGAAACCAACCCGCGCCTCCGCTACCCTCCCGAGACCGCCAGCGATCCTTGCGCGCAGCCAGCCGATCCTGATCTCGTCGAGCTCCTTCCGCGAGCCGGCCGCCAGCTCGGCAATCCTCGGCAGCAGTTCCTCGGCATCTCCATACCGATCCAAGTGGCAAAGGTTCGCTCCAAGATTGAAATAGATTTTCAACAGCAATCGCGGCTCCTGCTGGCCATCGGCGCGCACGGCCGCAGCTTGGAGTACCGCGATCGCGCCTTCAGCATTTCCCATGTGCTCCAACGTCACCGCCCTTTTCACCAGGATCCGGGGAATGCTTTCCGGCGGGGCTGCTGCCTCGGCATCGGCGAGCCGCTCGAGCGCCTCGGGAAACCGCCGCTGATCCCTGCGGAGGGAGCCCTCCAAATCTAGAAGCCGCCAACCCGGCAGCGTGGCTCGCTCCGTTTCCTCACCTGCCTGCCACCGGTCGACCGCACGCTCGAAAGTTGTTTCCGCCTCCTCCATCTGGTTGCCAACCCGATAGGCATTCACCATGAACGCCAGTGTCACACCCTCGATCGCACCGCCTCCTGCGAGCTGGGCCACCCGCTGCGCCACACGGGCCAGCAGAAGCGCCCGGCCCGCGTCGTCGGAGGCGGCCTCTTCGCTTTCGCAGGCCAGAAGCAGAGCGAGCTCTCTCGTCTGAAACTCTGGGCGGGCCTCGACCAGGTACCACAGGTCCTCGGCCTCGCGGGTCTTCAGCCGCTCGCACTGTTCCTTCGCACTTTCCCGCTCTTCCGAGCTCTCCGCTTCGAGGAACGTAACGAGCTCTACCACCGCCGTCCGGCCGACGCCGGCCAGGCTGCCTTCGAGGGCTCTCGCCGCTTCCGAGAGCTCACGAAATACCTCCTCCTCGGTGGCTCGCCCCAGCCGCACGGCCGCGATCTGCGGGAGGACGACGGCATCGATGAAGGTCATCGAGAGCCTGGCGGCCTCGGCCAGCTTCTCGAGCTGGGCGCGGCGCAGCTTCTGTTTCCCGTTCGCCCAGCGCCGGACCGAGCTCTCATCCACACCGGCGCGCCCGGCCAGCGACGTAATGCTGCAGTCCAGGTACCACAGAAACCACCCGATCAACCGCTGCTGGTCCTTGTCCATTCTCCCGGTCTCCTTGCATCCAGGTCGGTTTTCCCCAACCATCGGGGGTATCTCAACCGGAGGGAGCACCCTCCCCCCCTCGAAAGGAGCTGACCCATGGTCCGACTCGCCTTCCGTTCCAAGCTCGCTCTCGCCTTCCTCGTCCTCGCCCTGCTGGCGCCATTGTCCGCCCAGGCGCTTCCGTTGGGGAGCCCACCCGCCGAGCCTCTCGAAGGTCTCGTGGCCCGCCTCACCGGGTGGATCACGGCTTTCTTCGGCGACGTCGGCTGCTCAATGGACCCGGGTGGGCTTTGCCACAGCACGAGCGTGAGCCAGCCCCCCGCGGCCACCGATCAGCTCGACGTCGGCTGCTCAATGGACCCAAGCGGCGGAGCCTGCCACGGCTGAGGCCCGACGCCCGGGCCGGCGCCGCGCCGGCCCGGGTCAGCCTTCAAAGCGCAGCTCAGGATCGTATTGCGCCCGGTAAAGATAGCGGACCAGCCGCCGCGCCAGCTCCTCTGTCGCCTTTTCCTCCATGGCCGCCTTACAGAAGAGCGCGAGAGCCGCCAGGGCCTCCCGGTGAATCCCTTCGGCTTTGAAGATTTTGGCCATTTCGGCAGCCAAAGTACGGACCTCCGCGCGCCGCTCCTCGCGAAGGTCGACTTCGGCCCGTTCGATGCTGGCCAGCGCGTAATCGTAGGCCATCCCGAGCCTATCGAGGTCCCTCCTCACCTGGTCGAACGCCGCTCTCGCTGCACTGAGCCGGCCGAAGCCGGCCTCGATTCTTCCGCTGAGCCAGAGCACTCGAAGCAGGTCCAGCTCTCGCCTGCTGCCGATTGCCAGCGCCCGAATTTCAGGTAAGAGCTGCTCGGCTTCGCTGTACCGATCCAGATGGCAGAGGTTGGTGGCGAGGTTGAAAGGGATTTTCAATCTCAGATCTGAATCATTCCATCTCATGGCGTGCGACCCCGCCTCCCGAAGCACCTCGATGGCCCCTTCCGGATCGCCCATGTGTTCAAGCGTGACGGCTCGCTTCACCAGGATGCGCGCCACCGCTTTCGGCGGTGCGATGTCGCGCGCCTCCCGGAGCCTTTCCAAGGACTCGGGGAAGCGGCGCTGGTCGCGGCGCAGGGAACCCTCGAGATCGAGCACGCGCCACGCGGGCAGGATCGCCCTGGCTTCCGGCGCTCCGCCCTTCCAGAGCTCCAAAGCGCGGTCGCAGTCGTCTCCTGCCCTCAGCATCTGGTTCGCTACCCGCCGCGCATTGGCGACGAGGAGGAGCGCATAGCCCTTCACGGCGGCCATGAAGCCGGGGTCCCCCGGTGCGAGCTCGGCCACCCGGTAGCCGAGGAGCGCCAGGCCCAGCGCGACGTCTGCCCTGTCGGATGCGGCCTTTTCACTCTCGTGGGCCAGGCGCTCGGCGACCGCCCAGGTCTGGAATTTCCGGGAGGTCTCGATGAGGCCTCGCCGGCGGGGCGGAGGGGTTTTCTCGATCTCGCGCCAGAGCTTTCCGGCCTGGCGGCGCGCCTGCCGCACCAGCCAGGTGCGCGCCACCTGGAACAACCGTGCTTCGAGGAGCTCGGTGAGCGCGCGGCCGGCCCGGCCGGCGATCTCGCGAATGCGCCGGACCGCCGAAGGCGTGGGATCGACGGGCGAGCCCGGTTCCGGCAGCGACCGGTCCGTCCGGCTCAGCGCGAAGATCAGGCCGTCGACGTCCTCGGCGGTGTAGCCCATCACGGCGGCCAGCTCGACCAGCTTCTCGTACGAGGGCTCCTTCTCCGTCTCGTACCAGGTGACCATCGACTCCGAGATGTGCGCCTTCTCGGCGAGGTCCTTTTCCGTCCAGCCCCGCCTTCTGCGCAGGGCGGTCAGGGTCACGCTCCTCACCCCCGGGGTGTATTTCAGCGGCATGCTCTCTCCTTCTTCTCTTTCTTATAGTTGCCGCACACCGGGTTTTTGTGACATGGCGCCGCGACGCCGGTCGCTGTGCTGGAACGCATTGGGGAAAGCGGGACCAATCTCCCGGTACCCGGGATTTTAGCGCATCCTTGGCTCCAGGGCGCCAACTTCACCATTAGCCTTGCCTGCGTGAGCGATTCACGACCGGCGCGAGGTTCCTCCTGAGCCTCCTGCCGGGGGTTCTTCTTCATCTCAGGGCGGGGGAGCCATTCGCAAGGAGGGCTTCCCCGCCCACTTCTTGATTCTGTTGGGGGGCCGATGGAGCCACTGGCCGTGACGACGTCGAGAGGGGAGCGCAGCACACTGCTCAGGGAGCTCGAAGGGCTCCGGCGTGCGGTCGGCCTGATCCGGCGAACGCGCGCCAAGGACGACGCACGGGTGATGCTCTCCTGCCTGCTCGCCGACCTCCAGCGTCTCGGCGGTCTGAGGATCGACGAGCTCCCGGCTCGCGAGTCTGCGCTCCTCGCGGATTTGGAGGCCGAGGCGCGGGAGCTGCGGCGCCGCTTGGGGTCTCCGCTCGCTCCCGACGATCTTCGGGGTATCCGCCTGGTGAAGGAGGCGACCGATGGACCACCCTTCCAAAGAAGTGCTTCTCGGGTTCGTTCTGGGCGCGGCCAGCCGGCAGGAGAACCGGATGGTGGTGAGACATCTCCTCGCCCGCTGCCCGGCGTGCGCGGCGACGTTGAGGAAGCTCCGGCAGGAGCCGCCGTTGAGCCCGCCTCCGGACCCGGGGGCGTACGATCCGGCGATCGACCGGCTCGCCACGCTTCTGGAGAGGCTGGCTCGCCCGCCGGCGCCGGAGGAGGACGACGGCGAGGGCGACCTCCTGCAAAGTACCGTCACTTCCGGAAGCGCTGCTCGCCGGAGGTGGCTTTTTGGTTGACCCTCGGCCTCATCCCCAGGAGCGCCCAGGCTCTGGCCGAGGCTGGTTATCGCGCGCTGACCGGCCTCATCGAGGTGACGCAGGAAGAGCTCCTCGCCATTCCTGGAGTGGGCGCGGCAACTCTCGCCGCCCTGGAAGAAGTCCTGGGCAGGCCGATTCCATCGGAAGGGAGAGGCAGAACGCCACCACCCGCCAGCTGGCCCTGGGCCGAGATGGTCTGGCGCCAGCGTGGCCTTCCTCCCTCGGCGGCGATCACCTTCGCTCAGGAGGGGATGACGTTGGAGCGGCTGAGCTCCATCTCGCGCGAAGAGCTCGTCGGCATGACCGGCGTCGGGCCCGGGGCCCTCGAGGCTTGCGAGCGACTCGTCGGCAAAAAAATCCTTTCGCGCCGAACCGGCCCCGGCGAGGCCTTCTGGCTCGGCCAGGGGTTCTCTCTCAATCAGGCCCGCGCCTTGAGCCAGGCCGGCATCGATTCGATCGAGGACCTGCGGAAGCTCCCCCGCGAAGAGGTCGTTGCGCTGCGAGGGGTCGGGGAAAACGCTCTCGAGCGCCTGGAGGTGCTTCTGGGGAGCGCCATTCCCAGCCGGTCCGAACACTGGCTGCGCCGCGGGCTCGCTCCGTGGCTCGCCAACGCGCTCGTCCGCGCAAGGATCTCCTCTCTCTCCGAGCTGGCGGCGCTCTCGCGCGAGCAGTTTCTGTCACTCCCAGGCCTCGGCCTTTCTGCCCTCTGGCAATGCGAGCGGCTGCTCGGTCACAAGCTATGAAAGGTGTTCGCATGGATTCCGAAGAGCTGATCGACTCGGCATGCGGGCGTCGGGCCATCCGCGGAGGGTGGAGTGACTGACTTTCAGGCGGAGGTCCAAAGGATCGCCGAGGCTCTGCGCAACGCGATCCGCCTGAGCGGTATCTCGCACCGGCAGATCGAGCGGGACCTCGGCATGAGCACCGGCTATTTGACGCGCATCCTGACCGGTCAACTCCAGCTCAAGGTGACTCATGTGCTGTGGATCTGCGAGGTCATCGATTTCCCGGCGGAAGGCTTCTTCGCTGCGCTCTACCCGGCCAGAACGCCGGCGAGCGAACGCGAAGCGCGCCTGACCCGGGTCCTGGCTCAGCTCCATGGTCAGACACCGGACCAGAGGCGCGACCCGGAAACCCTGCTCCGCGAGCTTGGCGCCTTCCTCGAGGAGATCAGAACCGAGCTTCGCGAGCGAAAAGATCGAAGTCATTGACGCTCTCCACTCCTTCTCCGTATACTTATGTCAGCGATGCTGACGCTACGGAGGAGACACGATGCAGACCGTCGACGATTTGGCCGCTTGCGCGGAACAGATAAGGCAATTGGTGGATTCGTCTTTCGCGACCCGGTACGCAGATGTCGCGGCAACTCTCGAGAGCTCGAGCCGGGCCGTGGCGCTCGTCGAGGAGGCGCGCGGCCGGCTGCCGAATGACCTGATCGTCGCCGCGTGGACGCAATACGGCAATGCGCTGCGGATCGTGAGGCGCTTCGAGGAAGCGGAAAAGGCGCTGGAGCGGGCGTGCGAGCTCCCGGCGTCCGACCCGCAGACCAGGATTCGCCTCCTCGAAGTCATGTCGAGCCTGCACCGCAACATGAACAAGCTCGACAGCGCCGCGGAGCTCCTCGCCGCGGCGCTCGAAGAGATTCGATCGCTCGGGGATTCCGATGCCGAGTCGCGGACCTACAACCTTCTGGGGATCGTGCACCTCGATCGAGGGGATCTGGCCAACGCGCTGCGCGCCTACCAGACCGCGCTCGACCTTCTCGGCGCCGAGGCGCAGTTGGAGGTCCTTGCAGCGGAAGGTCACAACCTGCTCGAAGCCGTGATCGCGGACGGCCGGCTTTCTGCCGCGGCTGCGATCCTGGTGCTGCTGGAGCCCTATCAGGGCCATCTCGCCTCCCCGCGGCTCGCCGGCAAGACCGAGTGCATGCGGGCACGACTGTATCGAAAGCTGCAGCAGCCCGGCGCCGCCCGCGTGGCCTACCAGCGAGCCTACGCGCTCATGAGCGCCGAGCCGAACGCGCCCGAGCTCGCAGAGCTCGCCGCCGAAATGGCCGGCCTCGCCGAGGCTCCCAAGTGAGGTTTCCCTTCCCCCCTCTCCCGGGCGCACCCCCTTTTTTCATGTCCCGACAACCGGCGAGGCCTTCCCAACCCCCGGCACGGCCATTCCTAGGGGTAGGAACGAGCATCCCGACCCTC
>DASPXX010000186.1:0-34219 GCA_035637095.1 Thermoanaerobaculia bacterium
TCATGGGGCCCGCTGATCGCCCTCGACCAAACTCTCCCACGGACTCGAGGCACCAATGGGCAACGGTCTCACGCCAGGCGCCGTCAAGGCACCATTTTCATCCATCTTTGGGTGCCGCGTAGCGGCATGAGGAACTCTCCCACGAGTGGGAGAGGGGTGTAGGTTAGAGGGCTCAGTGAGATCCAAGGCCTCTTGGCTAACCCTCTCCCCTCTCCCGCTTGCGGGAGAGCAGGGGCCGGGGGCATATGCGTTAACTTAGGCCGCGCCGCGGCTCCCGCCAGGGATTGAAATCCCCTGGCTACTATGAAAAAACCGACCCCTGAAGGGGGCGGAGCCAGGGTGTCGTCCCCTCGGGGACGACCTTTTCACGGGATAGCCAGGGGTTTGAACCCCTGGCGAGGCGGCGCCGGGACGCTTAAGTTAACGCCTATGGGGGCTGGGGGTGAGGGCCCAGGGCTTGCAAGTTGCACTACCATCGGCGGCCGGTGCCGTTCCACCGGTCTGAAACAGGGAAATTTCCCGAGGAGATCCAGCCATGGCGCACGTCGGCGTCATCTTCGGAGGGCGGAGCGTCGAGCACCAGGTCTCGATCCGTTCCGCGCGCACGGTCGTCCAGGGTCTGCGGGAGGCCGGCCATCGGGTCACGCCGCTGGGCATCGCCCAGGATGGCTGCTGGATCGACGCGGCGCGGTCCGAGCAGGCCCTCGGCGAGGGCGTCCAGGTCATCCCTCCGGAGGGCGGGCCGATCGCTCCGACCCTGCGGCACCTGATCGAGTCGGGCGTCGAGGCCCTCTTCCCGATCGTCCACGGCACCTGGGGCGAGGACGGCACGCTCCAGGGCCTTTGCGAGATGATCGACGTCCCCTATGTAGGACCGGGCGTGACTGCCAGCGCGCTGGCCATGGACAAGCTTCTGTTCAAACGGCAGATGCTCGCCGCCGGCGTGCCGGTGGTCGACTTCGAGGCGATCCGCCGCGACGAATTCGAAGCCGACCCGCAGGGCTGCATCCAGCGTCTCGAGCGCCTGCCCTTGCCGGTCTTCGTCAAGCCGAGTGTCGGCGGCTCGAGCGTGGGGATCAAGAAGGTGGACAGCCGCCACTGCCAGGAGACCTCGGTCCGCTTCGCCCTGCAGTTCGACGATGTGGTGCTCGTCGAGAAGGGAGTGAAGGGGCGGGAGCTGGAGTGCGCGGTCCTGGGCTACGGCAAGATCGAGGCCTCGGCGGTGGGGGAGATCGTCCCCGGCAACGACTTCTACGACTACGCGGACAAGTACCTGCAGGACACCGCTCAGCTCATCGCCCCGGCCGAGCTCCCCGAAGGCGTCGCCGACCGGCTGCGCGACCTGGCGGTGCGTGCCTTCTCAGCCATCGGCGGCGTGGGGCTCGCCCGGGTCGACTTCCTCGTCGAGGGGGAGGACGGTCTCTACGTCAACGAGATCAACACCCTGCCGGGCTTCACCAGCATCTCCATGTACCCCCGCCTGTGGGACCTCGCGGGAGTCCCCCTCCCCGAGCTGGTCGACCGCCTCGTCCAGATTGCGATCCAAAGACACCGCGACCGGCACCGGCTGGATGAGGGGATCAAGGAGTTTCTGGGCAGTCTGTGAAGAGGGATCATACGGTGGATGTTTCCTCGCTCCATGCGGTAGAATCCTTTGGAAGGAACCAGGAGACCTCATGGCACGGCATCCCACTCAGCTTTCTCTCGACGAAGAGCCATCCCAGACTCTGGTGGTGCCCACCGAGGATGAGAAGCGCAGGTCGCGAAAGCGCGAGGCATTGGCTCGCCTCCAGTCGCTACGCCGCGATCTGCTGACGCGAATCGGGACTGCCGCCCGGGATCCGATCGCTGAGGCGCGGCTGGCGCGAGAGCAACAAAGAGACGAGGTCTTGCGTCCGGCGAGGAAGCGGTGACGATCGTCGTCGATTCCAATGTGCTCGTCGCGCTTGTGATCCCAGTCGACTACTCAGAACAGGCGGCCGGCAAGATGGAAGGCTGGCTCGCCGTCGACGCAGATCTCGTATCGCCTGCTCTCTGGAGCTATGAGGCTGTCTCAGCCGTTCGGAAGTATGTTGCCTCAGGAAAGCTGACAGGCGAAGAAGCCGAGAACGCGGTGTTCGATCTCCTAGATCTCGGCGTCCAAGATGTCATGGCGACGGGGGAGTTGCACCACAAGGCTCTCATCTGGGCGGAGCGCCTGAACGACTTCGTCGCCTATGATCCGGCGTATCTCGCGCTTGCCGAGACTCTGAAAGTGGATTTCTGGTCGGCCGATTCCACTGGTCCGCAAGGTCCGGGCGCTCGGGATCGATTGGGTCCACGACATTACAGAACCATTGGAGTCGCTCGGATAGCGCACCCGCTACGGCCCGATCGGCGCCACCTCGACCGGGACGCGTCCGTTACGGACCATTCCCAGCACCTCGGCGGCACCGTAGGACAGATCGATCGTGGCCCCGTACTTGTAGGGGCCGCGGTCGTTGATCCGCACGTCCACGGTGCGCCCGTTCTCCAGGTTGCGGACGCGGACGCGGGTGCCGAGCGGCAGGGTCGGGTGCGCGGCGGTCAGCGCGTACATGTCGAACGGCTCGCCGCTGGCGGTGGCCAGACCGTGGAAAGTGCCCCCGTACCAGGAAGCGATGCCCTGCTCCGTGCTCATCAGGGCCGCCGGGTGGAACCGCGCGGCCAGGCTGGCGGGAGAAATCAGCAGACCGAGCACCTGGACCGCTCCGAGAGCCGCCGCAGCAGCCCAGAAAAAGGTCACGCGCCGAGGCTTGGGCGGCTCGTTTACGAAGGCGGGGCGCTGTCGCAGGCTTCGCATCGTCCTTTAAAACCGGAGCGGACGGCCCGCCATTCCGCGCGGCGGGCTACCGCGCGGCCACCACGATCGAGCTCATCCCCATGGCGGCGAGCTCGCGGCGCAGGTCCTCGGCACGATCGCGGTCTTCGAAGGCGCCGACCTGGACCCGGCTCCAGGTGCCGTCCGAGCGGACGACCGTCTCGGGGTAGTAGCGGGCGAGCTCGCTTTTCAACTCGAGCGCCCGCTCCTCTTCACCGAAAGCGGCCACCTGCACCGTGTAGCGCGGCGGAGCGCCTCCCCGGTCGACGAGGAAGACCTCGACCTGCGCGGTGCCGGAGAGGACCAGCCCGATCTGGCGGGCTGCGCCGAAGGAGAGGTCGAGGATGCGGCTCTTGCTGTACGGGCCGCGGTCGTTGACCCGGACCACCACCGACTTCCCCGTGCGGACGTTGCGGACTTCCAGGAGGGTTCCGAAGGGAAGTGAGGGATGGGCGGCGGTCAGCTCGTTCATCTCGAAGCGTTCGCCGCTCGCCGTCCGGTGTCCCTGGAAACGGAGACCGTACCAGGACGCGGTGCCTCTCTCCAGCGGCTGGACACCCCCGTGAGGGCGGGTCTCTGGTCTGCGATTTGCAGAACAGCCGGAGAGGAGAGCCGAGACGACCACCAGGGCGACGGTGGTGCGAGAGGGGAACGACGGGTGCTCGAAGATCTTGCTGGGCATGGTGTTCTCCGTAAGGTGGGTTGAGCCATCTTCGTGAGAGCTCTTGGTCCAGCGCGGAAACTACTTGCGCCAGGAGCGACTGTAGCACAGCCGTAACATCCTTCCGAATTATGCTGTGTCCCCATTGCAGGTCCGATGCGCCTTCCGATGATCGGACCCTGTGAGCCGATCACCCGGAAGTAAAGATAGATAATTCAGAATACCGGATCTCAGACCCGCGGCGCCGCGGCCTCGACCGCCTCGACACCCTCCAGAGCGGGGGCCGCGACCTCGTCGAGGAGCTCCGCGACCTGCTCGGCGGAGCGTCCGGTAAAGGCGACGGGGTCGAGCCAGGCGTCGACCTCCGGGCGGGTCAGGCGGAAGTCGGGATCGGCCACGATCCGGTCGATCAGCGGGTTCTCGCCGGCGCCGCGCTCCAGCGCCCCCTGCGCCTCCAGGCTGTAGACGCGGATCTTCTCGTGCAGATGCTGGCGGTCGCCGCCGCGCAGCACCGACTCCATGAGGAAGGTCTCGGTCGCCATGAACGGCAGCTCGCGGGCGACGCGGGCGGCCACCACGGTCTCACGGACCACCAGGCCGGAGGCGATGTGGGCGGCCAGCCCGGCGATGGCGTCCGCGCAGAGGAAGGAGTCGGGGAGGACGAGCCGCCGGTTGGCCGAGTCGTCCAGGCTGCGCTCCAGCCACTGGGTGGCGGTGTTCAACGGGCCGTTCAGGGAATCGGTGATCAGGCGCCGCGCCAGGCCGCACATGCGCTCGGCGCGCACCGGATTGCGCTTGTAGGCCATCGCCGAGGAGCCGACCTGCTCGGCGTCGAAGGGCTCGGAAAGCTCGCCCACGCCCTGGAGAAGGCGCAGGTCGGTGCCGTATTTGTGGCAGCTCTCGGCGATGCCGGCCAGGGTCTGGAGAACCTGGGAGTCCTGCTTGCGCGTGTAGGTCTGGCCGGACACCGGAAAGCTCTCGGCGAAACCGATACGCCGGGCGAAGAGCCTGTCGAGCGCGCGCACCTTGGCATGGTCGCCATGAAATAAGGTCAGGAAGCTCGCCTGCGTGCCGGTGGTCCCCTTGACCCCGCGGCAGCGCAGGGTGGAGAGGCGGTGGCGGATCTCGGCGAGGTCGAGGAGGAAGTCCTGGAGCCAGAGGCAGGCCCGCTTGCCGACGGTGGTGAGCTGGGCCGGCTGGAAGTGCGTGTAGGCGAGGCAGGGGATCGTCCGGGTCCGGCGCGCGAATTCGGCGAGGGCGGAGATCGCGGCGGCCAGCCTTCGGGTCAGGAGCTCCAAGGCCTCGCGGGCGAGCAGGACGTCCGTGTTGTCCGTGATGAAGGCGCTGGTGGCTCCGAGATGGAGGATTCCCCCGGCCCCGGGATGGACGGCGTCCGCCTGCTCCGCATAGTGGCGAAGATGCGCCACGACGTCGTGGCGGGTCCGCCGCTCGAGCTCGGCGACCCGGGCGAGATCGACGTCCCCGGCGGTCTGTTTGAGCGCTGCGATCTGCTCCCCGGTGATCGGCAGGCCGAGCTCGCGCTCGCACTCGGCGAGGGCGATCCACAGCGTGCGCCAGGTACGGAAGCGGTGGCTGGCGGAGAACAGCCGCGCCATCTCCGGGGAGGCATATCGTTCATACAGGGGATTCTGAGGGGATTCGGAGAGCATGGCCCCAATGCTACAATGCCCGCGCCTGCCGGGGCTCGACCCTGCCGCCGGACCATCCAGTCATGCCTATTCGAGTCGACTCTGAAATCGGACGCCTGCGGCGCGTCCTGGTCCACCGGCCGGGACGCGAGATCGACCTGATGGTCCCGTCGATGATGGAGCAGCTCCTCTTCGACGACATCCTCTACGGCGACGACGCCCGGGAAGAGCACGACAGCTTCTGCCAGGTCCTGGACAAGGCAGGGGTGGAAGTGGTCGATGCCCAGGATCTTTTGTCCACCGTCCTCGAGCAGGACGGGCCGCGGCGCGAGCTCCTGGACGAGCTCGCGCGGGAGTACGGCGTCGCCCCGACGATCGGCAGCCAGCTCGCCGGCCTGTCCTCCGCCGAGCTGTCCGCCACTCTGATCGGCGGGCTCCGCGCGGCTCCCGACGCCTCCAGCGCCGGGCGCCAGCACTTCTTCGACGTCCGGCCGGTCCCCAACTACTTCTTCCAGCGCGATCCCATGGCGGTCATCGGCGACCGGCTCGTCATCTCCTCCATGGCCACGGAAGCGCGGGAGCGCGAGCCGCTGCTGACCCGCACCATCGTCCAGCATCACCCGGACTTCGGCGACCTGCAGGTCTTCGACATCGACACGCCCCCTTCGGGCGCTCCGGAGCACAACCCCTTCTTCCCCTATCCGGACCTGGAGGGAGGGGACATCCTGGTCGCCACGCCGGAGATCGTCCTGGTGGGCCTCTCCGAGCGAACGAACCGCCGCGGCGCCGAAGTGCTGGCCGAATACCTGCGCAAGAAGGAGACCTCCTTCCGGCATCTGATCCTGGTGGAGCTCCCCCGCAAGCGCTCCTACATGCACCTCGACACGGTCTTCACCCTGATCGACCGCAACACCTGCCTGGCCCATCTGCCGATCATCGAGCCGGGCGGGCCCGAGTCTGCCCATGTCTACACCGTGGACCTCCATGCGAAGCACCTCACGTTCACTCTGCGAAGCTCGCTCCTCAAGGTGCTGGCCGAGCTCGGGCTCGAGTTGGAGGCGGTGCCCTGCGGCGGCCCCGAGGCGGTCGATCAGGAGCGCGAGCAGTGGACGGACGGCGCCAACTCCTTCGCCATCGCTCCCGGAGTGATCCTGCTCTACCGGCGCAACCGCCGGACCTTGGACGAGCTGGCGCGGCGCGGCTGGCGCATCCTCCAGGTGGAGGAGGCCACCGCGGACGGTTGTGACCTGCTCGGCGGCGGCCGTACCGTCGTCACCCTCTACGACAACGAGCTTTCCCGCGCCCGGGGCGGTCCGCACTGCATGACCATGCCCCTGGAGCGGGACCCCCTATCAATCGAATAGAACGGAGACCCGATGGCCACGCGTCACCTGATCTCGATCCACGATCTCAGCCGCGCCGAGGTCGCCGGCCTCTTCCGCCTCGCCGCGGAGGTGAAGGCCGAGCCCGAGAAGTTCCACAACCACCTGCACCGGAAGACCCTGGGGATGATCTTCGAGAAGTCCTCGACCCGCACCCGGGTGAGCTTCGAGGTGGGCATGGCCCAGATGGGCGGCCATGCCCTGTTCCTCTCCAGCCGCGACATCCAGCTCGGCCGCGGCGAGCCGATCTCGGACACGGCGCAGGTCCTCTCGCGCTACGTCGACGGCATCATGGCCCGCACCTTCGCCCACCAGACCGTGACCGACCTCGCGAAGTACGGCTCGGTGCCGGTGATCAACGGCCTGACCGACGAGCTCCACCCGTGCCAGGGGCTGTGCGATTACTTCACTCTGTCCGAGGTCTTCGGAGGCCTCGGAGCGCTCGCCGGCCGCAAGCTCACCTACGTGGGCGACGGCAACAACATGGCCCACTCGCTGATGTTCGGCGCCTCCAAGGTGGGGATGGACGTGGCCGTGGCCTCGCCGAAGGGCTACGAGGTCAATCCCAGGTACCTGGAGCTGGCGCGCCAGGACGCCGCGGCCGCCGGCACCCGGATGATCGTGACCAACGATCCGAAAGAGGCGGTCGAAGGGGCCTCGGCGGTCTACACCGACGTCTGGGCCTCGATGGGGCAGGAGGCGGAAGCCCAGAAGCGTCTCGAAGCGTTCAAAGGCTGGACGGTCGACAACGCGCTGATGTCCCACGCCCGGAAGGACGCCGTCTTCCTCCACTGCCTGCCCGCGCACCGTGGCGAGGAGGTCGCCGCCGAAGTCGCCGACGGCCCGCAGAGCCGCATCTTCGACGAGGCGGAGAACCGCCTCCACGTGCAGAAGGCGATCATGCTCTGGCTGATGGCGGGGGTGGAGGTGTAGAGATGATGGTCTTCACCCGGCCCACCGCGCCGCTGGTCAGCCGGACTTTGATTCCATGCGGGTGGGTCGGTGAGGGGGTGAGGATCTCCTTCACAATGCCGCGGGTCCGCTTGCCGGTCGCCTGATCCTGCTTGAGGACGATCTCGACCTCCTGGCCCGGGTGGATGTCCTGCCTGCGGGTGCCGTCCATGGGAGGCATCCTATCGCGCATCAGATTCCGGACGGTTCGCTCCATACGATGGGCGGTTCGCTCCGGAAGGGCAGCGGTTCCCCTTCAGGAGCGGGAGGTTCGCTCCTGGGTGCGGACGATGCGCTCCGCGGAGCGGCTGGTCGCTCCCAGGTGCGGACGGCTCGCTCCGGGGTGCGGGAGGCTCCGTTGGTGGAGCGAACCGCCCGCTCCACGGTCGGAACCGTCCGCAGCTCGGAGCGAACCGTCCGGAGGAGCTCTCACCCCGATCCCAACTCCCCTATCAGCGCCCGCCACGCCCGCCCCCGGTGGCTGATCGCCAGCTTCTCAGACCCGGTCAGCTCGCCGTAGGTGAGGGGTCCTTCCGCGGGGAGGAACACGGGGTCCCACCCGAACCCATGCTCGCCGCGGCCGGGGGTGATCAGCGTCCCCTCGGAGACCCCTTCGACGGCCAGCGTCCTTTCCGCATCCTTATAGAAGAGGCCGCAGCGGGCGGTGGCGCGGGGGTCTCCCAGGGTGGTCGCGGCCCGGGCCAGGCCTTCGGGGCCGAGCGCCTGCAGCATCCATTTGATCAGGGGACCGGGGAAGCCGTTGAACGCGGCGAGCTCCAGGCTCACGTCCTCGATGACCAGCGGGCGGCTGATCCGGCGCCAGGCTTCCTCGGCCTTCTCGCGCAGGATCTCGGCGAGGTCGAGCGACTGGATCTCGGGCAGGTCGAGCGCCACCGCCTCCAGGTCCTCGCCGATGGCCAGGCGGGCCTCCGCGACCTTGCCGTGGTTGCCCGTCACCAGGACGAACGGCGCGGTCACGCGGCCGACAGCCTCCGGAGCTCCTCGATCAGGTCGTCCACCTGCCGCCGCAGGTGCTCGAGGTCGCTGCAGTTGTCGATCCGGCGGTGCGCGGCGCGGCGTCTCTCCTCGCCGTCTCCCTGGGCGAGCAGCCGGGCGCGCGCGGCGTCCTCGCTCAAGCCCCGGGCCACCGCCCGCCGCAGGCGCGACTCGGCGTCGCACTCCACGGTGACGATCAGATCGAAATCCGGGGCGTGGCCCGCCTCCACAAGGAGCGTGGCCTCGAGCACCGTGACCCCCTCGTGCCCTGCCGCGATCTCGGCGAAGCGCCGGCGGACGAGGGGGTGGATCGCCTTCTCCAGGGCCTGCCGGGCTTCGGGGTCGGCGAATACCCGGGCCCCCACCTTGGCGTGGTCCACTCCCCCCTGCTCGTTGAGGAACTCGGGGCCGAAGAGCTCGCGCACCGCCGCGGCTCCCGCACCTCCGGGCTGATGGAGGTCGGCCACCAGGCGGTCGGCGTCGACGACCAGGAATCCTGCCTCCCGGAGCCAGCCGGCCACCGTGGACTTGCCGCTGGCAAGGCCGCCGGTCAGCCCGACGCGCAGGCTCCGGTGTGAGCTCATGCGCCGACTCCGAGCGGGCGCGGCGGCAGGCCCTGCCGCATCCGGCCGGCGTTCAGGGTGTTGACCTGGAGCATGGCCACGGTCAGCGGACCGACCCCGCCGGGGACCGGGGTATAGGCCGAGCTCCGCGGCGCGACGCGGAAGAGGTCCACGTCGCCGATCAGCGTCGAGCCTCGCTGCTCGAACTGCCGCATCCGCTCCAGGTCGGCCGGGAAGAAGTGCTCGACGTCGGCCCGCTCGCGCAGGCGGTTCATCCCGACGTCGATCACCACCGCCCCTTCGCGCACGTGCTGGGGTCCGATCATTCCGGGACGGCCGATGGCGGCTACCAGGACGTCGGCTTCGCGGGTCACCGCGGGCAGGTCGGCGGTCCGCGAGTGGCAGATCGTCACCGTGCAGTTCTCGCGCAGGAGGAGGGCCGCCATGGGCTTGCCCACGATGGCGCTCCTCCCGACGATCACGGCGCGCTTGCCGGAGAGGGGGACGCCGTTTCTCTTCAGGAGCTCGACGATCCCCGCCGGGGTCGCCGGCGCGAAGCCGGGCTGGTCGAGCCAGAGCCGGCCGACGTTTTCGGGGTGGAAGCAGTCGACGTCCTTCGCGGGATCGATGCGCTCGATCACCTCGCGCTCGCGGATCTGCCGCGGCAGCGGCAGCTGCACCAGGATGCCGTCGACCGCGTCGTCGGCGTTGAGCTCGTCGATGATCGCCAGGAGCTCCGCCTCGGAGAGGTCGTCCGACCGGCGGACCGAGCGGCTCTCCATGCCGACCTCGGCGCACGCCTTGATCTTGCTGTTGACGTAGACGTGCGAGGCCGGGTCGTCGCCCACCAGGACGACGGCGAGGCAGGGGAGACGCCGGCCGGCCTCGCGCAGCTCGCGGACGCCGACGGCGACCTCGGCGCGAATGTCGGCCGCGGTGTTGCGGCCGTCGAGGATCTGGGGTTCCTGGCTGGAATTCAATTGCGGGTTCACTCCAAGTTCCTTCCGCTGTAGAGACAGACGATGCCGCCGGAGAGGTCCTCCCAGGCCAGATCCGTGAAGCCCGCCGCGGCCATCCGGTCGAGGAAGCCCTGGCGCTGGGGGAATGCGAGGACCGACTCCGGCAGATAAGAATAGGCCGAGCCACGGTGCGACAGCAGCCGGCCGACCCAGGGGAGCAGCCGGAGGAAATAGAAGAGATAGAGCGCCCGCAGGGGCGGGAAGCGCGGCACGGCGAACTCCAGCACCACGAGCTTGCCGCCGGGGGAGAGGACCCGGGCGAGCTGCGCAAGGGCCGCATCGAGATCGGCCACATTGCGCAGGCCGAAGGAGACCGACGCGCCGGCGAAGCACCGCTCCGGGAAGGGGAGGGCGAGAGCGTCGGCGGCGAGCGCTCCCGGCCGCGGCGCCGCCTGGCGGGCGAACTTGTGGCGCGCGATCGCGAGCATCGGGACGCAGAAGTCGGCCGCCGCGACGCGGGCGCCGCGCTGGCAGAGGGCCACGGCCTGGTCGCCGGTGCCGCAGCAGACGTCGACGGCCGCAGCGCCCGGCGGGAGGTCCAGCACCTTGGCGGCGCGCTTGCGCCAGACCACGTCCAGATTGGCCGACAGGAGGTGGTTGAGCAGGTCGTAGCGCGGGGCGACCCCCGCGAACATGTCCTGGATCGTGCGCCCCGACTTGTCGAGGCGGGCGGTGGCTTCCGTCATCGGGGAGAGTCTAGTACAATGCGTCCTGCCGCGGTCCGTGCGCGGGTCCCCGGCCGCTTTCCCGCGGGGCGGAAGCTCACGGGAGGCGGTGGGTTGATCCGTGTCCGCCCCTTGACAGCGTCTTCCCGTCCGCCTACCATATGGGTCCTTTGCGTCGTGAAGGCGGGTCACGTATGCCGCGCCGGGGGCGCGAATCCAGAGCAGAAGCCGACGGAGATTCAGAATGAACAGGACCTATAGCCCGAAGCTCGCCGAGATCGAGCACCAGTGGTTCGTGGTGGACGCGGCCGGGGTGCCCCTGGGGCGTCTGTCCTCGCTGGTGGCGCGCCTTCTCATGGGCAAGCACAAGCCGATCTGGGCGCCGCACATCGACACGGGCGACTTCGTGATCGTGGTCAACGCCGAGAAGTCGGTGCTGACCGGGCGCAAAGAGGAACAGAAGGTCTACTATCACCACTCCGGATACCCGGGTGGGATGAAGAAGGAAACGGCCGCTGATCGCCGCCGCCGCCGCCCGGCCAAGCTGGTCGAGGAGGCGGTCTGGGGGATGCTGCCGAAGACCCGCCTGGGCCGCAAGCAGCTCAAGAAGCTCAAAGTCTACGCCGGTCCGGAGCATCCGCATCAGGCGCAGCAGCCGGTCCCTTTCGATGCCGTCCAGGCCCTCCAGAGCAAGTGACGAGGAGATCAGAGTGGCGAATCAGGTCCCATCGATCCAATATTACGGCACCGGCCGCCGCAAGACGGCGGCGGCGCGCGTCTTCATCCGTCCGGGAGCGGGCGAGGTCAAGGTCAACGGCCGGACGCTCGACGACTACTTCCCGAACGAAGTGCTGAAGATGATCATCAAGCAGCCTCTGCTGCTGACCGAGACGGCGGAGAAGTTCGACATCGTGGCCACGGTCCGCGGTGGTGGCAGCGCGGGCCAGGCGGGCGCGATCCGGCACGGCATCTCCCGTGCCCTGCTCGAGTTCAACATCGAGCTGCGCCACCGTTTGAAGTCGGCCGGCCTCCTGACGCGCGACCCGCGCCGCCGGGAGCGCAAGAAGTATGGTCAGAAGGGCGCGCGGGCCCGTTTCCAGTTCAGCAAGCGTTAGAAGGAGGCTCTCTTGGTCGAAGTCACCATGAAGGAACTGCTGGAAGCCGGTGTCCACTTCGGGCACCAGACCCGGCGCTGGAATCCCAAGATGAAGCCATACATCTTCGGCAAGCGCAACGGGATCTACATCATCGACCTGCAGAAGACGCTCAAGCTGTTCGAGCAGGTCGTCGATTTCGTTCAGGACCTGTCTTCCCAGGGCAAGCGGATCCTGTTCGTCGGCACCAAGCGTCAGGCGCAGGAGGCGATCGCCGAAGAGGCGCGCCGCTGCGGCGAGTTCTTCGTGACCAACCGCTGGCTCGGCGGCACGCTGACCAACTTCGTCACCCTGCGCACCTCGATCCAGCGCCTCAAGGAGGCCGAATCGCGGCTGGGCGACGAGAGCAGCCCGCTGACCAAGAAGGAGCGCCTGCGGCTCGAGCGCGAGCGCGACAAGATGGTGAAGAACCTCGACGGCATCCGCGACATGGAGGAGCTGCCCGATGCGCTCTTCGTCGTCGATCCGAAGAAGGAGTACATCGCCATCTCCGAGGCGAACAAGCTGGGGATCCCGGTCATCGCCATCGTCGACACCAACTGCGACCCCGAGCTGATCGACTACATCATCCCGGGCAACGACGACGCGATCCGCGCCATCCGGCTGTTCGCCGCGCGCGTCGCCGACGCCTACATCGATGGCTCCGCCCACGCGTCGGAAGGTGCGACGCTCGGCAAGGACGGCGGCGCGCGGATGGCCATGCCGCCGGTGATCGACAAGGACATGGCAGGCGCCGCCGCCCACTGAAACGCGAGCTTCTAAGGGCGCGCCGCTCGCAGCGATCGACGGCGCTCGAAAAGGTCAGTCGAACCCGCGTCGATCTGACCTTTTCTTTTGTCTGCGGGAAGAGATTCAGAGGTTCAAGGAGAACAATCCCATGGTTACCGCTCAGATGGTGAAAGAGTTGCGGGAGCGCACCGGCGCCCCGATGATGGATTGCAAGACCGCATTGACCGAGACCCAGGGGGACATGGAGAAGTCCGTGGACTTCCTGCGCAAGAAGGGTCTCGCCGCGGCCGCGAAGAAGGCGGGCCGCATCGCCGCGGAGGGAGCCGTCGGCTCCTACATCCACGGCGGCGGCAAGCTGGGCGTGCTGGTCGAGGTCAACTGCGAGACCGACTTCGTGGCGCGCACCGACGAGTTCCAGGAGCTCGTGCGCGACATCGCGATGCACATCGCCGCGGCCGAGCCGCGCTTCGTCCGCCGCGAGGAGGTCACCGAGGACGTGCTGGCGCGCGAGCGGGAGATCTTCAGCGGCCAGGCGGCCGCCTCCGGCAAGCCGGCCAACGTGGTCGAGAAGATCGTCACCGGAAAGATGGAGAAGTACTTCTCCGAGTTCGTGCTGCTCGAGCAGCCGTACGTCAAGGACGCGGACAAGACGGTCGGCCAGCTGATCACCGAGAAGATCGCCAAGATCGGCGAGAACATCCAGGTCCGGCGCTTCGTCCGCTTCAAGCTCGGCGAAGGGATCGAGAAGCGGCAGGACGACTTCGCCGCCGAAGTCCTGGCCCAGGCGAGCCGCGGATGAGCGAGGAGCCGGAGGCGCCGAGGCCTGCCTATGGCCGGGTGCTGGTCAAGCTCTCCGGCGAAGCCCTGATGGGCTCGCAGCCGTTCGGCATCGACGAGAAGGTCGTTTCGTCCATCGCCGACGAGATCCGCAGTGTCCACGCCCTGGGTGTGGGGATCGCGGTGGTCGTCGGCGGTGGCAACATCATTCGCGGCCTGGCCGCCAGCCACCGCGGGATCGACCGCGTCACCGGAGATTACATGGGGATGCTGGCGACGGTGATCAACGCGCTGGCCCTCCAGGATGCGCTGGAGAAGCGGGGTGTCCCGACCCGTGTGCAGACGGCGATCGACATCCGCGAGGTGGCGGAGCCGTTCATCCGCCGCCGCGCTCTCCGCCATCTGGAGAAGGGGCGGGCGGTGATCTTCGCGGCCGGGACGGGCAATCCCTACTTCACCACCGACAGCGCCGCAGCGCTGCGGGCCAACGAGATCCATGCCGAGATCCTGCTCAAGGCGACCAAGGTGGACGGCCTCTACTCGGCCGATCCGGAGGTGGACCCGAACGCGGTCCTGCTCCCCGAGGTCACCTACCACGAGATCCTCGAAAAAGACCTCAAGGTCATGGACACCGCGGCGATCAGCCTCTGCCGCGACAATGGCATCCCGATCGCCATCTTCGACATGATGGCCTCCGGCAACATCCGCCGGGTGGTGTGCGGCGAGCGGGTCGGCTCGATCGTGCGGGCCTAGGCCCAGGATCAGGAAGACTCAGGAGGGGAACATGAAAGAGGTGTTCAAGGAAGTCGAGTCCGGGATGAAGCACGCGTTGGACCATTTCCACCAGGAGCTCAAGCACTTGCGGACCGGGCGCGCCTCGCTCGCGCTGCTGGACGGCGTCATGGCCGACTACTACGGCACGCCGACGCCGATCAACCAACTCGCCACCCTGAGCGTGGCCGACGCTTCCATGATCGTCGCCCAGCCGTACGACCCGACGCAGATCGCGGCGATCGAGCGGGCCATCCGCAAGTCGGACCTCGGCCTGAACCCTTCGAGCGACGGCAAGGTCATTCGCATCCCTGTGCCTTCGCTGACCGAGGATCGCCGCAAGGAGATCGTCAAGAAGGCGCACGATCTCGCCGAGCACGCGCGCAACTCCGTGCGCCAGGTCCGCCGCGAAGGCAACGACAAGCTCAAGAAGATGGAGAAGGACAAGACGATCAGCCAGGACGACGAGCGGCGCGGCCTGGACGAGGTCCAGAAGCTCCACGACCACCACATCGCCGAGGTCGGCACCGCGCTCCAGAAGAAGGAGCAGCAGATCATGGAGGTGTAGCTGTACCTCTACGGCTACCACCCCGTGCGTGAAGCCCTCCGGCACCGGCCGCACGAGGTGGCACGGGTGCTGGTGAGCGCGAGCCGCACGGGCCGCCGCCGCGAGGAGATCGAGGAGCTCTGCCAGCGCCACCGTGTCCCTTTCGAGGTCGTCCCCGAACGCGCCCTCTCCGAGCGCGCCGGACCCGCCCACAACGGGATGGCGGCCGAGGTCCGCGCGGTCGCCACGCCTGCTGGTCCGGCGCCCGGGCAGGCGGCTGATTCCGGCCTCGTCGTCCTCCTCGAGGACGTCCAGGACCCGCGCAATCTGGGCGCCGTCCTCCGTGTCTGCGAAGGCGCCGGGGTCGGCCGCGTGCTGATCCGCGACCGAGGCTCGGCGCCGGTCTCGCCCACCGTCGTCAAGACCTCCGCCGGTGCCGCCGAATGGCTCGCGATCGAGCGCATCCCCAACACCGCCCAGGCTCTGCAGAGGCTCAAGGACGACGGCTTCTGGGTCTACGGCACCGATGCCGAAGGTGTCCCGCCTTGGGCGGTTGACCTCACTGGGAAGGTGGTGCTTTGCTTCGGCGGCGAGGAGAAGGGGTTGCGCGCCCGTACGCGCCAGATCTGCGACCGGATGATCGGTCTGCCCATGCGCGGGCAGGTCGGCTCCCTCAATATCGCGACCGCCACAGCGGCTGTGCTGTACGACGCGGTGCGGCAGCGCTGGAATCTTTGAGGAATGTTTGGCTCCAGTGGTATACTGATTCTGCCAACGAATCGACAAGTTTGTATCTGCCGGCTCAGTGGCAGCTGTTTCATCATTTCTTTTTTTCTTGGAGATCGTATCTCGTAACGGTCCCGAGGCCTTGAGCGCCAAAGGGACAAAGGAGGATCTGGACCATGAGGAAATCGGAGTGGTTGTTGGTGTTGGTCGTGGCCTTGGCTCTCTGTCTCCCGGTGCCGTCGCACGCGGCGGAGCTGGCCCGGATGGATGTCAGCGCGGCCGCGGTCCGCTGGGAGCCGCAGGGGGGTGATTTCGAGAAGATGGTGCTGACCGTCTCGACGCCGAACGGCAACGTGGTCCGCCGCGAGGTCAAGGCGGGGCAGCCGGTGGTCTTCGAGTTGGACACCGCGGCGAAGGACGGCGTCTACCGGTACGAGCTGCGCGGTGTTCCGCGCATCGACGCCTCCGTCCGCAAGGAGCTTCAGGCGGCTCGCAAGGCGGGGAATGAGAACGAGGTGATCCAGCAGCTGCGGGACGCCGGGTCGCTGCCGGCGGAGATGGTGCAGTCCGGCGCCTTCTCGGTGCGCGATGGCTCGCTCGTCGCGCCCGACCAGGTGGAGCCCCGGAAGAAGCCTGCCGCCTCGTCGACCGGCGGAACCCAGGTCGTCATCGGCAAAGACGTGGTCAATGCCGACGACTTCATCGTCCAGGGGAGCGAGTGCGTCGGCCTCGACTGCGTCAACAACGAGAGCTTCGGGTTCGACACGATCCGGCTCAAGGAGAACAACACCCGGATCAAGTTCGACGACACCAGCTCGTCGACCGGCTTCCCGGCCAACGACTGGCAGCTGACCGCCAACGACTCGGCGAGCGGCGGCTCCTCGAAGTTCTCGATCGAGGACATCACCGGCTCCAAGGTCCCGTTCACGATCACCGCGGGAGCGTCGACCAACTCGATCTTCGTCGACTCGACCGGCCGGGTCGGCCTGCGCACCTCCACGCCGGTCCTCGACCTCCACATCGCCACCAGCAACACGCCGGCGATCCGCCTCGAGCAGAACAACTCGGGCGGCTTCACCGCCCAGACCTGGGACATCGCGGGCAACGAGGCCAACTTCTTCGTCCGCGACGTGACCGGCGGCTCGCGCCTGCCCTTCCGCATCCGTCCCGGCGCGCCGACCAGCTCGATCGACATCAACGCCAGCGGCGACGTGGGCATCGGCACGGCCTCGCCGGCGAACTCGCTCCACGTGAGCCGCAGTGACGGAACGGCGAAGCTCTTCGTCCAGGAGAGCAGCGGCACGACGGCCGCGCGAGAGCTGGCGGAGCTCAGGAACAACGGTGCGCCGAACCTCGTCCTGAAGGACTCCAGCCGGACCGAGCGCTGGACCTTCGGGTTGAACTCGACCGACTTCGTTATCGACCAACAAGTTTCTGCGACAGGGGTCGAGATGCAGCTCAATGGCACCTCCGGCAACATGGTGATCAAGGGCACCCTGACCCAGGGCTCGAGCCGGGACATCAAGACCAACTTCGCGTCGCTCGAGCCCAGGGACGTGCTCTCGCGGGTCACCGCCCTGCCGGTCTCCCTCTGGAGCTACAAGACCGACGGCGCGGTGCGCCACGTCGGTCCGATGGCCGAGGACTTCCATCACGCCTTCGGGTTGGGAGAGGACGACAAGCACATCGCCCCCAGCGACCAGGCGGGCGTCGCCCTCCTGGCCGTCCAGGGACTGAGCCAGGTCGTGCAGGACAAGGACAAGGAGATCGCCGATCTGAAGGGCCGCATCGAGGCCCTGGAGAAGCTGGTCCACAGCCTGGCGCAGGAGAAGGTCGCCACCGGACCGCAGTAGGGTCGACCGGCTGCAGAAGAGTCTGAGAGGGGCGCTCCCGCGGGGGCGCCCTTTTGCTGTGTAACGATCTTTGTATAATCCGCCCCCGTGCCGTCGCCCCCAGCCCGCGATCCCCTCCGCCCCCTGGCCGCGCTCTCCCTCGCCGTGGCTCTGGTGGTCCCCCTGGTGAGCTTCGCCTGCCTCTTCCCCCTGGTCGAGAACATGCCGACCTGGGACCAGTGGCACCTGGTCGAGCTGTGGAGCGCGCACTACGAGGGCCGGCCCGTGCTCCCCCTGCTGCTCAAGCCCTACAACGGCCACATGAACCTGGTGCCCCGCCTCCTCTTCTATGGCATGGGTGTGCTGTCGCACTGGGACGTGCGCCTCGACATCGTCGCCAGCTACATCACGGCCTGCGGGACGCTGGCGCTGCTGCTGCGGATGCTCGCCCGCCGCGGCGCGCAAGGTTTGCTCCTCGCGGCGCCGGCGTCGGCTCAGGTCTTCTGCTTCCTGCAGAACGAGAACTTCCTCTCGGGCTATCCCTTGGGACAGAACCTCTCGCAGCTTTTCTCGACGCTGACCATCTATCTGCTGACCCTGCCGCGCCTCGGGACCGCCGTCTTTCTCGGTGCGGTGGCGTCGACTCTGGCCGCGACGTTCTCCTGGGGCGCAGGCCTCGCGGGGTGGTACGTGGGCCTGGTGGCGTTGCTGCTCCGGCCCGACCGCAGCGTCCGGCGGACCGGGGTCTGGCTGGTCCTGACCCTCCTCGCGACGGTCGCGGTCAAGGTGGGAGCGGGAGGCAGCTTCGGCGCGGTCGCCTGGAAACAGGTCCCGCTCTTCTTCAGTGTGCTCCTCGGGGGTGCGGCGACGCCGCTGCCGTTCCCGAGCGTCCGCCTCGCGATCTACCTGGGCGCAGCCCTGCTCCTGCTCTTCGGGATCCTGGCGGTCTGGACCTGGCGGCGGTTCTGCCCCGAGGGCCTGCCCTGGCTCCTCCTGGGTCTCTCGGCCCTGGCGAGCGCGGGGCTGATTGCGCTCGGCCGAGCCATCACGGGCCTCCAGCAAGCGCTCGCCTCCCACTACGTGACGGCGACCTACCCGCTCGTGCTGGCCTGCGCCGTGCTCGCCTTCTTCCTGCTCTGGGGCGCCGCCGGGCACGCCCGGCTCAGGATCGCATGGCAGGCCCTCGCGCTGGCGGTCGTGGCGGTGCCGCTCCTCCAGTCGGCGGCGGCTTCCTACCGGGCGCTCCCGGTCTTGCGGGGCTGGTCCGAGACCATCCACCGCAATGCGGTCGCGATCGCCCGTGGCACGGCCACCGACCAGGACATCCGCACCTCCCACCACCCGGAGCCCTCGCTCGTTCGCGGGGGGATCGCGATCATGCGGGAGCACCAGCTCTCCTGGTTCCATCAGATGGACGAGGAAGGTCCGCCCTGGGGCCGCGTCGAGCGCCTCGCCGGGCAGACGGTCGACCCGGAGAGCGCCACGGTCGCGATCGACGAGCCGTGGCAGGTGGAGGGTTGGGCCGTGCGGTCTCGCGAGCACGGCGGCGAGGTCAAAGGGGTCTACCTCTTCCTCGACGGCCAGCGGATCGCCTCGGCGCAGCTCGACCTCCCGCGGCGCGATGTCGCGGAGTATTTCGGCTCCTCGCGGTTCCTCCCCTCCGGCTGGTTGATCTCCGTGCCGCCGTCCGCCGTCCCGGAGGGCATCCACCGGCTGTGGATCGCGGCTGCCGACTACAACGACGGGCTGTTCACCCTGCTGGAAGCCCGGCTCGTGGCGCGCCGCGCCGCCGCGGGCGAGGTCAAGGCAGAACGCCGAACCGGAACGCGTTGAGCGCCGGGCCGCTCGCGAGCACCCGCACGCCGGTCCCCGGGCTCGCGTCCGCCGATTCGACCCGCACCACCAGATCGCGTCCGGCGCAGCGCGCCAGAGGCTTCGCCAGCGGGACCTGCACCCAGGTAGAGCCGCGGAGGCTCGCGGTCTCGAACGAGCGGCGCGCGAGCTCGCGGCCCCCGCTCGTCACCGCCACCGTGAACGAGCCCCCCGGCCGCGCAGCCGGCTGGACCATGACGCCGACGTCGTACAGCTCCGCCACCGGGCAGACGAGGCGCTGCTCGACGGCCTGCCCGCGCAGGATCTCTTCCGTCGGCTGCGCCGTCGCCACGTCCATCGGCATCACGATCCGCTGCGGCTCGGCGTAGGCGCTGAGCCGCTCGGCGCTCAGGTAGGAAGCCGCGCGCCGGATGGTGTCGGGCGTGCCGAATTGCCGGCTGACGACGGCGTCCGGCTGCAGAGGCAACGTCTGGAGAGAGTACTGATCCAGCAGACGCTCTTTCCGCCAGAGCCGCGCCTCGGACAGACCCTGCAGATCCGCGGCGAGGAGGCCGGGGACGAGGAGCGACCAGGCGACGGTCCTCCAGGTGGGATACCGGCCGCTTCTGGTCTGTGCGAGCACGAGCAGATAGACCCCGGTCCACGCCAGGTTGGTATAGGTGATGTAGCGCGGCAGGAGCGGTCTGTCGTTCAGGAAAGCCCGGCCGAAAGCCACCATGGCGCAGCTTGCCAGACCGAACAGCAAGAGAGCGATGGCCAACGCGTCCCGCCTCCGGCTCTCCGGCTCGGCACGCAGCCAGCGGAGGCCGAAAAAGGCCGAGACCGCCAGCAACCCGGCGCCCAGAGACACGCCCCAGGCGAGGCTGCCGGCCGCGAGTGGCGCTCCCATCGTGGCGAATCCCAGCTTCGCGACCTTGTAGGCCCCCCCGAGAGTCCATTGAAACGGCTGCGTGTGGGGAGGGACGATGTAGTCCCGCAGATAGAACGCGAGGGCCGCTGTTCCTCCCAGGCACCAGGCCGCCCAGCGGCCCCAGCCCGCGCGGCGGCCCGCCAGCACGGCGATCCCTGCCGGGAAGATGAGGAAGCCGTTGGCGATCGAGAAGGCGCCGAGGACCGCGGTGAGCACCGCGAGCATCACGGAGACCCTGCCGCCGCGCGCCAGGAGCCAGAGGGCGAGGACCGCCGCCAGCGCCGTCATGAAGTGGCACATCATCATGCCGTAGAGCTGGCTCTCGTATTGCGAGAGGCTGCAGACGAGCCAGGCCAGGGGAGCGAACGCCAGCAGGTCGGAGGGCTCCGAGGCCGCACCGGAGGAGCGGTAGACGAGCCAGAGGACCAGCACGATCAGCGCGGACAGGACGACGCTGCAGAACATCTCGGCCCGCTGGCTCCAGTGCGTCGGGCCGGCGAGGAGAGCCATCACGAGCTTCATCGGGATCACCCGATGCTCGTTGTGCTGCAGCCAGATCCAGGGCGTCCAGTCCCCTCCCTGGCGGACCAGCCGGATGAAGTCGACATAGTAGAGTTCGTCCGCGAACAGGGTGTTGACCCCGAGCCGCTGGACCTCTCCCCACAGCAGGAGAATGGGCGCGACGACCAGGCTCAGCGCGCCCCACCGGGACAATGCGAGTCGCTTCAAGGCTTGTGACGATAGCATGTGCTTGGATTGTGTTACTCTGCGCGCCAATGAAGACCGAGTTGAAGACCGAGTCTCCACGTGTGCTCCTGGTGGTGCCGACCTACAACGAGCGCGCCAATCTCCCGGATCTGGTCTCCCGGTTCTTCGCGGCGGTTCCCCAGTGCCACCTGCTCGTCGTGGACGACGAATCGCCGGACGGCACGGCGGACCTGTGCACCGAGCTCCAGCACGATCATCCGGGCCTGCACCTCCTCCGGCGGACCGGAGCTCGCGGTCTCGGCCGCGCCTACATCGCCGGTCTGCGGTATGGCCTCGAAAACGGGTACGACGTGATCGGCACGATGGACGCGGACCTGAGCCACAATCCCGATCACCTCCGGGCCATGCTCCCGCTCACCGCGTCCCACGACGTCGTGGTGGGGTCCCGCTATATCCGGGATGGCGGCACCATCAACTGGAGGATCCGCCGGATCGTCCTCAGCTGGCTCGCGAACCGCTTCGCCGCCTGGCTCCTCCGCATCCCGGCCCACGACATGACCTCGGGTTTCCGCCTCTATCGGCGGCAGGCCCTCGCAGGGATCCCTTTCGACGAGATCACGTCCAACGGCTACTCCTTCCTCGTCGAGCTGCTCTACCGGCTGCACCGCCAGGGCGCGACGATCGCCGAATCGCCGATCATCTTCTATGACCGCACCCTGGGAGAGTCCAAGCTCGCATCCCGGGAGATCTACATCGGCGCCTTCCGGCTGATCCGGCTCCGGCTGTCCTCGGGTCTCCGCAAGGCTGCCCGACCCTCAACCCCGCTTGCGGGCGGTCAGAACGAGCTCGGCGCCCAGCAGCGGCAGGAGACGCCTCTCCCAGCGGAGCACGAAATCGGCCAGCGGCGTTGAGACCGCCGCCAGGAACGGAGCGGCGACGAAGAACGTCTGGCAGCGCACGTCCTCGAAGCCGGCCTTCTCGGCCTGGCGGCGGAGACGTCCGCGGTTGTACCGGTTGATGTGCTGCTCGATGTAGTCGACCGGGCCGATCCGGCTGACCAGCCATTCGAGCACCGGCCAGAAGCTGCGATAGTTCGGAGTCGTCAGGACCAGGATGCCGCCCGGTTCCAGCAGATCGTAGATCGCCGACAGGAAAGCGTGCGCGTCGTCCGGCCGCAGGTGCTCCACGACCTCGATGCTCACCGCGGCATCGAACCTCTCGGTCCGGTCGAGGGCGGTCACGTCCGCGACGCGGAATTCCAGGCCCGGCCGGCGGTAGCGGGATTGCGCGTAGGCGATCTGCGGAGCGGCGATGTCGATGCCCAGGGCTCTCTCGAAGGGTCTCTGCAGGTTGCCGAGGAACGTTCCCGGGCCGCAGCCCAGGTCGATGATGCGCCGCGCACTTTCCGGAAGCCCTCGGGTGACCATGCCGAACCGGTGGTGGTGCCAGAACCACTGGACTCCCCGGCCCCGCTGATAGACGAGATCGTAATAGCCGGGAGAGATCGCGTCGTACTGTTCGGGATGAAAGTCACGCCCCCGCCGGAACCACTTCATGCACCCATCTCGGGACGGAATGTCATGGTTGCAGTATAGAGCAAGCCACGCTACGATCCCGGTCTCCCGCCATTCGATGGAATTGGCAAGGATGAACATGAGCTTCTTGCACGACGTGTGCGTCATCGGCGGCGGCGGCCACGTGGGCTTGCCGTTCGCCCTGATCTGCGCCGATTCCGGTCTGCGCACGGTCATCTATGACACGGACAGCCGCAAGGTGGAGAGGATCCGCTCCGGCACGATGCCCTTCCATGAGGAAGGAGCGGAGGAGATGCTCGCGCGGGTCCTCGCGAGCGGCCGGCTGGAGGTCGAGGACTGCCCGGACCTCATGAGCCAGTGCCGGTTCCTGGTGATGATCATCGGCACGCCGGTCGACGAGCACCTCAACCCCAGCTTCGCTGCCATCGACCGCGCCCTGAACAACTCTCGGGAGCACCTGCGCGACGGCCAGATCCTGATCCTGCGCAGCACGGTTTTCCCCGGCACCAGCCAGCGCATCCAGCGGGTCCTCGGCGAGTGGGGGCTCCGCATCCCGGTCGCCTGCTGTCCGGAGCGGGTCGCCCAGGGGTACAGCCTCCGTGAGTTCCGCGAGCTGCCGCAGATCCTGAGCGCTTTCGACCCGGAGACGCTCAAGGCCGTCCGCGGCCTGTTCGGCCGCTTCGCCTCCGACTTCGCCGAGATGACTCCCATCGAGGCCGAGCTCTGCAAGCTGATGACCAACTCCTGGCGCTACATCCAGTTCGCCACCGTCAACCAGTTCTACATGCTGGCCACCGGCTACGGCGTGGATTTCGACCGGATCCTCCACGGCTGCCGCTACAACTATCCGCGCATGGCGGGCATGCCGGGCCCCGGCCTCGCAGCCGGACCCTGTCTGGTCAAGGACACGATGCAGCTCGCGGCCTTCAGCCACAATCACTTCATGCTCGGCCACTCGGCCATGCTGATCAACGAGGGGCTGCCGAACCATCTCGTCGAGTTGGCCCGCAAGCAGGTGGACCTCGGCGAGGCCAGCGTGGGCATCCTGGGAATGGCCTTCAAGGCCGAGAGCGACGATCCCCGCGACTCGCTCTCCTACAAGCTGCGGAAGCTGGTCGCCCTGGAGGCCCGCCAGGTGCTGTGCACGGATCCCTACGTGCCCGATCCGACTCTGGTGCCCCTGGAGCGCGTCCTCGCCGAATCGAACGTTCTTTTCGTCGGGACGCCGCACCGGGCCTATCGCGAGCTGCCGCCGCAGGAGGGCAAGACGGTGATCGACGTCTGGAACTGCCTGCCCAGGGCAGGTGGGCCCGCCCGGCTGTCTTGAATCCAAGCGCTTTATTCGAGAGGGAGTCCGCAACGTGAAAGTCCTGGTTACGGGGTCGGCGGGGTTCATTGCCGGCTACCTTGTCGAGCAGCTCCTCCAAGCCGGCCATGAGGTGATCGGCGTCGACAATTTCTCCAAGTACGGTGTCGTCGAGCGGAGCTATCAGAATCATCCCCGCTATCGCTTCCGGCAGGCGGACGCCCGCGACGTGGAGCTCCTCAAGGAGCTGGCGTCGGAGTGCGACCACTTCATCGCCTGCGCCGCACGCATCGGCGGCATCTCCTACTTCCACGAGTACGCCTACGATCTCCTGGCCGAGAACGAGCGGATCACGGCCGCGGCCTTCGACGCCGCCCTCCACGCCCACCGCCATCACCGGCTGCAGAAGGTCACGGTGCTCTCGAGCAGCATGGTGTACGAGAACGCCACGGTCTTCCCTACCCCAGAGGGGCACGAGCGGCAGTGCCCGCCGCCCTCCAGCACCTACGGCTTCCAGAAGCTGGCCTGCGAGTACTTCGCCCGCGGTGCCTGGGAGCAGCACCGGCTCCCCTACACCATCTGCCGCCCCTTCAACTGCGTCGGCGTCGGGGAGAGCCGGGCTCTGGGAGACAAGGAAATCCCCAGCGGCAACATCAAGCTGGCGATGAGCCACGTGGTGCCCGATCTGGTGCAGAAGATCCTCAAGGCGCAGGACCCGCTCCACATCCTGGGCTCCGGCGATCAGGTGCGCTGCTATACCTACGGCGGCGATCTGGCGCGCGGCATTCTCACGGCCATGCTCCATCCGTCGGCCGTCAACGAAGACTTCAACCTGTCGACGCCGGTCGCCACCAATGTCCTCGAGCTGGCGGAGCTGATCTGGCACAAGGTCCACGGCGATGCCAAGCCGTTCCGGTACGTCTCGGATCCGCCCTTCCCTCACGACGTGCAGATGCGGGTTCCGGACACCAGGAAGGCCCGGGACGTCTTGGGATTCGAGGCCGGTACATCCCTCTCCGACGTGCTCGACGAGGTCATTCCGTGGGTCGACCGAGAGATCGCCGGGGGGCGGATCTGAGCCCTTCGGCCAGCGAGGGGCGGTATTTCGACCGCCTCGTCGAAGAGACCGGCGACTTCAATCCCTTTGCCGACCGCGGCTGGGCGACTCTCGCCCGGCGTTTCGCCGCCGTCATTCCCGGGACCGGGCTCCGCGTCCTCGACGTCGGCTGTGGCACCGGCCAGTCACGGCGTATCTATCGCGACCGCAGTGCCCGCTACGCCGGCATCGATCTCTCGCTGGGTGCCTTGCGCCTGGCCCGGCGGCGCTGCGCGGACCCGTGGTGGCTCCAGGCCGACGCGCTCCGCCTTCCGTTTCGAGCCGGCACCTTCGACCTCGTGGCCTTCAGCAGTGTGCTGCACCACTTGAGCGACCGCCGGGCGGCTCTGACCGAGGCGTTGCGGGTCCTGCGGCCGGGGGGGTGGGCCTTCGCGTTCGATCCCAACCTCCTTCATCCCGCGATGCTCCTGTTCCGCCATCCGAAGAGCCCTCTCTACAATCCCCGGGGGGTCAGCCCGGACGAGCAGCCCCTCCATCCGCGCGAGCTGCGCGAGGACTTCGCGGCCGTGGGATTCAGCGCTCTCGGACAGCGAGGCCAATCCGATCTTCCCTACCGCGAGGTCGCGCCGAAAGGCCTCGACGCGCTGTTGCCGCTGTACAACCGCGCCGACTGGTTGTGGGAAAAGATCGGGCTGGGCCGCCGGTTCGGTACGTTCGTCGTCACCTGGGCGCGCAAGCCGTGAGCGGCGGTCCGCTTCTGCGCTACTCGGTCGTCGTGCCGGTCTTCCATGAAGCCGAGAACATCGGCCCCTTCTGCAAGGCGGTCCGCGCAGCCTTCCCGCCGGGATACGAGCTGCTGGTCTGCTACGACGTGGAGGATGATCCGACGCTGCCGGCCCTCGCCGCGCTCTTAGCGGACGACAAGCCGAGGGAGATCCGCCTGGTTCACAACACGCTGGGCCGCGGCGTGCGCTATGCCATCGAGGCCGGGATGCGGGCGGCCCGGGCTCCGGTCGTCATCGTCACGATGGTGGACCTCTCGGACGACTACCGGATCGTCGAAGAGATGGTGGCCCGCGTCGAAGCGGGCGCCGCGGTGGTCTGCCCCAGCCGCTACATGCCGGGCGGCCGGCAGATCGGCGGGCCGTGGCTGAAGAATCTGCTCAGCCGTACCGCCGGCCTAACCCTGCACTGGCTGGCAGGAGTTCCGACGCGGGATGCCACCAACAGCTTCAAGGCCTACCGGCGCGACTTCCTGGAGCGCACTCCGATCGAGAGCGCGGCGGGGTTCAGCCTCGGCCTTGAGCTCGTGGTGAAGTCCCATTTCTCCGGCGAACGGGTCGAGGAGATCCCCGCCATCTGGCGGGACCGTACGGCCGGGCAGAGCCGCTTCCGCCTGGCCGCCTGGCTTCCTCTCTACCTGCGGTGGTATTTCTGGGCGTTATGGCAGCGCTGGCGAGGACCGAGCGCCAGGCGAAGCTTGCGCGGGGGGGGAGAGAGCCGCTAAACTCTCTCGCGCTCCCGGAATAGGGGGCCCGCCCCGTCGGGTTGTGGGGAATCGACCGCCGGCATAGCTCAGCGGTAGAGCTACTGTCTTGTAAACAGTAGGTCCCCGGTTCGATTCCGGGTGCCGGCTCCATCCGCGGAGCGGCTGTCAGGCAGAGAGTTCTTTGGAGGCGTACCCGAGTGGCCAAAGGGGACAGACTGTAAATCTGTTGGGCACCGCCCTACGGTGGTTCGAATCCATCCGCCTCCACCATCTCCTTAGCGGGAGTAACTCAGGGGTAGAGTCACAGCCTTCCAAGCTGTTGGTCGCGGGTTCGAATCCCGTCTCCCGCTCCATCGTCCTTCGCGAAAAACTCCAGAAGCAACGGGTGGAAGAATTGGTAGCTGCCGCCGGGGCGCTGCAGCAGGCCGCGCTCGACCGCGGAATCGAGAAGCCTCACGAGCCGGCCGGGTGCCAGTTTCGCGAGCCGCAGCACCAGCCGCAGCGAGAAATGCTGCACGAAGTCGAGGCCGCTGTACGCGAGACCGGCCCAGGCGCCGAGGACCGGTGCGGCCTCCAGAAGAAGCCGGAGGTCTCCCCGGGGCAGGACGCCTCCAATGGAGAGAGGCCCCAGCACCAATCCCAGAGCCACGATGGTGGCCAGGCCCGTGATGAGGCCGGCCACGCCAGCGTTGCGCAGGGCCAGCCAGGTCCCCTGGTTGGGCCACTCCTTTTCTTCGAGAGCCCGGCCCCCCAGGCCACCAAAGGCGCCGAACAGGGCTGCGCCGAGCAGCGAGACGATCAGAGAGAAGGAGACCCAGAATCCGGCATCCAGGTAGGACAGGGATCTGTCCGCACCCAGGCAGAAGAGACCCCAGGAGACCAGGGAGAAGGTCAGCAGGGAGAGCGCGCCGATCGCCGTCCCCCGCCAGGACCAGGCCTTCCAGACCAGCGCCTCCGCCACCCGGATGTCCCGATTTCCGGAGCGGCCGGCTCCGCGAGCGCCGAAGACCGCTCCAAAGAGCAGGCCGAGAAGCAGGCTTACCCTCACCAGGGTGGTGGCGCGCCAGACCCAGACCGGGTGCCCGTGAGCCGCTTGGACCCAGGGGATGCCCATCAGGAGGACCGCGACGAAGGTTGCTCCGCCCAGAGCGAGCATCCTGCCGAGCACCCTCCTCAAAGTTGCTGGAGCGCGTCGGACCGGCGGTGTCTGGCTGAGGCGGACGGTTTCGAGGGCACCCACGAGAGTCCCGGCGAGGAGCGCGGCCACGCCGAGATCCGGCCGTTCGATGGCGAGGGCCAGGGGGAGCCCGAGCAAGCAACCGCCCAGAGCGCGGGAGAGGACGGAGTAGCCGAAGACCTGGCGGCGCGAGGTCAGCCAGGTCGGCTGGAGGCGCTCGATCTGGAAAAGGGCGCGGTCGTGCTCGGCCAGGCCGCGGGCCAGCCAGGAGAGGAACCGCCGGGTCCGTTCAGGGGGATGACGCCCTTCCGGCGGTGGCTGTGTGGAGGCGCTGCTCCGGTAACGGTTCCAGGGGAGGCGGCCACGCAGGCCTCGGGGTCTTTTGATCTCCTCCCGCGGCCAGGGGAGCTCGCGTCCCGGTTCCAGCATGCGGCTCACATAGTCCTCGAAGGCCCGCCCGATTCCGGCGGCCCGCCCGGAGGGGAGGTCCTCCGGCGCGGCATTCTGGAAGGTGCGCTCGAACAGAGTGAGCATCAGCGGCGAGACGGCCAGCTCACGGAGCCTGGCGTCGTCCGCCAAGGCTGCGCGCAGCCCGGCGAACGTGGAATCCCCAGCCCCTCCGAGATGCTCGTCGACCTGTGCAGGTGTGAGAGGGAGCAATTCCACGGCGGTCTCGAGTTGGAGATGCACCGGCAACTCTTCATAGACCTGGGTGTGGCAGGCGACCGCCAAGCCGGTGGCAAGGCCGTGGCTCTGAAGATGCGCGTTGATCGCGTCGACGCAGCCGGGCCGGCAGCTCGGCTCGACCTCGTCGAGGCCGTCGAGGAGCGGCAGGATCTGGTCGCGCGCGATCCATCCGGCCGCCTGGGGACCGGCCTGGTAACACCGTTCCAGCTCGCGGGCCATCCAGCCGGCGAGACTGCGGTCCTCACCCTTCCAGGAGGCCAGGTTGAAGAGGACCGGTACGGCGACGGTGGAATCGCGGCGGGCCAACCGGGCGAGCCCGCGGGCGAGCTCCAGGAGGGCGACGGTCTTGCCGCTCCCCGGCGGCCCAAGAAGCAGCAGACTCTTCCCCTGCCGCAGGAAGACGTCGTGGATCGGCTCGATCACCTCGCGGGCGGCAGCCTCCGGAGCCGCTCCCTCCGGGGCGGGCCGGCCCACGGCATCGGGCCGCTCCTCGCGGCGGATGCGCAGCCTTCGTCCCTCGGGGACCGCCTTGCGCAGAACGCCGTCGACCCAGAAGCGCTCGACCTTGTCGAGGAGAGCGAGCAGCACGTGCCGCTCGGGCGGGAGCTCGACCGGCTGCTGGCGCTCCTGCCACGTGGCGAGGGCGGCGAGCACGCTCGCCGCGAGGCCATCCGGGGTCGTGAAGGTCTCGACGACCCACTTCTCGCGGACCTTCCGTTTGAGATCCTCCAGCTTGCGCGCCCCGTCTCCCCCCTCGCGGAACGCTGCCGGCCATTCCTGATTGTCGTCGAGGATGAAACAGAAGATCGGCTTGCGGCGCCTCTGGGCTTCGAGCAGCTCCAGCTCCGTGATCGAGACCGCCCCATCCGGAGGCACGAACCCGTAGCGCCAGGCGTAGATGCCCAGGAAGAGCTCGGCGTCCACGACCTCCTGCAGACAGGCTTCGAGCGGCTCCTGATCACGGGCGCCGAACGACTCCATCTCGCTCGGCACATAGCCGGCCTTGCGAAGGCTCCGGCTGACCGCTTCCCGGAAGGGAATCAGATCCTGCCGGGTGCTGGAGACGAAGACTGTGAAGGCCATGATGCTTTGTCAGAAATGGAACGGTTGCCGCGAACACTCTTGATATACAGGTGTAGCATACTGGAAGAACATGAAAACCATCGAGCGGTCTCATCGAGGTCGTCAGCCCGGACGGCGCTGGGTCGAGCCTCTCCTGGCAGTGCTCCTTGCGGTCTCGGCGCTTCCGGCGGAGGCGGGGAGCACGGCCGCCCAGGTCTCTTTCACCTACGGTGTGCTCGCGTTCGAGGAGGGCAACGACGAAGAGGCGGCGCGGCTCTTGGCCGAGGCGGTCGCGAACGCCCCGGATGACGGGACCTTCCTGCACTGGCTGGGTCTCGCCGAGCTGCGCCGGGGGCGGGCGGCGGAGGCGATCGCCCGCTTCGAAGGGAGCCTGAAGGCCCGCCGGCCTCCCGCGGCGGGACGGGCGCGGGTGAAGGAGGACCTGCGCCTCGCGCGTGCGGCCCTGGCGGGAGGAACGGGTGCGGCGGTCGAGGTGACGGCGCCCGACTACCGCCCCGAGGTGCTCCGCTTCGAGGAGGTCCCCCGGTGGGAGGGATCGATCGGCGTCGCGTCGGGCTGGGACTCGAACCCGGAGCTGGTGACCGAGGACCGGCCGTTCACCCTTCCCGGTGAGACGGCACCGGGAGGAGTCCCCTCCGATGCCATGGTTTCTCTCGACGCCGAGGCGCGCTTCCAGCCTGTCGTGAGCCTCCACGGGTGGAGCCTGGGGCTCGACCTCAGCGGACATCAATCGAAATACCAGCAGGAGGACGCCGTCGACCTCACCATGGCGGGCGGGACGGCTTCATTGAGCTGGGGAGGGCCGCTGCTGGCCGACCAGCGGGTGCCGCGCGGCGAAGGGCGGCTCGCATTCCTGCTCCAGGCGGGAGGCTCACGGGCCTGGCTCTCCGGAGACTCCTACCGCGACACCACGGATCTCGCGGCGGCGCTCTTCGTGCGCGAGACTCCCTCGGCGACGACGCGGCTCGGAGTGAGCTGGAGCGATCGCGACTTCGCCGGAGGCCTCCCCTTGCTCCGCCCCAGCGGCCGAGAGCTCTCCGGCAGCGTCGACCAGTGGGTCTTCTTCGGCCGTCCGGACGGCTCGCTGCGGCTCGGCGCCGCCGCCGGGCGTTACGACGCCGAGCGATCCTTCGAACGGACGTTCTGGGAGGTGAGCGCTGGGGCCGAGGTGCCGCTGGCGCCCCGTTGGGCTCTCGATTTGACGGGCGGTTTCCGGGACGACGACTACGCGAACCAGGAGTCGAGCCTCCTGGGGGACCCGCTGGCGCCGCCGCGGCACGACACGACCTGGCGGGCGTCCGCCACCACGACCTGGCGTGCCGCAGGACATCTTTCCTGGACTCTGCGCGTGAGCCACATCCAGCGCAACTCGAACGTCGAGACTCCGTTTCCCGCCGTGCCGCTGCTCGACTATGAGAGGACGGTTGTCTCCCTGGGGGCCACATGCCTCTTCTGATGCGGACCGGCGTGGTGGCCCTCCTGCTCGCCGCCCTGGCACCGGTGGAGGGAGCAGCCCAGGCGAGCCAGAGAGTGGGCGAGGTCGTCAGGGCCGCCCCGAAGGTCCAGGGGAGGCCCACCTGCGATCCCGCGTCCTCGGGCGAGCTGGCGCCGAAGTCCCCCGTGTGCGTCGGCATGGAGATCGAGACCTCCTCCGGCGCCGGCGCCCGGATCGCCATCAACAGGGACCTGCGGCAGCAGCAAGGTGCGGTGATCCTCGGACCCAGGACGATCGTCGAGCTCACGGAGCAGGTGGTGAACCAGGCGCTGGGTCTCGAGACGATGAGCTGGCTCGTCAAGCTCGGCCAGTTCCGGCTGGCCCTCTTCCCGCCGCCCCCGGGAGCGCCCCTGGCAGAAGGCGAGTACAAGATCGTCACTCCGGACAAGACCGAGGTTCGCCTGCGGGGTACCGATGTCGCCGTGCAGGTGGACCGCAACGGCACCACCACGGTCTGGGTCATCGAGGGGAAGGTGGAGGTCAAGGCGGCGGCCGGAGGCACGGTCCTGGTCTCCGCCGGATATCGGACCCGTGTGCGGCGCGGCCACGAGCCGGAGCCTCCGGTTCGCTTCGGCACGGGCGGCGGACCGGGGCCCGGCGTCTCCGCACCCCCCGAAGAGACGATCTTCCCCGATCCTCCAGACCTGGACCTCCGGGCGCTTCGTCTCGACCTTCCTCAATAGAGCCAAGCGAGGACCCAATGCGCAAACTCCTGATCTTCGCCCTCGCCGCCCTGGCCCTCGCCACGATCGCCCCGGCTGGTGCCGAGTCGCCCTACCCGGTCACCGAGCTGTTCCCGGTCGAGCCCGAGATCAACGCCGAGCGCGGCTTCGCAGTGGCTTTGGACGGCGAGTGGCTGGCGATGGGAGCTCCCCGCGCCGATTACAAACCAGACACCCCGGCGGAGAAGGACAACGCCGGCGCGATTTACCTGTTCCACTGGTCCGGCACGACCTGGGACCAAAAGGCGAAGCTGTTCGCGGATTCGCCGCAGAGGAATGCGCAGCTCGGCCTCGCGCTGGCGATGCGCAACGGCGTTCTCGCGGCAGGAGCTCCGGGCGAGGGGCGCGTCTACGTCTTCACAGAGGGCGACGGCGTCTGGAGCCTGACGACAAAGCTCAAGGGGAGTGCCCGCGCCTTCGGACGCTCCCTTGCGCTCGATGACGACCACCTCGCCGTCGGAGCCTTCGGGGTTCACGGCGCGACGGACGGGGCCGTCTATCTATATAAGGTAGATTCCTGGGCCTTCGAGCAGAAGGTCCGCCCGCGGCCTGGGCAGAAAGGGGAGCGGTTCGGTTCCGCGGTGTCGCTGGCCGGCGACGTCCTGGTCGTCGGCGCCCCCGGGTACGATGTCGGGACCGGCCCCCCCACAATCGACGCCGGAGCCGTCTACATCTTCCAACCCGTTGGCTCCCTGTGGAGAGAGAAGCAGAAGCTGTTTCTTCCGAATGACCCGCCCCTGGCCTGGCAGCAATTCGGATCCGCGGTGGCCACGGACGGGACGCAGATCTTCGTCGGTGCGCCGACGGCCGGCCCGGCAGGCACCAATTCCGGGGCTGTATACCGTTTTGTGCTGAGCGCCGGCACCTGGAGCCTTCATGACCTGCCGGCCGTCGGAGGCCTCGGCGCCGGGGATCAGCTCGGTGCATCTCTGGCTCTCTCCGGGGACCTCCTGGTCGCAGGAGCTCCCGCACCGCCTCCGAAGACGGGGACGGGTGGCGTCTGGAACTTCCGGCTCTCTGAGCCCACGGTTCCTCCTTGGAAATCCCTGACGGCGGGCAATACGGAGGTCCGCGATCTCGCCGGTTTCGCAGTGGCGGTGTCCGGCGAACGGGTGGTGGTGGGAGGCGTCCTCGGCGACCAGGCAGACGGCGCGGCCGGGGCGGCCTGGTCATTCGACTGCGCGCAGGGAGACGAAGAAGAGGAAGAAGAGGAATGTACCGAGGAGGCCGAGGCTGTGGCCCGCGATCCACGCCTGGTGAAGCCCTATGGAGCCTCGGTGGCGCTCACGGAGCAATCCATGGCCGTCGGGGCTTCGGAAGAGGGTGCGGTCTATCTGTACCGGCAGGTGAGGAAAGGGTGGCGCCAGGAGGAGCGGCTGATCTCGGCTTATAAAGATGACAGTTTCGGCTCCTCCGTCGCCCTCGAAGGCCCGCTCCTCGCCGTCGGCGCTCCGCAGGCGCGATTTGCCGGGGTATCCGGTGAGCCCGTCTCTTACCCGGACGGAAGCGTCGACCTCTTCGTTCGCCATGGCTCCTCCTGGGTTTACGAGGCCACGCTCGCGCCGCCCGCGGAAGCGGCCTTCGGCGCCCGGGTGATCATCTGGGGGGACTCGGCGGCCTTCGGGACCTCGGTGGCCATCGCGGACGGGGTCGTGGCGGTCGGAGCGCCTGGCCGCAGCACTGTCTATCTCTTCGAGAAGGGAGTCCTGGGCTGGAGCCCCACCGGCACCCTGACCGCTCCCGCCTCGGGGTTCGGCTCCGCGGTCTCACTCCACAAGGACTCGCTGCAAAAATTGGTGCTGGTGATCGGCGCGCCCGGAGCGGCCGACGGGGCTGGCGCGGTGTATGTGTCGGTCCGCGAGAACAGTCGGGGATGGCCGCAGCCGCAGCCCCTTCCGGACCAGATCCCGGGCCGGGCGGTCGGCCAGGTCGAAGAGCGTGCGCTCGGTTCGGCGGTTGCGTTCGACGGCAAAGTCCTCGCCGCGGGGGCTCCGGGTTTTCTGGGTTTCAACAGCCAGCAGCTCCTTCTGTACGGCGCCGTCTTTCTGTTCACGCAAGACGGTACCACTTGGAAGAAGACGGGTCAGATTTCGTCCTTTGCCCCCCACCGTTTCGGCTCGTCGGTCGCCCTGCTCGGGAGCCGGCTGGTGATCGGCGCTCCAGACCAGGGCGATACGAACCCTGGCAGCAACGACCTGGACAAGATCGTCGTCTTCGAGCTGGATGCGCCTTCGGGCGAGTGGAGGCACGCCACAGATCTCGACGCCCTCCAGCCGCCGCACGGCGACAAGTTCGGTGCCGCGGTCGCCCTCTCAAAGTGCTTTCTCGTGGTTACCAGCCCCGGCCCTCCTCGCGGAGACCGGGTGACGGTGTTCGCGCTGCCGAACCTTGAGGAGTGCCCCCAATGAGCCGCGCGACGGTCATGGCGGCGGGGCTTCTGGCGCTCCTCCTGGCGCTGCCGGTCCAGGGACAGCAGTGGGTGGGGGAGCGCCTCTGCCCGCCGCGGCTCCCCTCTGGAGCGGAATTCGGCTCCGCAGTGGCGGTGGGCGACGACGGCACGATCGCCGTCGGGGACTACCGCCACGATGTCGTGTATCTCCACCGGAACACTGCGGGTCCTTGCGAGTGGTCGACCATCCCGAGTCCCGACCGCGGGGCCTGGTTCGGCTTCGCCCTGGCGATCGACGGAGACCGGCTCCTCGTGGGAGCTCCGAAGCCTGGCGGCACCGGGGCGGTGTATCTCGTCAATCTGGGCACTGGCGGTGTGGTACCGGTTTCGGTGCCGGGCTCCCGGCCGGGCGACGAGGTCGGCTCGGCGGTCGCTATGGACGGCACAACGCTGGCGATCGGGGCACGGGGCACGGACGAGCGGCGTGGCCGGGTCTACTTCGGCTCCATCGGCTCGTTCAAAGTGGTGCCGGTCGAGGGGCTCGCGCCGAACGCCGAGTTGGGCCAG
>DASPXX010000187.1:0-11158 GCA_035637095.1 Thermoanaerobaculia bacterium
CGCTCTGAAGCACCTGCCGGAGGTTCTCGAACGTCCTCCGGGCTTGCGCCTCGAAGCCGCCGGGGACGAGCTCGCCCGTGGCCGGGTCGAGGCCGACCTGCCCGGAGGTGTAGAGCCAGCCGCCGGTCGAGACGGCCTGCGAATACGGTCCGATGGCCTTGGGGGCGTCGTCGGTATGATGGAATTTCATCGCTCCGATCCTTTCTGGTCTCAGGAAGGCGAGGGGACCTCGGCATTCGCGTCCGTCTCGTCCAGCACGGCAATGAAGGGCAGGTTGCGGTAGCGCTCGTCGAAGTCCAGCCCGTAGCCGACCACGAAGAGGTTCTCGATCTCGAAGCCGCGGTAGTCGATGGAAACCTCCACCTCCCGCGCCTCCTTCTTGTCGAGCAGGGCGCAGAGCCGGACGCTCCGGGCGCCGCGGAAGCGGAGCAGGCCGAGGATCGTGTTCAGCGTATGGCCGGTGTCCACGATGTCCTCGATGAGCAGCACGTCCTTGTCGCGCACCGGAAGATCGACGTCCTTGCGGATCCGGACCTCCCCCGGCGTCGTGCTGCCGCCGTAGCTGGAGGTCTGGAAGAAGTCGATGGCCAGGGGCAGCGTCAGCTTCTTGAGCAGGTCGACCATGAAGAAGACCGACCCCTTGAGGACGCCGATACAGAGGAGGCGGTCGCTGTCCGCGTAGTCGCGGTCGATCTGCGCGGCCAGCTCGGCCACCCGCCGTTCCAGGTCCTTCTGCGTCACCAGCACTCGCATCCGGTTTCCTTTCCCGCCGCCTTGGCATAGAATCTTGGGAATTCTTCTGGTCCCTCTATGGCTACCGTTCAGGAGCTGAGCGTCCTTCACCGCCGTTACGCGGACCTGTCCCACCGGTTCCGTGCGGGGTGGACGTTCCACCAGTTCCTCCACAGTCTGGCGAAGAGCCTCCTCCAGCGCGCCGAGGATTCCCACTCCGCCGCGTTCCAGGAGCTCTATGCCGAGCTGAAGGAGATCTCACAGATCCTGAACGCCGCGGAAAGCGATCGCATCCGCGGCCGGCTCGACACGATCGACCGCCGCCTGACCGAGCTGATGGCGGCGCTCGACGAGGAGGATACCAAAGTCACCCCCGACTTGATGCGGCAGTTCTTCCGCCGCATCAAGACGTATGACGACAAGATCCTCACGCAGCTCGTCAAGTTCTACATCTACATCCAGCGGGGCGGCCCCTGGCCGCCGGACCGTCTCGACAAGACCGACTTCCTCCTCGCCCGGCTGAGCGAGCACGAGGACGACCGGACGGGCGAGATGACCCTCTCGGATGCGCCGCGTCTCAGCGAGATCTACCAGGGGCTGTGGGCCATGCTGGGCGCCGAGACGCCGGAGCGCGAGGTTACCGAGATGTACCGCCGGCAGATCGACGGCATCCGCGCCGAGGTCGCCCGGATGGACTCGCTCGACCGGTTGAACGAGTCGGGCCTCGTCCGCGCCTTCCGCGACTTGAAGCACGATCTGGGAGGGCTCTACTTCCACCCCGACCTGCTGATCGCCATCCAGGACACGAACCTGGCTTTCAAGAGCCGCATCGAGAAGATCTACCGCCAGGAGGAGCGGCGGATCGTGGCCGAGTACCAGCGCGTCTTCGAGCTGGAGCGCGAGGTCTCGATCGACCGCGAGCTCGACGTGGAGCTGGCGGATTTCCGCCAGGAGATCGAGCGCTTCGAGCACAAGCTGCAGAGCCAGGAGTTCAAGCTGGAGGACATTGCCCAGATCCGCCAGCGGGTGCGCGAGCTGTTGCCCCGCTTGACCGCCGGCCACTCCAGCGAGGTGCGGGTCCAGGAGGTTCCACCTTCCACGGGGGAGCACTTCCTGCACGCGGCGGCGGAGGCGGCCGAGGCTCCGCTGAGCGCGCACGAGGAGCTGATCGGCGAGGCCTACCGCCGCCTGCTCGAGGCGCTGGGCGAGATCAATCCGGAGGTGGCGCCCGAGCGGGTGGTGCTCTCCCCCGAGATCTTCCCTCTGCGGCTGGAGCCCCGCGAGGTCACGGCCTACCGCCGGCTGTTCGGCCGCAAGGCCCACGACCGCGAGCTGGAGCAGTTCGTCCTCGAGGCGGCGGCCCTGCGCTTGCGGGTCAACGACGAGGCGCACGAGATCACCGGCATCCTCGACGAGACGTCGATCACCGGCGAGTCGCCGGTCTACGTCCGCGCCCGGCTGACCGCGCGGCTGGCCGACTCCTATCTCTGGCGCTTCAGCCATGTGATGAGCCAGGCCGCTCTGGGAGCGGACCTATCCGAGGTCCGCCAGCTCGAGGTCCTGCGCATGCGCCTGATGCGCGACTACGCCGGCCTCTGGCTCCTGGTATGGAAGCCGTTCTTCAACCGCCGTCCCGGCGCCACGATGGCGTGAGCCGCCCCTGAGCGTCCGCCTCCACGATCCGTTCGGCAGCGTCCGGGCGCTCGCCGCCTTCCTCGGCCTCCCGGACGACGTCTATCACGGCGATCCCTGGTACTGCGCGGTCCCCCGGGAAGATGTGATGGCCGGCCTGCAGCGGCGCGAGCTCCTGCGCGCGCAGAAGGCCTGGGTGGCCGCCGTGGACGACGTCCCCGTGGCCCGGCTGGTCGCCCGCCGGTCGCCGGCGCTCCGCGACGGGGAGGGCCGGCCTCTCGGCCTGCTCGGCTCTTTCGAGGCGCTGGATGAGCCCGAGGGGAAGGAGGGGGCGCTCCTGCTCCTCGCTGAAGGGGTCCGCTGGCTCCGCGAGACCGGCGCCGGTCAGATCGTCGGTCCGATGGATGGAGACACCTGGCACCGGCACCGGCTGAACGTGGGACCGTTCACCGATCCGCCCTTCCCGCTGGAGCCCTGGAACCCGCCGTACTACCCGGAGATCTGGGAGGAGGCGGGGTTCCAGGTGCTCGCGAGCTGGTTCTCGAAGCAGGTCGATCCCGCGGCCGTCGTCGCCCATCTGCGGCCCAGGGCTGGCGCGGCGCAGGCCGCCGGCTACCGGCTGCGCACGATCGACATGGGCCGCTTCAGCGAGGAGCTGCGCCTCCTCTATCGCCTCTCGCGGATCATCTTCGCGGACAACTTCCTCTACACGGAGATCCCGGAGGAGGACTTCATCGCCCTCTATACCGGCTCCAGGGGGCTGCTCGATCCGGACCTGATCCTCTTCGTCCGCTCGCCGGAAGGGGAAGACGTCGGTTTCCTGTTCGCCTATCCCGACCGTTTCCGCGCCGTGGCGGCGATGCGCGGAAGCCGGGGCCTCTTCGCGAAGCTCCGCTTCCTCCGGTTCCGCAACGCGGCGAGCGCCGTGGACTTCAAGACCCTGGGCGTCCTGCCGGAGCACCGCCGCGCCGGGCTCGCCGCGCTCCTCATGCACGAGGGGCATTTGCGGGCGCAGGGCAAGGGGTACCGCACCGCCAACCATTGTCTGTTCCGGGAGGGAAGTCCGTCGGGGGACCTGGACGGCGGCGCGGGACGCGTCTTCCGGCGGTACCACCTGTACCAATGGCCCCTCACCCCCTGACCCCCTCTCCCACCCCCTCCCAGCCTGCCGGGAGAGGGGGAAATGTCCTCTCTGTTCTCCGCGAGGTCGCGGCACGGGTGCCGGACCGTCCGGCCTTGATCGCGCCGGCGCCGGACGGCGGCGAGCGGAGGATCACCTTTTCCGTTCTCCGCGACCGCATCGACCGGGCCGCGGCCGGGTTGCGGCGGCTCGGTCTGAAGCCGGGGGAGCGGGCCCTCGTCATGGTCCCCATGTCGATCGACCTCTACGTGGCCCTCCTGGCGATCCTCCAGATCGGCGCCGTGGCGGTGTTCGTCGATCCCTGGATCGGCGTGCGGCAGATCGCGGCGTTCGCGGCCTTCGCGGAGCCGCGCGCCTGGATCGGCGTGCCGCGCAGCCACCTGCTGCGCCTCCTCTCCGGCGCGCTGCGCGCGATCCCCCGGACGGTGACCACCGGCTTCCGCCTCGGTCCCCTGCCGGCCCGCTCGACGCTCGCCGAGCTGGAGGAGGAACCGGGTGACGGCTTGATCCATCCCGTCGATCCGGGCTCGCCAGCCCTGATCACCTTCACCAGCGGCTCCAGCGGCGAGCCGAAGGGGGCGAACCGCACCCATGGTTTTCTCCTCGCCCAGCACCGAGCGCTGGCCGCCGAGTTTCCGGCCGCGGAGGGGGAGGTGGACATGACGATGTTCCCCGTCTTCTCGCTGAACAACCTGGCCGTGGGCGTGACCACGGTCGTGCCGGCTATGGACTTCCGCCGGGTCGACCGGGTGGACGCCGCGCGGGTGCTCCGGCAGATGGCGGATCATGGGGTGACCACCTGCACGGCCTCGCCGCCGTTCTTCGACCGGCTCGCCGCCCGCATCGAGGCCTTCCCGCGGGAGAGCCCCCGGCTGCGGCGGCTGCTGACCGGCGGCGCGCCGGTCTCCGACACCCAGCTCCGCGCCTGGCGGCGCGCTCTGCCGCGGGCGGAGATCGTGGTGGCCTACGGCTCCACCGAAGCCGAGCCCGTGGCGCACCTCTCCGCCGAGGAGCGTCTCGCGTTGGCCGGGACCCCCGGCTACTGTGCCGGCCGGCCGATCGACCGGATTCGCGCGCGGCTGATCCGCATCCACGACGGGCCCGTGGAGCTGGGAGAGGGCGGGTGGGCGGCCTGGGAGGTGCCGGCGGGGGAGATCGGCGAGTTGGTGGTCGCCGGCGAGCACGTCTGCCGCGACTACTACCGGAATCCCGCGGCGGTCCGCGAGAACAAGATCGCCGAGCCGGACGGAACGGTCTGGCACCGCATGGGCGACACCGGCTCGTTCGACAGCGCCGGCCGCTTCTGGATCGCCGGCCGGGTGCACTCGACGATCTGGAGGAAGGAAGAGCCGGTCCATCCGCAGCTCGTCGAGCAGGCGGCACACGGCGAAGATCCCCGCATCCGCCGCGTGGCCGCCGTGGGGCTCCCGGACCCCGCCCTGGGGGAGCGCGTCACGGTGGTCGTCGAGACCGGTGCCGGCGAGGAGCTGCGGAGAGAGGTGGGGACCCGCCTCGCCGCGGCCGGTCAACCCTGCGACGAGATCGTCCTCACCGCCGACCCCCTGCCGGTCGATCCGCGCCACAACAGCAAGATCGACTACCGGCGTCTGCGGGAGCGGCTCACCCGGGACGAGAGAGAATAGGCGGACATGGTGACCGCCGCCCTCACCCGCCAGGACCCCTACCCCCGCCGCCTCTCGGCCTACCTCGCCGAACGCTTCCCGGTGCTCGGCCATGGAGTGCTGATCGCCGCCTATTACTCCTCGAACCAGTTCCTGGCGCGGGCGCTGACCGAGCCCGGCCGGCCCATGCACTACGACCTGACGTCGCTCTTGGGCGCCGTGACCCTGTTCTGCTTCTTCTTCCATCTGCGGGTCTTCGACGAGCACAAGGACTGGGCGGAGGACGTGGTCCACCACCCCGACCGCGTCCTGCAGCGCGGGCTCGTCACGCTGCGCGACCTGAAAGTCCTCGGCGGGATCGCCATCGCCGTCGAGATCGCTCTCGCGGCGGTGCACGGCCTGCCGGCGCTGGAAGCCTGGGGGATCGCCTTCGTCTTCTCCCTCCTGATGCTCCGGGAGTTCTTCGCCGGCGGCTGGCTGAAGCGGCACTTCCTGATCTACGCCACCTCCCACATGCTGCTGATGCCGCTCCTCTCCCTGATGGTCTTCTCCTTCGCCACGGGCCGCCGGCCCTGGGAGGCTCCGGTCTGGTTTCTGGTCTACTCCTGGGTCGGCTTCTTCGTGACGTTCAACTGGGAGGTGTCGCGCAAGATCCGCGCTCCCGAGGACGAGCGGGAGGGTGTGGAGACCTATACGCGGATCTTCGGCACCCATGGGGCGGCGTACATCGTCCTCGCGATCCGCGTGGTCGACACGGCGCTGGTCATCCTCGTCGGCCGGCACCTCGGTCTGCCGCGGTGGTTCGACGCGGCCCTGGTTGCTCTTTTCCTGGTCACTCTCGTCGGGTTCTTCCAGTATTGTTTCAGGACGAGCCGAAAGACCGCGAAGCGGATGGAGACCTACGCGGGCATGTACATCATTGCGTTCGACCTGATCCTCGCCGCCGCCATCGGCAGCAAGTACGGAGTGCGGCTGTGACGGCCCCTCACCCCCTGGCCCCCTCTCCCATCCCCTCCCCCCAACCGGGAGAGGGGGAATGGGTTTGTTCCGATCCAAAGGGCGCAGAGAGGATCGCGGGGAAGCTCGGGGGCAAGGCGGCGAACCTGTCCCGGCTGGAGGCTCTGGGCGTGGCGGTTCCGACGTGGTACGCGATCACCACGGAGGCCTTCGCGACGGCGCTCGATGCGGCGGGGCTGCGCGAGCGGATCGCGGAGCGGCTGGCGAAGCTGCACGGCCCGAACGGAGCAGACCCGGAGGAGACGGTCAAGCGGGTCTCCTCCGAGATCCGCGGCTGGATTGGTGAGGTGGCCCTTCCGCCCGCCCTGGACCAGGCGGTCGCGCGGGCTCACTCCGCTCGGATCGGCGGCGCGGACGAGCTCGTGGCGGTGCGCTCGTCGGCGGCGGGGGAGGATGCGGCGGGCGAGTCGTTCGCGGGTTTGCATGACAGCTTCCTGTTTGTGAAGGGACGCGAGGCGGTCCTCGATGCGATCCGGCGGGTCTGGGCCTCCGCGTTCAACGAGCGGGCGCTGTCCTACCGGATCGCCCGCAAGCTCCCTCTCGACCGGATCGCGGTCGCGGTCGTCGTCCAGCGGATGGTCGACGCGCGCGCCAGCGGTGTGCTCTTCACGGCCAACCCGAACGATGGCAACGTCCACGAGATCGTGGTCTCGTCTCTCTGGGGGGCCGGCGAGGGGCTGGTGAGCGCCGGCCTCGACGCGGACACCTGGATCGTCGACAAGGACACCCTCGCCGCCGGTGAGCAGATCGCGGACAAACTCGAGCGGCTCGTGCTCGACCGCGCGGCTGGCAAAGGATTGACGCGCGAGGAGGTCCCGCCCGGGATGCGGGGGGCGCCCAGCCTGACGCGCGCTCAGGTGGAGGAGGCGGCGCGGGCCGGGCTGGCGATCGAGCGGCACGACCGCCGGCCGCAGGACATCGAATTCTCGATCGACGCGGCCGGCCGCCTGTGGATCCTCCAGGCGCGGCCGGTGACCACGGTCGAGGAGGTCGGTCCGGCGGCGGGGAACCGCCTGCTCTGGGACAACTCGAACATCATCGAGAGCTACTCGGGCGTCACCTCGCCGATGACCTTCAGCTTCATCCGGCGGGCGTACTCGATCGTCTACCACTGCTTCGCCGAGGTCATGGGGATCGCGCCGGCCGTGGTGCGCGCCAACCGGGACGTGTTCGACAACATGCTCGGTCTGTTCCGCGGACAGGTCTATTACAACCTCCTCAACTGGTACCGGCTGGTCCGCCTCTTCCCCGGCTTCAACTACAACAAGAGCTTCATGGAGTCGATGATGGGCGTGCGCGAGGGGCTCGCCGCGGACGACGAGCCGGCGCCGGTGGGCGGTCTGCGGCGCTACACGGTCGAGCTCCCGGCCCTGCTCCGCCTGGTCGGACGCTCGGCGCGCAACTTCCTGCGCATCCGCCGCATCGTGGGCGACTTCGAGGCCCACTTCCGGGAGCGCTATACGAAGTGGTCGGCGCTGGATTTCCGCCGCATGGCCCCGCACGAGCTGGCCGCCCTCTACCGGGAGATGGAAGAGCAGCTCCTCTGGGAGTGGAAGGCCCCGATCATCAATGACTTTTTCGTGATGGTCTTCTACGGCACCTTGAAGAAGCTCTGCGTCTCCTGGTGCGGCGACGAGCAAGGGTCGCTCCAGAACGACCTGATCGCCGGGGAAGGCGGGATTGAAAGCACCGAGCCGACCAAGCTGCTGCTCCGCCTCGCCGCCCAGGCGCGGCAGAATCCGGAGCTCCGTCGGCTGCTCCTCGACACCTCGCCGGACGACCTCGCCCGTCTCCTGCCGGACGACCGGCGCTTCCCCGATTTCGCCGCCGAGATCGCCCGCTATCTCGACCTCTACGGTTTCCGCTGCGTCAACGAGCTGAAGCTGGAGGAGCCATCTCTGCGCGACCGCCCGGCCTTCCTCTATCAGATCCTCCGCAACTACCTCGCCATGGAGGACCCCGCGGCGCTGGACGTCACCGCCATGGAAGAGCGGGAGCGCAAGCTGCGCGCCGAGGCTGAAGTCCGCGCCTTCGCCGCGATCCGCTCCCCCTGGCGGCGTTGGGTCTTCCGGCGCGTTTTGGCGAACGCCCGCTTGGGCGTCAAGAACAGGGAGAACCTGCGCTTCGCCCGCACCCGTATCTACGGCCTGCTGCGCGAGCTGCTGCGAGCGATCGGCGAGGACTTCGCGGCCGAGGGCCTCCTCACCACCACGGACGACATCTTTTATCTGCAGATCGACGAGGTCTGGGACTTCATTCGCGGCCGGGCGGTGACCACGGACCTGAAGGGCCTCGCTGCTCTGCGCAAGGCCGAATTCGACGCCTATCGCGGGGAGGGGGAGAAGACCCCGGCGGACCGCTTCGAGACGTTCGGTCTCCCGTACCACCGGAACCGCTACCAGGGACGGCCCCGTCCCGCGTCGGCGGGGGAGGGCGGCGTCCTGCGCGGCATCGGCTGCTGCCCTGGCGTGGTGACCGGCCCGGTGAAGGTCCTGCGTACGCCGTCCGAGGATGCGCGGCTCGACGGCGAGATCCTGGTCGCCGAGCGGACCGATCCCGGTTGGGTGCCGCTCTACCCCTCCGTCTCCGGCCTGCTCATCGAGCGGGGGAGCATCCTCTCCCATTCGGCCATCGTGGCCCGCGAGATGGGCATCCCCACGATCGTCGGAATCGCCGGGCTGGTGAGCACGTTCGAGACGGGCCAGGTCGTGACGATGGACGGTGCGGCGGGGACGGTGCGGCCCTTTACCCCGGAGGGGTGACGGGCTCAAGACAGGCCGGCAGATCCGCAATCGAATCGAAGACCACGTCCGCCGCGGCGCGCGCCCGCTCCTCGTCCTGCGGGCGATACTTGCCGGTGCGCACCGCGATGCCGATCATGCCGGCCTGGCGCGCTCCGGCCACGTCCGACTCCAGATCGTCGCCGATGACCGCGATCTGTTCCCGCGGGACGCCGAGCTCGTGGGCCGCGGCCTCGAAGAAGGCGGGGCTTGGCTTGCCCACGAGGGTGGCGGTCTTGCCGCTGCCGTACTCCAGGGCGGCGATGAACGGTCCGGCGTCGAGGCTCAGGCCGCCGTCGGTGTGCCAGTAGCGGTTGCGCTGAATGGCCAGCAGCTCGGCGCCGTTCATGAGATGGCGGAATGCCTGGTTCAAGAGAGAGAAGGTCCACGCCTCGCCGAGATCGCCCACGACGACCGCCTCGGGGGCTTCGTCGGTCGGCTCGATGCCGGGGAGATCCACCCAGGTCTCCCGCGCGAGCAGGAGCTGAGCCCGGAGGACCCCACGGCCGCGCAGCCAGCGGCCGGCCGCCGCCGGGGCGGAGAGGATCTCCTCCGTCTCCGCCGGGATGCCCATGGAACGGAGCCGTTCGGCGAGAGCGGCGCGCGGCCGGCGGGTGGTATTCGTCGTAAACCGGAACGGCACGCCCCGCCGCCGGAGCTCCGCGAGCGCCTCGGCGGCGCCCCGGATCGCGCGACCTTCCTGATAGACGGTGCCGTCGAGATCCAGGAGGAGACCCCTCACCCCCTGACCCCCTCTCCCACCCCCTCCCTCCCGCCGGGAGAGGGGGAAATTATCGGTCGAGAAGGTAGCTTCGGCCGGAGGCTTGGGCGATATCTCGAAGGACGGAGTCGATGTCTTCGAGGACGCGCTCGTTGGCGAATCGCAGGACTTTGTACCCGAGGGAGTGGAGGAAGACATCTCGGTTTTCATCGTGCGCCTCCTGGTGGGGCTCGTCGTGAACCGTGCCATCGACCTCGATGATCAGCTTTGCCTCATGGCAACAGAAGTCGGTGATGAAGCCCTCGACGGGGAATTGGCGGCGGAACTTCAGACCGAGAAAGCGCCGAGCGCGCAGTCTGTCCCAGAGGAATTCCTCCGTCGGCGTCTGCTGCTTCCGCAGCTCGCGAGCCCTCTGTGCCTCGGGAGGTCGAGCCTCTCTGGAACGACGCGTCGAGGGAACTGCTCCGAAACCTCTATTGGGCATCTACTCCTCCGTCTTGTTCCCCCTCTCCCGGTGGAAGGGAGGGGGTGGGAGAGGGGGCTAGGGGGTGAGGGGCCTCTTCGGCAGCAGCTCATTCACCGCGACCGTCACCTCCGGGCAGGCGAGCGGCGCGATTCGTTCGCCGCGGTGGAAGGTCAGCTTCTCACGATATTCGCCCCTCGCCGGTTTCCGGTAGACCTCCAGAACGTCCTGAGTGAGGTTCAAGATCCAGTAGTCCTGGAGGCCGGCCCGCGCGTAGATCCCCGCCTTGCGGACCCGATCGTGGTACTGGGACGAATCCGCGACCTCGAGCACCAGCAAGGCTGTTTTCGGGTGCGCCTTGAGGTAATCGTCCGGCTCACCAGGGACGACCGCCAGGTCCGGCTCCGGCATCGAAAAGCGGCTCAGGGCGAGGGGCATCTGCGTCCTGATGTCGTACTGGGAGGCGGGGAAAGCAGTGTCCAGAGCTCTCCGAGCCTTTTGGACTCCTGTGGCATGTGGGCTGCCTTGCGGTGGCATGTCGTAGACCACTCCGTCGATGAGCTCGACCCGGCGGTCTCCGAAGGCACCGGCATACGCGGCCCGCTCGTACTCCTGCCGCGTCCAGCGGTGTACCTCGACATCGGGAAGCGCCATGGCATGACTCCTCGGTTCGCTCGACATGGGATTCTACCGCAACCTTCCGTTTTCAGGGAACCCGTGGCGGCCAGCTCGGGTCCCAAAACGGCGCCCAGCCGGCCCACTGCAAGAGTAGCACCGCACCGGCGGCGGCGAAGCTCAGGACGAAACGCCAGGCGGTCCATTCGCGGGGGCGGTCGTCCACCGGCACCGGCCCGCGCAGCTCGATCGCGGCGTTGGCGAGCGAGACGACCATCACGACCGCGGCCAGGGAGAGCAGCGCGAGGGGAGATGCGCCGAGCACCAGCCAGGACACCAGAGCGGTGAAGACGGTCGCCAGCAATCCGAGCCCGAAGGCAGCCACGGCTCGCGGCAGACCTCGGACCCGCTCCAGACGGAACACGCCGGTGTCCA
>DASPXX010000188.1:0-25918 GCA_035637095.1 Thermoanaerobaculia bacterium
GTACTCGGCCAGGAGATCCCCGAGACCCCCGAGGTCGAGAACGAGGCTCGCATTGCCGGCCACGCGGGCGTCCTCGAAGAGCGTCTCCGTGCCCGGGATCCAGCCTTCAGTCTCCTCCACGCTCGCGAAGTAGCCGTCGACAGAGCCTCCGCCCGCCCGACCTCACCCCCGCCCCCTCTCCCATCTCCCACCCCTCCAACCGGGAGATCGTCCGCTTCCGAACACCCCCGTCCGTCCCCGCACGCCTTCGAACACCTGCGATCCGACCCAACCCGCTGATTCTTCGACGTTTCCCCTGTGGCACAGGCCTTGCCCTGAAAGGCTGTCGTCCGGAGGGAAACGCACATGGATCGGATGGATCGCGAGCTCGACAGCAGCTTTCGGAGGCGGCAGATCTGGCGCCGGGTGGGGTGGACGGGCGGGAGCCTGGCATTGGTCGTCGCCGTGCTCCTTCTCCTCCCCGGGTGGCTCCGGCCTTCTCTCGAACGGGACCGGATCCGCACGGGCAAGGTCGACCGCGGACCCGTCGAAGGGGTCATCGAAGCGTCCGGCTCGGTCATCCCCGCGTTCGAAGGGGTGCTTTCGAGCCCCGTCGAGGCGCGGGTCGAAAAGATCCTCAAGCGCCCCGGTGAGGTGGTGAAGAGCGGCGAGGAGATCCTGAAGCTCGATACCTCGGCGTCGCGCCTGGCTTTCGAACGGCTGCAGGACCAGCTCGCCAAGAAGCTCAACGAGCAGCTCCAGCTCCGGTTGACGCTGGAGAAGGACCTGCGCGATCTGCGCGGCCGGATCGCGAGCGGGCGCCTCGACGCCGAGGCGGCCCAGTATCGCGCCGAGCAGAACGGGACGCTGCGCGCCGACGGTCTCGTCTCCGAGCAGACGCTGCGCGCCTCGCAGGTGGAGGCGAAGAAGGCGCAGATCGAGCTCACCCAGCTCGAGCAGTCGGTGCGCGACGCGCAGCGCTCGACCGAGGCTCAGCTCCAGGGTCTCGATCTCGACCTCGCCATCCTCCGCAAGGATCTCGACGAGGCCCGCCGCCAGCTCGACCTCGCCACCACCCGCTCGGACCGCTCCGGCGTGCTCACCTGGGTGGTCCCCCAGGAGGGCGCCACGATCCAGCGGGGCGAGGTCATCGCCCGCATCGCCGACCTCGACTCCTATCGCGTCGAGGCCACGGTCTCGGACATTCACGCCTCCAGCCTGCGCCCGGGCCTGCCGGTGCGCGTGGTGCTCGACGGCAAGCCGCTCGTCAACGGCCGGCTCTCTCAGATCTATCCGACGATCGAAAACAACGCGGTGAAGTTCACCGTGGAGCTGGACGATCCGCGTCACTCCGCGTTGCGCAACAACCTGGGCGTGGACGTCCTCGTGGTGACCGGCTCGCGGTCTGATGCGTTGCGGATTCCCAAGGCGCCCTACCTCCAGGGCGGTGTCGTTCAGAAGGTGTTCGTGATCCAGGGGAACCGGGCGGTGCGACGCGACGTCCGGCTCGGAGTCTCCGGGTACGACCATGCCGAGGTCCTCGAAGGCCTCGCCGAGGGAGAGGAAGTCATCCTCTCCGACATGAAGGATTACCTCCACCTCGAACAGGTGAAGATCGAATAGTTATCTCGAGAAAATACAGGGAGATCGCATCATGATCCATCTGGAGCAGGTGACCAAGAAGTACCGCACGGATCGCGTCGAGACGACGGCGCTCGAAAACATCAACCTGACGGTCGAGAAGGGAGAGCTGGTGTCGGTCATGGGTCCTTCGGGATGCGGCAAGAGCACGCTGCTCAACCTGATGGGCCTGCTCGACGAGCCCACCCAGGGCAGGATCGCCCTCGACGGCAAAGCCATCGATCGCTACGGCGAGCGCGCGCTCGCCCGCGTGCGCAACGAGAGGCTCGGCTTCGTCTTCCAGCAGTTCCATCTGGTGGCCGATCTCTCGGTGGTCGACAACGTCGAGATCCCGTTGCTCTACCGCAAGATGTCCAACAAAGAGCGGCGCCGTGCGGCTCTCGCCGCTCTCGATCACGTGGGGCTCGCCTCGCGCGTCCACCACTTCCCGGGCCAGCTCTCGGGCGGCCAGCAGCAGCGCGTGGCGATCGCCCGCGCGATTGTCGGCAAGCCGTCCGTCCTCTTGGCCGACGAGCCCACCGGCAACCTGGACAGCCAGATGGGCGACGAGATCATGGGCATCCTGCAGGACCTCAACAACGAGGGGACCACGATCGTGATGGTCACCCACGACCCGCGCCTGGCCGAGCGGACCCACCGCGTGGTGCGCCTGTTCGACGGCCGCCAGGTGCAGTGAGGAGCGGACGATGCTTCGCAATTATCTGAAGATGGCGCTCAAGGTCCTGGCGCGCCGCAAATTCTTCACCTTCATCAGCCTGTTCGGCATCAGCATCACCCTCTTCGTCCTGCTGGTCGCGACCGCGATGCTCGATCAGGTCTTTGCGCCGCAGGCGCCGGAGACGCGGGCCGACCGCACGCTCGGGATCTATCAGGTCACTCTGCGCGGCGAAAACTCGACGTTCAACGGATTCGCCGGCTATGGCCTGCTCGATCGGATCGTCCGGGGATTGCAGCAAGAGGTCCCCGCTGTCGAAAAGGTCTCGATCCTCACCACGCCGAACGACGTCGTCTCGTATGTCGGCGGACGGAAGATCGAGTCGAGCCTCAAGCGCACGGACGGCGCGTATTGGCAGATCCTCGACTTCGATTTCGTCGAAGGGGGACCGTTCAGCGAAGCGGACGACGCCAACGCCCGTTTCGTCGCGGTGATCAACGAGAGCACGCGCGACCGTTTCTTCGGCAAGGCCCCCGCGGTCGGCCGCACGTTCGAGGCTGACGGCCAGCGCTTCCGCGTCATGGGGGTCGTGCGCGACGTGCCGATCCTGCGCGTCGTGTCCTACTCCGAGATCTGGGTGCCGATCTCCACGGCCAAGTCGAGGACCTTCCGCAAGGAGTACTTCGGAAACTTCATGACCGTCTTCCTGGCCCGCAGCCGCTCCGATTTTCCTCAGATCAAGGAGGCGGTCCATCGCCGCTTCCGCGTGGCGGAGGAGAACATCCCGGACCGCACGATGTTCCAGACGATCGACGGCGGAGCCGACACGCTTTTCGAGGCGGCCTCCCGGGTGATCTTCGAGGGCGGCCGGGAGAGCCGGCCGGAGCTGCTCTGGGCCGTGTTTCTCGGGCTGGCGTTGCTGTTCATGCTGCTGCCGTCGGTCAACCTGGTGAACATCAATCTCAGCCGCATCCTCGACCGCGCCTCCGAGATCGGCGTGCGCAAGGCCTTCGGAGCCTCGTCGCGCACCCTGGTCGGACAGTTCGTGGTCGAAAACGTTGTGCTCACATTGATCGGCGGTGCGGTTGGGCTCGTCCTCGCCGCGGCGGTGCTCGCGGCGCTCAATAGCAGCGGACTGATTCCGTATGCGGATCTCCGTCTCAACTTCCGGATCTTCTTCGAAGGCTTGGCGCTCGCTCTGTTCTTCGGTCTCTTCTCGGGCGTCTACCCGGCGTGGAAGATGTCCCGGCTCCATCCGGTGCAGGCCTTGCGTGGGAGGACCGTATGATGCGTCACCTTCTGAAGCTGGTGTGGAACCGCAAGCGCGCCAACGCGCTGATCATGCTGGAGATCTTTTTCACCTTCCTCGTCGTCTTCGGCGTGGGGACCCTCGGGATGTACCTGTGGGACAACTGGCGCCATCCGCTCGGATTCGACTGGAAGAATGTCTGGGTGGTCCAGGTGGACATGCAGCAGCAGACGGATGATACGTTCACCCCCGAGCAGGTGGAGACCACGGCGCGGCTGGCGCGCGAAGTGGGATCTCTCGAGCCGGTCGAAGGCGTGGCCGGAGCCATGCTGTCTCCCTACTCGTTCGGCGGCTATCGATCGGGGATGAACATGAACGGCCACTACCTGGAGATGGACTTCGATCAGGTTTCGGAGGGCTTCGCAGGCGTCATGCGGCTCGAGCTCGTCAAAGGGCGCTGGTTTGAGCCCGCGGACGCCGTACTGTCCTGGCGTCCCATTGTGATCGACGAGGACCTGGCCCACGAGGTCTGGGGCGATGCGGGCCCGCTCGGCAAGCGGCTCGGCGATCCGAACCCGAAGGAGCCCGAGCCTGAGATGCGGGTGATCGGAGTGGTGCGCGATTTCCGGGAGCATGGCGAGCTCTCCGGCCCGGGCAACTTCCGCTTCGATTACAAACAGCTGGGCAATCCGAAGTACCGGCCGCCGCGGGCGCTCCTGGCGCGGGTCCGGCCGGGGACGCCGGCCGCTTTCGAGGAAGAGCTGACCCGGCGGATGCAGGGGGTGGCGCGCGACTGGTCGTTCAAGATCACACCGCTCGAGCAGCTGCGGCAGACGGCGTTCCGGAGGACGATCACGCCTCTCATCGTGGGTGGGATCGTGGCGTTCTTCCTCCTGCTGATGGTCGCTCTCGGTCTGCTCGGCGTACTGTGGCAGAATCTCCTCCAGCGTACCCGCGAGATCGGTCTGCGCCGGGCCATCGGGGCCTCGCGCCAGGAGGTCCATCGCCAGATCATCATGGAGCAGCTCCTGCTCACCACTCTCGGAGTCCTGTTGGGAACGATCGTCGTGGTTCAGCTCCCGGTGCTCGACGTGTTCGGCTCGGCGCTGCGTCCTTCGGTGTTCGTGAGCGGCCTGGTGGTGGCCATGGTCTCCATGTACGTGCTCGCGGCGGTCTGCGCCCTCTATCCGAGCGCCATGGCCAGCCGCGTCCAACCCGCCGAGGCGCTGCGTTACGAATGAGATCTGAATGAAGCCCACGGTCCTCGTCGTCGACGACGATTCCTCGGTGACCACCTCGCTGGGTCTCCTTCTGAAGCGGCACGGCTACCTCGCGGTGCCGGCCGGCTCGCAGGAGGAGGCCCTGGAGGTGGTGCGCGGGCGGGAGCTCGACCTCGTCCTCCAGGACATGAACTTCTCCCGCGGCACCGGAGGAGAGGAAGGGATGGAGCTGCTCGCCGCGATCCGGCGGCTCCGCCCTGGACTCCCGGTCATCCTGATCACCGCCTGGGGGTCGATCCAACTCGCCGTCGACGGGATCAAAGCGGGAGCGGCCGACTTCATCACCAAACCATGGAGCAACGCCCAGCTCCTCCAGTCCGTCGAGACGGCGCTCAGCCTCGCCGCGGCCAAAGAAGGGGACTCACGCTCGGCCCCGGTGAGCCGTGAGGAGCTGGACCGCCGCGGCGACTTCCGCGGCCTCACCGGCAGCGATCCCAGGTTCCTGAAGATCCTCGAGCTGGTCGCCCGGGTGGCGCCGACCGACGCCTCGGTCCTCATCACCGGCGAGAGCGGCACGGGCAAGGAGCTGGTCGCCGAGGCGATCCACAAGAACAGCCGGCGGCGCGACAAGTCGTTCGTCAAGGTCAATCTGGGCGGGATCTCGTCGACTCTCTTCGAAAGCGAGATGTTCGGCCACGTACGCGGCGCCTTCACCGACGCCCGGTCGGACCGCAAGGGCCGTTTCGAGATGGCCGATGGTGGGACGATCTTTCTCGACGAGATCGGCGAGATCGATGTGAACGCCCAGGTGAAGCTCCTGCGGGTGCTCCAGGACCGCTCCTACGAGGTGCTCGGATCGAGCGTGACGCGCACGGTGGACGTGCGGGTCGTCTCGGCGACCAACCGCGATCTCGGCGAGGAAGTGGCCCGCGGGCGCTTCCGCGAGGATCTGCTCTACCGGCTCAATCTGATCGCCCTCCGCCTGCCCGCCCTGCGCGAACGGAAGAGCGACATTCCGCTCCTCGCGCGGCACTTCCTGGAGATCTGCGGCCGGACCTACCGGCGTGGCACCCTGGCGCTGACCGACCGGGCGGTCGACTGGCTGCAGGCGCAGAGCTGGCCGGGGAACATCCGGCAACTGCGGCAGACGATCGAAAGGGCCGTGCTGGTGCTCGACGGCGACCGGCTCGACGTCTCCGACCTGAAAGCCCTGGCCGAGCTCGAAAGCCGCGACGTCCGGGGGAGCGGCGGCCCCGGCCTGCCGAGCCCGGGAAGCATGACGCTCGACGAGATGGAAAAAGCGATGATCGTCGAATGCATGCGGCACTACGAGGGCAACGTCACCCGCGTGGCCGAGGCCCTGGGGCTCTCGCGGGCGGCGCTGTATCGGCGGTTCGAAAAATATGCCCTCACCCCCGGCCCCTCTCCCGCGAGCGGGAGAGGGGTGTAGGTTTGAGGGCACCTCGATGACAGGATCTCCCTGGCTAGCCCACTCCCCTCTCCCGCTCGCGGGAGAGGGGCCGGGGGTGAGGGCTTCGGGGGCCAGGGGGTGAGGGGCCGCATCTCCCTGCGCGCCAAGATCGTCGCCTACCTGGTGCTGATCCACCTGGTGCTGGCGGGGATCTCCTGGTTCGTGATCAAGGAGCGGCCGATCCTGCTGCTCGCCGTCGAGGCGCTGTTCGCGGTTTCGATCGTCCTCGGGGTGATGTTGGTCCGCTCTTTCTTCATCCCCCTGGAGCTGATCCGCACCGGCGCCGAGCTGATCAGCGAGCGCGACTTCACCTCGCAATTCTGCGAAGTGGGGCAGCCCGAGATGGACGCCCTCATCCGCATCTACAACGACATGATCAGCCGGCTGCGCGACGAGCGGTTGAAGCTCCAGGAACAGCACTATTTTCTCGACCGCGTCCTCTCCGCCTCGCCCGCCGGGATCCTGACGCTCGACTTCGATGGACGGATCGACGTGATCAATCCGAGCGCGGCGCGGCTTCTGGGCCTGGGTGAGGAGACGTCCGGGCAGCGGCTTGCGGAGCTGGCGCATCCGTTGGGGGCGGAGCTGGCGGCGATTCCGGTGGGGGAGTCGCGGGTGCTCGCCCAGGGGCCGCGGCGGCTCAAGGTCTCGCGGGCCGAGCTGTTCGACCGCGGCTTTCCGCGCAGCTTCCTGATCGTCGAGGAGCTGACGGAAGAGCTGCGCGCCTCGGAGAAGGCGGCCTACGGCAAGCTGATCCGTCTGATGTCGCACGAGGTGAACAACTCGGTGGGGCCGGTGCGCTCGCTGCTCGATTCCTTCCGCGACTACAGCGACCAGCTGGAGGACGAGGACCGCGAGGACTTCACGCAGGCCCTGGGAGTGGCCATCACACGCCTCGAGCGCCTGGGAGCCTTCGTGAACGGCTTCGCCGAAGTGGTGCGTCTGCCGCCGCCGGAGCGCCGGCCCTGCGACGTGCGGCAGCTCCTGGACGAGATCCTGCTGCTCCTCCGCCCCGAGCTGGAGCGCCGGAACATCTGGGTGGAGTGGAGAGTCGTGGACGCAATCCCACCGATCGATCTCGACCGCAACCAGATCGAGCAGGTGCTGGTGAACGTCCTCAAAAACGCGATGGAGGCGATCGGAGAGAACGGCCGGATCGAGCTGCGGCTCGCCTGGGAGGAGGGGAGACCGGTGCTGCGCATCGCCGACACCGGCCCGGGCATCCCCGAAGAGATCCGTCCGCTCCTCTTCACCCCCTTCTTTTCGACCAAGCGGGACGGCCGAGGCCTGGGGCTGACCCTCACCCGCGAGATCCTCGCCCAGCATGGCTTCGACTTCGGCCTGGAGAACCGCGAGAGCGGGGGGGCGGAGCTGTGGGTGGGGTTTTGAGGGATGAGGCTGTTATTGACGCGGGTACGGAACTGGTGTAGCGTAACTGGGCGACATGAGAAACTCACACCCTTCTCCCGCTGCACCTCCCGCGGTGGCCGATCCAGGGTCGGACCACTTTGAGCAGTTGGCCTCCGCGTGGGAGCGGGAGACAAAGCATCTATCCTCGCTCACACAGATCGTCCTCAATCCTCATTACCAGCAGATCATCGGAATGGGGGACCGGGCTGTCCCTTTCATCTTCGACCGCCTCAGCACCTCCCCAGGCCATTGGTTCTGGGCATTGAGCGCCATCACCGGAGCCAACCCGGTCGCTCCAGAGGATGCAGGAGATGTTGAACGTATGACCGAGGCCTGGCTGAGCTGGGGGCGCCTTCATGGGTATGTTTCCTGACCGTGCGGGTGGGTCTTGGCGGCTGCTTTTCCTAACCTGAACCCGAAGAACCACCGAGTCACCTCCCCCGCAGACCGAGGTTATAACTGCATTGCGTGGGCGGCTGGTGAAACCCGCCGATGGTGGTGGCCGCTTCCCCCCTTTGCCTACTGGCCACCTGGAGTGCCAGTCACGGAATCCCTCGCGGCCTTCGTTGAAGCGTTTGCCACCCTGGGCTACCGAGCATCCTCCGCTGGAGTGCACGCTATTCCGGAAGTCGGTGACGTCCTCGTGATTTACGCTGACCCTGCTGACGTTCCTACCCACATGGCTCGGCGCCTTTCCTCCGGCCGTTGGACGAGCAAGCTCGGCCAGGATGTCGACATCGAGCATGACGATCTCGCGTCGCTCGAGGGCCCTGGTTACGGTCGTCCTGCCGTTCTCCTCGTTCGCTAGAGCGAGGCTTTACCTGGCCTGCGGCCGCCCTTGTTCCTCCAGAGCACGGAGCCGCGGCAGTGGCTTGCCCGATTCGAGGAAGGTCTTCTCCCGCCCGGCCGTGAAGCCGGGGTCACGGCAATGGATCGGATACGACGAAGTGTAGTACCCTGTCAGCAGCATCGGTGTTCTCCTTGTGGCCGTGCTGGCGTCTCGCCGTCATGAATCCCTCACCCGCTCCGTCCCGCCGATTCAGCCGCTACCACCTGGTGCTGCTGGCGATCTTCCTCGTCGCCTGGCTGTGGGCGGCGATCGATCCGGTGTACCCCGGCGACTGGTGGCTCGAAAACGTGCTCATCTTCCTCGGCGTGCCGCTCGTCATCGGCCTGGGCTTCTACTTCCGCCTGTCGAACCTTTCCTACACCCTGGTCACGATCTTCCTCGTGCTGCACGTCATCGGTTCGCACTACACCTATGCGGAGGTGCCCTTCGGGGACACCCTGCAGCGCTGGTTCCACTCCGACCGCAACCTCTACGACCGCCTGGTGCACTTCTCCTTCGGCCTGCTCCTCGCCTACCCGGTGCGCGAGGTGTTCGTGCGGATCACCCGGGTGCGCGGTGTCTGGTCGTACTACCTGCCGGTCGAGCTGACCCTCGCCTTCTCGGCGATCTACGAGCTGATCGAGTGGGCGGCGGCGGCATGGGTGGCGCCCGAGGCCGGGCTCGCCTTCCTCGGCGCCCAGGGCGATGTCTGGGACGCCCAGAAAGACATGGCGATCGCCGGCCTCGGCTCGATCGTCACCATGCTGATCACATTCCTGATCGTTCTGCGCATTGATCCGGGCGCTCTCCGCGAGTTGCGCGACAGCCTGCGCATCCCGGCCGACGACCAACCGATCGGCGAGCAGCAGATCCTGCGCTGGTGGCGGGAACGCCGCCGGAAGCGCTGAACAGCGCCTGAAGGATGACCAGGACGGCCCACGTGCGCCTGTCGGACCTTCGCGGGTACAGCCGGCTCGCCATCGAGGGAACGATCGGAGTGACCAACCTGGTCGAGACCATGCACCACAACATCGCCCGTGTTCCGGGCGTTCTGGGCACTCCCACCGAGGAGCGCACGCGGGGCATCACAGGGCTGGTCTACCGGAGCATTCGAGGCGTGACGCGCTTGGTGGGGGGCAGCATCGATGCGGTGCTCGCGCGGCTCGTTCCACCTCTCGGTGATCAGGACGACGAAAACACCGGGACGTCGTCGGCCGAGCGCGAAGCCGTGCTCGCGGCGCTCAACGGCGTCCTGGGCGATCACCTCGCCGCCGGCGCAAACCCCCTGGCGATCCCTATGCGGCTGCGCCACGACGGAGAGCCCACCGGCAAGATCCTCCTGCTCGCACACGGGCTGTGCCTGAATGATCGGCAATGGCGGCGCAAGGGTCACGACCATGGCGCGGCCCTGGCCGCCGACGGCGGTTTCACGCCGGTCTATCTGCACTACAACAGCGGCCTTCATGTCTCCACCAACGGCCGCGCGCTGGCCGAGTTGATCGAGGTCCTGCTGCAGGCCTGGCCGGTGCCGGTGGACGAGCTGGTCTTTCTCGCGCACAGCATGGGCGGGCTGGTTTTCCGCAGCGCCTGCCACTACGCCGAGACGGCAGGGCACGGTTGGCTGCGTCACCTCCGCAAGATCGTCTTCCTGGGCACGCCACACCATGGTGCCTCGCTGGAGAGGGGCGGCAACTGGGTGGACCTCCTTCTGGGAGTCAGCCCCTACACGGCCGCGTTGGCCCGTCTCGGGAAGATTCGGAGCGCCGGCATCACCGACCTCCGCTACGGCACCGCCGTGCCGCTGCCGGACGGCGTGCAGTGCTATGCCGTTGGCGTCTCGATCGCCAAGCAAGCGAGCGCTCTCAAGGATGAGCTCCTCGGCGACGGCCTCGTGCCCTTGAGCAGTGCTCTCGGACAGCACGCGGACCCCCGCCGGACCCTGCCGTTTCCGGAGTCACGGCAGTGGATCGGGTACGGCATGAACCACTTCGACCTGCTCGCAAGCCGAGAGGTGTATGAGCGGATCCAGGAGTGGCTTTCAGAGCTCTAGCTCGGAATCGATTGCTACCGGGCCTGCGGCCTCCCTTGCTCCTCCAGAGCGCGGAGCCGCGGCAGCGGCTTGCCGGATTCGAGGAAGGTCTTGAGCGAGGAGAGGATCGGGGCCCAGCCCTCGCGGAAGCCTTCGGCCATCTCTTCGCTGGCGAGCTCGTCGTGGACGAGCGTCAGCTTCACCTGGCCTTCGTGGGGCTCCAGGGTGAAGGTCACCCGCGAGGTCCCCATGTTCTCCGCCTCTTCGCTGAATTCGGGCCGGAAGCTGTAGGAGAGAAGGCGCGGCGGATCGCACGCCAGCACCACGCCGCTGTCGGTCAGGACGTCGCCGTCCCCGTCGTAGAAGACAACCGGCGAGCCGACCGTCCAGTCCGACTCGATCCGGCGTTCATACCAGTAGGTCTTCGTGAATTCGCCGCGGGTGAGGGCCTCCCACAGCCGTTCGGGCGTGGTGGCGATGTAGGTGACGTACACGAACTCCGGTTTACTCATGATGTTCCTCCTCGAGGGCGCGCTTGAGCTCGTTCAGTGCCTGCACCCGGTGGCGCTCGTATTTGCCGATCCAGCGCTCGTAGATCTCGCCGATCGGGACAGGATTCAAGTAGTGCAGCTTCTCCCGCCCCCGCCGGACCGTTACCACGAGGCGCGCCTCTTCGAGCACCGCCAGGTGCTTGGACACCGCTTGCCGCGTCATGTCCATCTGCCGGCACAGCTCTCCCAACGTCTGCCCGTTCTGGGCGAACAGCCGGTCGAGCAGTTGTCGGCGGCTCAGGTCAGAAAGTGCTTTGAATACAGCGTCGACGTCGTTGCCTTCCATCGCACCGGGCACAGAATAGGCAACTATCTGGTTGCGTGTCAAGCCATCGCGGAGCTACTGGAGGGAAGTGTCTGGACTGGGTCTGGTGGCATAATTGCCGCGGGGGACGGGAAGAGCGGGAGAGGTCCTCGAGACTCCGGGAGCCCTGCCGGGACACCAGAGACTCCTTCGTCGTTGACGTCGAGGAGATACCGGGATCTCCCCGCCGCACTGTTGTAGAATCTCTGCCCGGACGGAGTGATCCGGCAATCCCGAAACAACCGAGGAGGATGGCGCGTTCATGACGGATGGTGATTTCTCGTCTCTCGAGCTCCGGGGTCCGATTCGAGAGGACGTTTTCGATGTCTTCGAGGCGGTGGACGCCTCCAGCCCGAATCTTCAGGACCACATCTATTCCTGTGTGGCTCTGTGCCGCAAGGACTGGAACGACCGGTGGCCCGCGCTGGGCGGAACCCGGCACTTCCAGAAGGACCGCTCGCGGGCGCCGCACGAGGCGATCGAGCTGGCCAATGCGATGTACATCAAGAACTCGCTGCTGCGGAGGTCGGCGCAGTCGCTCGCGGACGGTGCCAGCCTCTTCGACTGGCAGGGCGGCAAGGGTGTGATCTGGTCTCCGCCCGGCGCTCCCCTCACTTCGCACCGGCTGCGCTGCCATGGCCGGCTGATCGACTGGATCGGCGGCCAGTACGTGGCCTCCGGAGACATCGGAGTGGGGCAGCCTCAGATCCGGATCATGGCTCAGGAGACCCGCCATCTGATCGGTCTCGGCTGCCACCGCGATACCGGGGAAGCCACGGCCTACGGCATCTTTGCGGGCCTCCGCCAGGCGGTCCGTGAGCAGGCGGCAGCTTTCGGCGCCGATCCTGCCGATCCGTTGCGCGGCTTGCCGGTCCTCGTCTTCGGCGCCGGCAAGGTCGGTTTTCCCCTGCTGTGGATGCTCCACGATGCGGGGGCCGAGGTCTGGGTTTTCGACGAATCCCTGAAGCCGGGTGCGGAGCCCGTGGAGAGCTGGTACGCGCAGAGCGTCGAGCGCGGGGCCGCGGTCCGCGAAGAGCACCGCGCCGCCCTCCGCGCGATCGACGCCGCCGGCCGCATCCTCACGTCCGAGCGCGATGCGCTCGAGCATCCTCGCGCCCGCGTCGTCTCGCCCAACGCCGGCATGGCCGAATGGCTGTCGCGTCAGGCTGCTTGGGACAGCGGTGCGTCCCGCGCCTCCTGGCTTGCCGCCAACCGGGCGAAGAACGGCAACCTGCGCCTCATCCTCGGCGCGGGCAACGACCAGGTCTCCACCACGGCCGTCGGGAAGAGCGGGCGCGACCGCACGCTGGCCACTCTCGCGGAGGCCGGCATCGCGTTCGTCCCCGATCCGCTGGTCAGCCCCGGAGGCGTCATCTCGGTCAGCCACGAGCGTGCCGCCGAATGGGACGCCGAGCGCGTCAACGAGGACGCCCGGCGCGTCGTCGCCCGCAGCGTCGAGCAGCTCTATGAGGAGTCCCGGAGGCGCGGCGGAAACGATGCCGTCACCATGTACGGGGCTTTCGAGAGCCTGGTCGAGACCGAGTGGCGTTGAGCGATCGGAAGGAAAAGAGAATGGAACGAGACAAGACCCCTCGTGCGTACGACCCCGCGGCCCTGGAGGCCCGCTGGCAGGAGCGCTGGGAGGCCGACGGCCTCTACCGGCCGGAGCCCGATCCGGCGCGGCCCAAACACTATGCGTTGACCATGCTGCCGTATCCGTCGGGCGACCTCCACATCGGGCATTGGTATGCCATCTCGCCGTCCGACGCCCGCGCCCGCTACATGCGGATGCAGGGGTACAACGTGCTGTTCCCCATGGGCTTCGACGCCTTCGGCCTGCCTGCCGAGAACGCGGCGATCAAGCGCAACATCCATCCTAAAGAATGGACGTACGCCAACATCGACCGCATGCGCGGCCAGCTCCGGCGCATGGGCACGATGATCGATTGGCGTCACGAGGCGGTCTCCTGCGATCCCGAGTACTACCGCTGGACCCAGTGGTTTTTCCTGCAGCTCTTCGCCGGCGGTCTCGCCTATCGGAAGCGGGCCGCGGTCGACTGGTGCCCGAGCTGCAACACAACACTCGCCCGCGAGCAGGTGATCGGCGACGAGCGCGTCTGCGAACGTTGCGAGACGCCGGTCATCCGCAAGGAGCTGTCGCAGTGGTTCTTCCGCACGACGCAGTACGCGGAGGAGCTGCTCGATTTCTCGGGTCTGGACTGGCCCGAGCGGGTGCGCACGCTCCAGGAGCGCTGGATCGGCCGCTCGGAAGGGGCGCGCGTAATTTTCCGCACAGAACAGCGCCGCACCGAGCAGGGCGATCCGCTGGAGATCTTCACGACGCGTCCGGACACGCTCTGGGGAGCCACCTTCATGGTCCTGGCGCCGGAACACCCTCTGGTCTCCAAGCTGACGACCGACGACCGCCGCGCCGAGGTCGAGGCGTACGTCGAGAAGGCAGTCCACCAGACGGACATCCAGCGCGAGGCCGCGGACAAGGAGAAGAGCGGCGTCTTCACCGGCGGATATGCGATCAATCCGGTCAACGGCGAGCGGATCCCGGTGTGGATCGCCGACTACGTGCTGATGAGCTACGGCACCGGCGCCATCATGGCGGTGCCGGCGCACGACCAGCGGGATTTCGAATTCGCCCGCAAGTATGGGCTTGAGATCCGGCCGGTGATCGTTTCGGAGGGCCAGGAGCTGCCGGTGCCGGAGGCGATGGACAAGGCGCTCTCCCACGAGGGTGCGATGGTGAATTCCGGCCCGCTCACCGGAACGCCCGCCGATCAGGTGTATGAGAAGGTTGTCGACTATCTCGAGAAGAACGGGCTCGGCCGGCGGGAGGTGGGCTATCGTCTGCGCGACTGGCTCATCTCGCGGCAGCGCTACTGGGGCGCGCCCATCCCCATCGTCTTCTGTCCGCAATGCGGGCCTGTGGCGGTGCCGGAAGACGACCTGCCGGTCCTGCTTCCGGATGACATCGAGTGGCGGCCCACGGGGGAGAGCCCGCTCAAGCTCCATCCGACCTGGAGGAAGACCACCTGTCCGGCCTGCGGCGGCGAGGCGGAGCGCGAGACGGACACCATGGACACCTTCATGTGCTCGTCCTGGTACCACCTGCGCTACCTGAGCCCGCAGTACGACCAGGGGCCGTTCGATCCCTCCGAGTACCGCGCCTGGATGCCGGTGGACACCTACACCGGGGGCGTCGAGCACGCCACCATGCACCTGATCTATACGCGGTTCTTCCACAAGGCCTGCCGCGACCTCGGGATCGTGCAGGGCGACGAGCCGATGCTCCAGTTGCGCAACCAGGGGATCATCCTGGGCGAGGACTCGGAGAAGATGTCGAAGAGCCGCGGCAACGTCGTGGCCCCCGACGCCCTGGTCGACCGCTACGGCACCGACACGGTGCGCGCCTACCTGATGTTCTTCGCCCGCTGGGACCAGGGAGGTCCCTGGAACAGCAAGGGAATCGAAGGGACGTCGCGCTGGCTGCGGCGGGTCTGGAACCTCTACATGGAGCCGGCCGAGGGGACGGGAGGAGACACCACGAAGCTGCGGCGCAAGCTCCACCAGACGCTGCACCGGGTGACCGCCGACTTCGCAGCGCTCCAGTTCAACACCATCATCGCCGCTCTGATGGAGCTGCTGAACGAGATGCTCCAGGCGCGCCCTCAGCTGGCCGGAACGCCGGCCTGGGACGAGGCGAAAGACCTCTACGTCCGCATGCTCGCGCCGATCGCGCCGCACCTCGCCGACGAGCTCTGGCACGAGCTCGGCCACCGGGATTCGATCCACCTCCAGTCCTGGCCGGAGGTGGACGAAGAGGCCGCGCAGAACGAGGAGATCACCCTGGTCGTCCAGGTCAACGGCAAGCTGCGCGACCGCGTCTCCGTGCCGGTGGGTCTGGGCGAGGACCAGCTCCGGGAAGCCGCGCTCGCGACGGAAGGCGCGCAGCGCTTCACCGAAGGTCTGGCGATCCGCAAGGTGGTCGTGGTGCCGGGGCGGCTGGTGAACATCGTGGCGGGTTGAGATCGCCGCAGCGGACGATCATCAGGCTCGCCGGTGATGGGGTCACCGGCGCGCTACAGCCCACCGTCCGGTGGTCCGGCGGGTGTCGCGAATGACGTCGCCTTCGCCTCCTTGAAGACCTCTCCAAAGAATTGGCCGACCGCCTTGGATTTTTCGACCCGGTCGTGGAAGAGTGAATTCTCCCCCGCTGCGAGCATCCAGTTAGCGAGCTGCTCGTTCTGCTTCGCCTTGAGCGCCTCAAAGTATCCGTTGTCGATTCCTTTTATCTCGCTTCGCTGATCGAGGACAAATCGGAAGAACGGCAGTTTTTCAGGGTTTACCGTAGGAGGAGCGCCGGTGCGCTTGGCGTCGAGATCTTTACGAACCCGCCAGGCGACGTGCTTACTAATAACCTCCTGCATGAACTTTCCCGGCAATTTTTGAGTATTTGGATTTGTTTTTGCGGCATTAGCATCGACATAAAAATGCACGCCGGTTGGCAGCCACAACTGTTCAGTTCCTGGTGGTGAGCTCTCTAGCTTCATGTAGAAGTCTCGGTTGCGGACATGCGTGAGCTCGTGCGCGAGCACGAAGGCAAGTTTATCGCGCTTCGAAGCTTCGCCGCCTGGCTTCGCCTCTTCGAGAAGTTTATCCGAAAGAAGGATGTAAGACCTGTAAGCTCCTTCCTGGCCCACTGCCCGGGTGTTTCCGCTCTCAATTCCCGAATCGATCCTCGCCGCGTCGGCATCGACATTGGCGTACTCTGTGGAAGGAAGCAGCGCCGGTTTCTTGAGTTGGTCTCTGTTCTTAACACTGAAGATGCCGATCAAGTTTCCAGCCTCGAGCTCATGGTAGGCGAAATGAGGCACCTGCTGCGCCCAGCTATCCTGCGGGTAGGCGTCAAGCTCGCGGAGCAGGTCCGCGACGATGGGATCGAGGCGCTTGTCGTCGACGAACTTTTTGAAGTTCCCTGGATTGAGCGCGGGCGCTTCTCCTGCGTCGCCGGCGTCCGGAACGGAGAATCCAAGCAGGGGTTTGGATGTGCTGGTATTTTGCAGATAATTTTGCGCGAGCTCCTGCCTCTTCGGCTTTGTGATGTCTCCGTTCTCTTCCGCGTTCCGATAAACCTGGAGCTGGTCGTGTTGTTCGTCCGGGCTGGGGCCGGCGCCGCTTCCACCCGGAGCACTTCCGCTTCCGCCAGCCGATCCGCTTCCGCCAGCCGGTGAGCCGAGTCCGTATTTCCCTTGGATCTCTCGCGCCCGGTTTGCCGCCTCGGCGATCCCGATAGTGTTGTCGGATAGCTTTTTGAGCAGATCGGCCACCTCCGCCTGCCCCGACATGTCGCGGAAGATGTTCGGTGTACCGAGCAGGCTGAAGGCTGCGGCCAGGCCCGTGGGATCGGGGGCTGGTGAGGGGTTGACGATGTTGACGAGCGATTGCGGGAAGGCCGTCGGCGTCGCCGAGACCTGCTGCGGCTGCGGCGTCACCGCGGTGATCGGATTGATCTCCGGCGCCTGGATGGGGATCGGGTGCTCGTCCCATTTCCAGAACCGGGTGTTGTCGATCTCCTCGGAAACATTGCAGTGCCCGAGCTTGCCCTCGGCGAACACACCGCGCGTCGGCAGTGTGATCAGCCGCTCGGATTTCGCTGACGCGAGCGACACCTGCTCCAAGACCTTCTCGCGATCCGCTCCGCTCATGGCAGCCAGTTTGGCTTCCGCCCATTGCCGCCGGGTGGGATCGTTGCCGTTCAAGGCAGCGGCAATGTCCACTGCCATCGTATCCACTCCTGCCGGCTGCTTGGCGAGCGGGTAGGCCACCCAACTACCGAAGACCTCGAGCGGAGTGGGATCGACCTGGTCGAGGAGCGTCTGGCCGCCGCCCAGGTCCACCTTTTCGAGCTCGATGGCGATGGATGCCGGGTCGGTGGCGAGCAGGACGATGCGGTCGTAGTAATCCTTGTGGCGCCTGAAATGGTCGAGCAGCTTGTTAATCTGCAGGTACTCCCCATCCGTGAGGCTCTCCCACGGGTCCGGGATCTCGGCCGGCTTGGGGCCCGGGCGCTTGATGTAAGTAACCGTGTTCGAGCTTCCATTGAATGGGAACCAGTAGGTGATGTTATCGGTCATGTCCAGCAGCGATACCTTGCCACCGGCATGGAAGCCGTTGATCGCCAAGCCATTCATTCGCCATTCGTCATTATCGTGAAGCACGAACTCAAAACCCATGAGCTGATTCCACTTGATTCCATGATCCGGCAGATGATCCGGCTCAGCGATGAACCAACCCCACTCGTTGTTGTAGTCCAGGCGTTTGCCGACATTGACATTTTCGGTTGGGTTCCCCTTTTCCCAGGCACGAACAAGCGGTCGGCTCACCTTGGTGCCGTCCACCAAGATGAGATTGATCATGACAGTTTCATCGGTATCGTCAGTGGGACCTCCCGCGGTCCTGAGCCCGAATTCGAACAGGGAAAACTCGATATCACCTTCCCAGTACGGCGTCGTGCCGGGGGTGATTTTGCGGAGCCATTGGTTCCTACGGGTGGTCTCGAGCTTCTCGACGGCGTCGAAGGCCGGTTTGAGCGCCGGGTCGAGCAGCGTCGGTTCCAGCAAGTAGCGGTACTCGAGGAGAACGGTGGGGTCGTAGGCGAACCCGGGGAAGATGTTGGGGTCGAAGGGCCCAATGCGCGTTGGGATCTGGAGCAGGACGGCGTGTCGCCGGCGCACCCACTCCACTGTCACCCGGAAGTGGCGCAGCACCTCGTAATAAAGAACGGTGAGCGTGTGGCTGTGATTGTAGTTGCTGAAGGTGCGGGTCTGGATGCTCTCCTTCTCCTCCTGCCGAGCCTGAATGACCACCGTCGAGTTGATCTCACGCTGGGCCGAGCTGGCCTGCGCGAAGCTGTCGCTGAGGCGCTGGATGTTCTCCGCCACGAGATCGCGGCTGCCTTCGCTCGTGGCAGCCGCGCCGCCCAGGGAATGGGCGTCGCCGATGGCCGAGCCTGCGCCCAGGCCGATGCCGATCGGACCAATGCCGAAGCCGCCTGAAGCTCCCGAGGACTGGCCGGATGAGTGAGCCATGCCGCCCATGATGGACGCACCACGCTGTAGCTCCTGCAACCCGGCCCTCACCGTCTCGGTGATGGTCCGGTCGCGGTGGGTCTGGTGGAGCACGTCCTCGGTCAGGCGGGTCTTTTCGTCGCGCTGGGTGAGACTGTCCCAGGACCAGTCGACGACCGCGAGCTTGACCGATTCCCCGGGCGCGAGCGGCAGGCTGTAGAGGATTTCTCCGAGAGAATGGCCGAGGGAGTACCACGAGACCTTGTATTCGTCGATCCAGGCGGCCTTTCCGTCCTTCGGCACCTGGAGCTCCTGAGGGTCCAGGATCCGCACCACCTGCCGTAGCACGAACTCCTGCAGGGCCAGGCTGGCGGGGGCAAGCTCCTCGCATCCGTGCTCGCCGACGAGCGTCTTCGGGCTCGCGGCGAATGAGGCGGGCGAAAGCCGCCAGTCGGTGAGACCGGGGTTCTGCAGCGCCCGCGGCCCCATGTTTTGCAGCGCCGGAGGCAGCGGCAGGAACTTGACGGGCAGCCGCGCGACGACGGCATCGTAAGCGAAGCGTCCCTGAGCCAGGGCATCGAACCGTCCGGGATGGCCGTAGGGGTAGACCCAGATGGCGAGCTCCAGCACAGCGGCGGGATCCTTGCGGCGCTTCTCGATCGCGGCCACCAACATTTCGTAAACGTCGGGGCGCAGGCGCCTGAGATCGAAAGAGGCATACCCGACGTGGTCCGTCGTCAAGACTCCGAGCGGATCTGCCCAGTGGACACCTGAGTCTTCCACCTCGGGCACCAGGGCGAGATCGAAGTCCTCCGCCGCGGCCCTCAACGCGTCGGTAATCAGCCTCTTCAGCTCCGGCAGCTTAATGGTGGCCATGTGCTTGCGCCCAGCCTTGGCGAGCACTTCCTTGAACACGCGCTCGAACAACTTCTTCAACTTCTGGAAATCTTTCGCGAGAGCGTCGAGGCTTGTAGTTTCGACAACCTCGCCCAGGGCTTCCTGGGCAGCTTGCGCGACGCGATGACTCACCTCCCCCGTCGTCTTGGGATCGACGGCATCCAAGGCTGCGATGATCACCTCGAAAACGCGCGTGTCGCTTGGCAGCGCTGGCACCGGCACGATCCGCGGCACCCCGACTTCGGCATAGAGCGGCAGACGCGCCACCGGCTGGCCACTGACCGGATCCGATACGAACAGACTGAGATGAGTGGGCCTTGATGATCGGAGAGAAGGCATGATGAAACTGTTTTCTCTGCAAAACTACACCAAAGGGGGCAGTGGCGGATTTATCTGCAGATATGCTGCAAAACAAATGTGGCTATAAAACAAAAGCAGTGTAGGATGACCTCATGAGGGACTCGGGCCCGGCCCCAGCAGCACGGCGTTGGTGGATTCTCGGCGCCATCGGCGTCGGCACGTTCATGTCGGCGCTCGACGGCAGCGCCGTCAACACGGTGCTCCCGGTGTTGCGACGCGAGCTGCACACCACGGTGGCGGGGGTCGAGTGGGTCACCACGGTGTACCTCCTGGTCGTGAGCGCCCTCCTCCTCTCGTTCGGCCGGGCGGGAGACCTGCGCGGCCACAAGCGGATCTATATCGCCGGCTTCGGGATCTTCGTCCTGGGCTCTGCCCTCTGCGGCCTCGCGCCGTCGATCGGTGCGCTCATCGCCCTCCGGGGGTTGCAGGCGGTCGGCGCCGCCATGCTCTTTGCGAGCGCGCCGGCCATCCTCACCAAGACCTTCCCCGTGGAGCAGCGCGGCCGTGCTCTCGGTGCCCTGGGAGGGTTCACCTATCTCGGCCTGACCGCCGGGCCGTCGCTCGGCGGGTGGCTCACCAGCGTGCTCGGCTGGCGGTCGGTCTTCTACATCAACGTGCCGGTGGGCGCGCTCGCCATCGCTCTGGCGCTGCGCAACATCGAGGACGACCGCCCCGAGCGCACCGGCGAGCGGTTCGATCCGCCCGGTGCCGCGCTCTTCACGGCGGGTCTCGTGGCGCTGCTCGTCGCGCTCAATCAGGGCCATTCCTGGGGTTGGGGCTCGGTGCCGGTCATCGCTCTGCTCGTGGCCGCCGCGGTCCTCCTGGCCGGTTTCGTCGCCGTCGAGCTGCGCCGGCCCGATCCGATGCTCGACCTCTCGCTTTTTCGGAGCTGGACCTTCTCGGCGGCGACGGTGAGCGCGCTGCTCAACTACATCTGCGTCTACAGCGTGCTCTTCGTGCTCCCCTTCCTGCTCATCCAGGGGCGCGGGTTGGACCCCCGGCACGCCGGCCTCGTGCTCACCGCGCAGCCGATCGTCATGGCCATCGTCGCCCCGCTCGCCGGAGCCCTCTCGGACCGCCTCGGCTCGCGCCTCCCGGCGACGTTCGGAATGTTGTGTCTCGCGGCCGGGATCTTCCTGCTGGCGAGTCTGGCCGACCATGCCTCCCTGCGCGCGATCGCTGGCGCCCTTGGGGTCGTGGGGCTGGGCATCGGCGTCTTCGTCTCACCCAACAACAGCGCCCTGATGGGAGCGGCGCCGCGCCACCGCCAGGGCATCGCCGCGGGAGTCCTCGCGACCGCCCGCAACCTCGGTATGGTCCTGGGAGTCGGCCTCTCCGGAGCGGTCTTCACCACCATCCTCGCCCACGCGGGTGCCGCGACCGGGACCGGTCTCGTCCGAGGAGTCCAGGCCAGCCTCTTCGTCGCGGCCGGGGTTGCGGTCGTCGGCGCGGTGACGGCTTTCACCAAGGGCTGAGGCTGGTCAGGCTCCCTCCCGCAGACTCCGGCGCAGCCGCTCCAACACCCTTTCGCTCAACTTGCTGATCGAGGCCGGGCGGTAGCCGAGTCGGGCGGCGATCTCTTCGTTTGTCATGCCGAGGCCATAGCGGAGCGCAACGAGCTGTTGCGAGCGCCGCGGGAGAACGGCCAGAAGGGTTTCCATATCCAGGAAGAGCTCGGCTCGCTCCTGGGGCGGCTCCTCGGCCGGTGCGATCGCTTCCAAGATCTGCTCATCGAGATACTGCAGCCACCGCCGCTGCCTTTGCCGGCGCAGCCAGGTGCAACACATCCGCGAGAGGGTCCGGACGAGCCAGGCTTCAGGGTTCTCGATCGCCGCCCAGTGCCGCACCAGGGCGAGGCAGGCTTCCTGCACGAGGTCCTCGGCTTCGGCCGGCGGGATGCGGAACCTCGCGACGATCCGCTTCAGCCGCGGGCTCAGGGTGATGAAGAGGTCATGGATGGTCATGGCGGCCCTCCTCCTCTCCTGCCCGCGGCCGGGTCAACCGGAATCCCGCCAGGAGGATGCGCAGCAGCCTGCCGAGTACCGCGCATTCCTCGGGGGAGGCGAGCTCTTCCAGCTCCTGAAGTTGGGGGAGGCTCCGCTCCGGAGGCGCTCCCAGCGCCAGCTCATCCAGGCTGGCTTCGAGGACCTCGGCGAGCCGCAGCAGCTCCGGCAGGGCCGGCGTCGAGTGGCCGTTCTCCAGCCGGGAGATCCGCATGACGCGGATTCCGGTGCGCCTCGCGAGCTCGCGTTGGTTCCAATGTCGTGCCCGGCGCCGTTGCAGGATCCGGGCACCGAGAGCGCTTCTTTGCGCCGGGGAAAGCTGGCGGGGTGAGTCTGCGATCGGGTCCATGGTGCCGGAATGATTCGCCGACTCCTCGCCTGCTGTCAAGAGAAAATCCCAAAAATCGCCCGGATTTTTCCGAGATATCGGAATAGAAAGCAGACTCACTCCGACGGAAGACGGTTTCTCGCCCGGCGCGGCAACCGTTGCAAGTTCCTGGTTGGCGCCTCTATTTTTCTGTCTCAGGCAAGAGCAAGCTCACCGGGTCTGATCAACGAGCGAGAGGCGGGTCTCCCGAACGAGCAACTCCAGGCTGCCGTTCGGGCAACAATTGCCAGGCGAGACGAGATTGCAATCCCCCGCGGACGCCGCCGCCACTTCCGGCCCACCGGCGCTCTGTGGGGAGAGGGAGGTTCTCATGTTGCGGAAAGGCATCACGCAGGTGGTGGCGCTCGCGTTGGCCGCCGTGCTCCTGGCGAGCGCTCCGGCGATGGCAGGCGGGCTCCCAGGGCGCGCGCCGGCGGCCGGCTCAGAGCGGCAGGACGACGGCAGTCTCTGGTCCCGGGCCTGGCTCTGGCTCCAGTCGCTCTGGGAAGACCCGGCCGGCGCGGTCGTCTGCGGGGGCGATGCCGGAGGGTGCATCGATCCGAACGGCGCGGCGGCCTGCAAGGACGAAGGCGCGTGTATCGACCCAAACGGCTAGGCCTCTCTTGCGGGTGAACCCAACGGGTGCCACCTGAAGTTCCCGTCGGGTGGCACCGGTGCATTCTTTTGTGCGACAATGTCGGCGAAGCCTTTATGCGAGATCTTTCCTGGGGAGGTGCCCGTTGAGCGATCACCTGACCGAAGGCGATGCGCAGCGTTTCGTCCGCGGCGAGCTCTCTCGGCCGAAGACCACGGAGGTGCTGCGGCACCTCCTGCGAGGGTGCGAGGTCTGCAGGAAGCAGCTCCGGCCGCTGATCCTGAAACCGGAGGCGCCCCGGCCCTCCGCGGGAAGGGAGTACGAGGCCCCGATCGCCCGCGCGCTGGCTTCCGTGCTGAGCCGCCGGCCCGAGGCCCGCGGAGTCAACCAGACCCTGGTGGCACGGGGAGTGGAGCTGATCCGGGCCAATCCCCTCGGCCTCGCCGGGCTCACCGACGAGGAGGCGGACGAGCTGCGGGGCCGGCCGCTCGTCCACGCCTTCCTGCGGCTCAGCTTCGACGAGCGCTATCGCAACCCGGTGGAGATGCTGCGCCTCGCGTTGTTCGCGAAGATCGCTGCCCAGAACCTCAATCCGCAGGAGCACGCGCCGGAGGTGATCGCCGACGAGCAGGCGCGTGCCTGGGCGGAGATGGCGAACGCCCACCGCGTCAACGACGAGCTGGCCGCGGCCGACGCGGCGCTGGAAATCGCCGAAGAGCGCAGGAGGCAGGGGACGGGCAACCTCCTCCTGCTGGCCCGGCTGGCGGATCTCCAGGCCTCCCTCTTTGCCCACCAGCGGCTGCTCCCGGACGCCTGCGAGCTGCTCGACGGCGTCTGCCAGCTCTATCAGAAGGTCGGCGACGACCACCTCGCAGGCCGTGCGCTGGTGAGCCGGGGCATCTACACGAACTACGAAGGGCAGCCGCGGCAGGCGCTCGGGTTCCTACGGCGGGGCTTCGCCCTCCTCGATCGCGAGCGCGACCCGCAGCTGGTCATTTCGGCCACCGAGAGCATTCTGGAGGTGATGGTGCAGTGCGGTGAGTACACCGCCGCGGCCGAGATGCTCCTGGAAAGCGGCCTCCGCGAGGCATGGGCCGGCCAACCGATCAGCCTGAGCAAGCTGCGGTGGGTCGAAGGACAGATCTTCGCCGGCCTGGGGAAGACCGGCCGCGCGGAGGCGGCGCTCCAAGAGGCCCGGGCCGGCTTTCTCCAACACAACCGGGCATTCCCTGCCGCTCTCGTGGGCCTCGATCTGGCGGCGGTGTGGCTCGGCCAGGGGAAGAGAGCCGAGGTCAAGGAGCTGGCGGAAGACATGCTCGCCACCTTCGAGCGGCTCGGCATCCAGCGCGAGGCGGTGCGGGCGATGGGCTACCTGAAGCGGGCTTGCGAGCGGCAGCGCGCGACCCCGCGCACCGTGCGCCACGTGAGCGGGTTTCTCAGGCGGCTCGAGCGCGAGCCGCAGCTCCGCTTCGAAGCTCTGTGATCACTCTGGGCCGGGCTCATCCCCGGTCAGGCCCAACAGCCGGCCGAGGGAGCGCTTCACCTGCTCGTCGAAGTCGCGGTCGGCCTCGGGCCTGGAGGGGCGCGGGCTCTGGCCCAGCGCAGCCTGGACGCCCTCGATCAACCGGCGGGAGGCCGCCCCGGCCTCGCCCGACAGCCGGTCGGGCCAGGACAGCCGGAAGAGGTCGGCCGTCTCCACCCCGAGCGCCTCGGCGAGCATGAGGACGTGGCGCACCCGGAGCTCGACCGATCCACCCAGGATCTTGCTCAGGTAGCCGCTGCTCAATCCCATCTGCTGCTCGAGCGCCTGGCGGGTGTGGCCGGAGAGCCGGACGACCGTCGCGAGCACATGGGCGAGACGGGAGATCTCTTCGTCATAGCGGTCGGCCATGGTGCGCCGACTATAGCATTACCTGCCGAGGGTTCAGACATTCCGGCCAGTTTTCTGCCGTTGGCTCAAGCCATAAGCCGGTACCGCGACGGGTTAAGCTTATCCCCGGGGAGATAGCGTTATCTGAGGACGAGTTAGCCTTATCGGTGCCGGGATAAGCTTAAGTCGCCGCCGATAAGCTTACATCGCGGCGGGTCAAGCTTATCTCCGGGGAGATAACGTTATCTGGGAGGAGTTAACCTTATCTGGGCCGGGATAAGCTTATCTCGCCGCCGATAAGCTTACATCGCGGCAGGTTAAGCTTATCTCCGGGGAGATAACGTTATCTGGGCCGAGTTAGCCTTATTCGGGCCGAGATAAGCTTGACTCGCCGCAGATAAGCTTACATCGCGGCAGGATAAGCTTATTTCCGGGGAGATATCGTTATCTGGGCCGAGATAAGCTTAACTGGCCCCAGATAAGCCCACATCGCGGCAGGTTGAGCCAAGCCTTCCTCACGCCGCGAGATCCGCCGCCTGCATCACACCCTCCGCGGTCAGGCCCAGCACGAGGTGGCCGGCGAGGCCTCGGGCGTGCGCTTGCCAGGGGAAGGCGGTGGGTCCGGGGGTGAGCCCGAGGGCGACGTTTCCGATCTCGTCCATGAGCAGCCAGACGGCGGTGCCGAAGAGGGCTCCCGCGGCGAGCTCGGCTCCCAGGCCGCGGCCGGCCAGACGGCGGCGGAGCAGGGCGTAGAGGACGGTGGACCCCAGGCCGATGCTCCAGTGGATGGCCGATCCGAGCTTCTTCCGCTCATCGTCCGAGAGCTCCCGGACGACCAGGAGTGCGGCCTTTTCCGCAGCTGTCTCGTAGGCGCTCTTGCCGTCGCGCGCCTCGTCTTCACGCTTGCGCGCGGCCTCGTTCTCGTGCTCGTAGAGGTAGGTGGTGGCCTTGCCCATGATCCAGGTCGCCGCAACCCCGGCCAAAGCGCCGAGGGCGATGTCTCCGAGGACGTTGCGCTGTGCCGACTTCATCGTGCTTCCTCCTTCATGGGATCAACTTGCGGGATCGGTGCCAGAAAAGCGCCACCTATCCTGGGATACACTGGCGGGACTTCGACCGCAGCTCTCATGGCTTTGCGCTCCTTCACCTGCTGGATCGGCTTCGTCCTGGCCGGCGTGTGCGCCGCGGGTGCGGTGCCGCCGGCCGGGTCCGCGGAACGGGGATATCCCCTCGTGCGGGCCTATGACGTCGCCGACGTGGATTCCCAGAACTTCGCGGTCGCCATGGACCCCCGGGGCGTCCTCTATGTCGGCAACCTGGACGGCCTGCTGGTCTATGACGGCGCCTGGTGGCGGCGGATTGCGATCGGCAGGGAGCGCTCGGTCTTCTCGGTGGCGAGCGATGCGGAC
>DASPXX010000189.1:0-27598 GCA_035637095.1 Thermoanaerobaculia bacterium
GGTGGAGAGCGTCATGGCGGGCCCGATCCGAACGCGCAGCCTATCGCGTTTCGGGACCCGAAGCTTGCCCTAACCGCCCGGAAACTGTATCGTGCTTGGCCAATGAATCGCCTCCTGCGCTGTTCCTGCGCGATGGCCTGGCTGATCCTGGCAGGCATCGCGGCTCCGGCCGGAGCCGCGGCGGTCCGCCTGTCCTCCCCGCGGGATGGCACGACTCTGGAGGCCGGATCGCTGGCCGCCCTGGCCTGGGAGCCGGCGGCTCCCTTCGCCCGGCCTTCCCAGGTGGAAGAGTGGGAGGCGTTCCTCTCCTTCGACGGCGGCGAGCACTACCCGGTCCGCATCACTCCTCACCTGGACCGCGGCCTGCGCCGCATCCTCTGGCGGGTGCCGCAGATCCCCACCCGGAACGCGCGGCTCCTTCTGCGGTTCGGGGACGAGAAGCACGAGACCATCTTCGAGCTGCCGGAGCGTTTCGCGATCGCCGGAACGCTTTCCGTCTTCGAGGCCGGGACGACCTCTCGCGCCCCGGCTCCGGGCGAGCCCGCCCGTCCGGGCGACGCCGGAGTCGTCGCCTGGGTCGAGGGATCGCGGCACGGCGGCGCGCTCCGCCAGGTGGTCGCCGCGGATGCGGCGGGGCTCGCCGGCAGCCAGTCCATGGCCCCAGACCCAGCCTGGAGGCTGGCGCTCGCATCCGTGAGCCGATCCCCTGAACCAGAGCCCCTCCTGGAGACCGGCAGGCTCGGGCAGACGGACCTCGATCAAGCTGCTTCGGCGACTTCTCCGCGCGCCGTCCGGCCGGCGCCGATCCCCATCCTCCTCCTGACCCGGCGCCAGAACGAATAGACCGGACGGCCCTTCCCGTCCTGCTTCGCCGGCTCCGCCCGAAAACCGGGTGGGTGTCTTTCGTTCGACTTTTCAAGGGTTTCCGAGGAGGAACCGTTTATGCGTCCGTCTCTTCTGCGCAGGCTCGCCCTGCCGCTCACCGTCGCGGCCCTGGCCGCTGTCCCCGCCGTCCGCCTCCGGGCCGCCGAGCCCGCCGGAGCCGTCCCCGAAAATGGAGAAGGGAGCCTGGCCGAGACCATCCAGGTGACCGCCACTCGCGTTCCCGAGGACGTCGAAGGCGTCCCGGCCTCCGTCACCGTCATCTCCGGCGACGAGCTCCGGGCCCGCGGCGCGAACGACCTGCAATCCGCGCTGGCCGTCGTCGCCGGCGTCTCGGTGGCACCCGGTGGCGACGCCGGTCCCGCCGGCTCGGTTCCGGAGCTCTGGGGGTTGCGCGAGTTCGATGCCTTCCTGCTCGTCGTCGACGGGGTGCCCTGGGGCGGAGCGTTCAACCCGGCGTTGACCACCCTGGATCTGACCAACGTGGACCGCATCGAGGTCCTGCGCGGCGCCGCGCCGGTCCTCTACGGCGCCACCTCGTTCGTGGGCGTCATCCATGTGATCCACCGCGCCGCCGGAGCTCCCGGCCGCTCGGCGAGCGTCTGGGGCGGCAGCTACAGCAGCGGCGGCGCCGCCGTCACCCTCCCTCTCTCGACCGGCCGCTTCCAGCAGTCGCTGACGGTGGACGGCGAGAACCAGGGCTTCAAGGACGACCGCACCGGCTTCGAGCGGGGTCATCTCCTCTGGCGCGGCTCGCTGCCGACCGCGAACGGCTTGTTCCATATCGATGTCGACGGCAACATCCTGAAGCAGGACCCGGCGAGCCCGCATCCGCGGGAGGGCCGCGTCCTCTCGCCGCTCGTGCCGCTCGATGCCAACCACAACCCCCGCGGGGCCAAGATCGACGAGGATCGCTGGCATCTGACCACCGGCTGGGACCGGACCTTGAGCCACGGCACCTGGTCGAGCACCCTGGCGTTCACCCACACCCAGCGCGACTCCCTGCGCGGCTTCCTCTCCGACCTCTCGAACGACGGCCCCCTGAACGCCACCGGCTTCGAGCAGGATCTCACCGTTGACGACGTCTACTTCGACACCCATCTGGCGTTCCAGCCGTCGCAGACCGTGCAGGTCGTCGCCGGTTTCGATCACCTCTACGGCAAGGCGAAAGCGGATTCCGAAGACTTCGACTACTTCGTCCGCCTCGATGGGAGCGGAGCGCCCTCGGGCGACGACCCGATCCGCCAGGAAGGCTTCGACATGGAGGACGAGCGCAACTTCTCTGGCCTCTATCTCCAGACCGAGTGGACGCCGACGCACCGGCTGCGCTTCCAGCTGGGTGCGCGACTGAACCGCACCACGGAAGACCGGGAAGCCGGCGAGGAATCTCTGGTCGGAGAGGATCCGGGCGACGAGGAGGAGGACGAGGGCAAGGTCGAGAAGACGGTCACCCGCGGCAGCGGCATCGTGGGCGTGAGCTTCCTCGCCGCCGAGTCGAGCGACAGCGCCCTCTGGCTGTACGCCGACTGGCGCAACTCCTACAAGCCCGCGGCCCTCGATTTCGGTCCTGAAGCCGAGGCCGAGATCCTCGATCCGGAGACGGCGGAGAGCTGGGAGGCCGGCGTCAAGGGGCGCCATCTCGGCGGGCGTCTGGAGTGGGAGGTGAGCGTCTTCCAGATGGACTTCGAGAACCTCGTCGTGGCCCAGGCGGTCGACGGCCTTCCGGCTCTGGTCAACGCGGGAGCCGAGCGCTTCCGCGGCGCCGAGCTGGAGACCGAACTGCGCCTGGCGTCCGACCTGCTCGCGCGGGTGGTCTACAGCCGCCACGACGCGAAGTTCCAGGACTTCGTGCAGGACTTCGACGGGGTCCCGACGCAGCTCGAAGGCAACCGTCTGGAGATGTCGGCGAAGGACTTGGCCGGCGCTGAGCTGGTGTGGTTCCCCGCGCGGGGGTGGAACGGCTCGGTGCAGGCGGAGTATGTGGGGGACCGCTTCCTCAACAAGCGCAACACCGCTCTCGCGCCGTCCTATACCACATGGTCGGCGGGCATCGGCTACCGGTTCACGAGCTGGGACCTGCGGCTCCAGGGAACCAACCTGAGCGACGAGCGGGACCCGGTCGCCGAGAGCGAGCTCGGCGACGCGCAGTACTACCGCCTGCCCGCGCGCAACGTCCAGCTGATCTGGTCGGCGCGGTTCTAGAGCCCCCGCTCCGAGTGGCGGGAGTGCGTGTGGGTCAGCCGCGTCGGTCGTTCCAGCCCGGCGCGGCTCGTAGTACGGTACACTGTGGCGTAGGGGGAAAACCGACGATGCCGGAACGAACAATTCACGCCGTGGTGTTTCGCGAGGGCGAATGGTGGGTGGCCCAATGTCTCGAGCACGATCTCGTCGGCCTCGCCGGGTCTCTCGAGGAGCTCCCCGATGAGCTGCGCAGACAGCTCCGGACACAAATCGAGATCAGTCTCGAGACTGGCGTCGAGCCGTTTGCCTGCCTGCCGGCGGCTCCGGCCCTCTACTGGAAGATGTATGAGGCGGCAGAGGTCCGGGTGCGATCCTCTCCATCGGGCGAGAGCGGCTGGACCGGTCGGCTCCTGGAGAGCCTGCGAGGCCTCACCGTTCATGCGACGCTCATTCCCGCGTTCCAGCTGTGAGCTAGGCCTCGGGTTCCTCATTCATCTCACAGTCGAGGGGCGAGAGGCCGTAGAGGTGGCACAGGCTTCGTAAAAGAGTTTCGGGCATCGGCTTGTTCGCGGGAATGTCAGGCAGTGCGTAGAGCTTCCCGCCCTGGGCCAACCAGTGTCGTCCCTGAGAGGCCACCCGCCGGACCTTGACCCCCCGGTCCCCGGCAAGCTTCACGAACTCTTCGAGGGTCATCTCTCCCTTCCGTTCTCCGCGCTCGGATTCTGCTATGAAAAGATCGGGAGAGTGTATTCCTCACGTCGATGAGCACCAAGAAGATTCTCCTCGTGGACAACGCTGCACGGCAAGAAGGTGGGAACAGTCCGGACATCGAGCGTGTAGAAGGGCGGTGGCGCCCTCTCCCGGGTCACCACGGCGCGCAACGTCCAGCTGATCTGGTCGGCGCGGTTCTAGAACGGCTCTGAGGCGCCCGCCGCCGCGGTCTCCTCGGCTGCGGCGGGCGGGGTCGGAGCCTCCGCCGTCCCGTTCAGGCGGTCCTTGAGGGCCGCGTACTTGCCGTCCAGGACCTCGAACACGGCGGCGATCTGCTCCAGCCGCTGGTCCAGGTCCACCGTCCAGTGCTCGTTGCGGACCGGCTCCAGCTTCAGGCCGTTGAGGCGGTAGGAGAGCGCGTCGAACCGCATCGGGTACGTCCCGACGTGGATCTTGGCCGAGAGGATCTCGGCCCCTTCCTCTAGATAGTGGAACAGCTCGTTGAGCACGGCGCCGGTCAGCGAGACCTTGGCCTCGCGGGTGGCCAGCCGCACGCTGCCGGTCTCGGGCTCCACCATGACCTCGGGCTCTTCGAGCAGGGCCTTGACGAAGCGGCAGCCCAGGACGGATTGCCCCGGCTCCTTGGGGATCACGATGTCGCTCGCCTCGTCGGTTTCCGGAGCCTCGTCGAGCCAGGGCGCCTTGAAGTCGGCTTCGATGCCCGCCTGCCGCAGCAGGGCGAGGACCGTGCCGAGGTGGGACTTGGCCGTGCTCGCGACGTACAGGATGGTGCCGTCGATCGTGCATTCGAGGATGCGGGTGCTGGGGGCCTGGCGGGCGCAGAGCTCCGCTTCCGCGAGGTCGCGCAGCTTCTTGCGGGTCTTGGCACCGACGAACGGCCGGCCGGTGGCCTCCATCTCGGCTTTGAGCAGCTCCCTGAGGCGCTCCTTGACCGCCGTCGCATCCGCCCGGATGCGGTCGATCCGCACCCGGAAGGCATATCGCCCCTGACCCACCTCGTACGGGGCCTCGATTTCGAAAGGGATGACGCCGATCCGCTCGCGCACTTCCGAGCCGGGATCGATGGCCCAGAACTGGATTCGCTCGAAGTCGGGACCTTCGGGGGGAACGACGACGTTGAACCGGGTGACGCTGATGGAACTGCTCAGAAGACCCATGGACATCTCCTCCTCGCCACCCCGGAGCGGGCGGCGGCGAAGGAGGGATCTTAGCCTATCGGGAGCCGCCCGGGGGGGCCGGCTTTGGCGGCGCGGCGGGTGTCGCGGCAGGCGGCGGAGGAGCGGTGCTGTCTTCGCACGCCGGTCCCTCGGCGGTGCATGCTTTCGGGTCCGTCTTCCCTGGCGCGGCGTCCACGCTCAGGTCCTCCTCCTCGATCGCCTCCTTGCCGTGTGCAGGCGCGGGGGCGTCGAGGTCCTCGATCGCGGCAGCCCCGGTGTCCGGCTCGTCGCCGAGCTGCTCCTCGGCGGTGCCTTCCGGCTGATTCTCCGGCGTCGCGGACGCGGCTTCGGCCTCGGCAGGCGCCTCGCTCTCCACCTCGTCCTCGCCCTGCTTTTCGTCGAGGACGATTCCTTCAGGCATTTCCGGCGCGACCGTGGCCTCTTCGGTGTCCGCCTGAAGGTCCGCCGCCTGAGCGATATCCGCCGGGACGTCGGTCTCCGTCTCGACGAAGCTCCAGTCCTGGACCGACTTCAGGTCGGCGGTGAAGACGAAGCCGACGCTGTCGTCCGTGGTGATCTCGGAGACCACCTCGTCCGCCTCGGCCCAACCCTCCTCGTCAGCGGTATGCGCCGCGCGGGCGCCATACCAGGCCCCGCGGATCGAGTCGGTCGCGACGGATGCATCGAGGTAGTCGCCGAGGGTCGCGGGCGCGGTCGCGACACCGTGGACCTGGGCGAGGAGGAGGGTCAGCTCGCCCGCCGTGGCATGGTCGCCCGTCTGCTCGACGCGATTGCGGAGAGGCTCGAGCTTGCTGGCGAGGAAGGACTGCTCGGCGCGCATCCGGGCGAAGCGGACGCGCTCGTCCTCGCTCAGCGGCCGGCCGGCCTGATAACGGACCCACTCCGGCCCATATCGGTCCCGCAGGCGGTCGTAGGCCGCGGCGAGCGTCCGGAGATCCTGCTCGATGTCGGGGTCCCTGACGCCCGCCAGCGCCCAGGTGACCTGCACCTCCGCGAGAGAGGACGTTCCGGAGCGCAGGGCCTGGAAGAACGAGAGGTCACGGATCCTGAGACCCGCGCCGACCCGGTCGAGATCGGCGTTCATGCGGAGGAGCGCCTCCCAGAACGGCCGGGACCGCGCATCGAGCCGCCCCTGAGCCCTCTGGATCAACCGGTGGGAGGCCCCGCCGGCGATCCGCAGCAGCTTCCGGGCATTGGCCTGCCGGCCATCGACCTGCTGCAGGGCAAAGACCGGGACGGCAGAGCCGAAGGCGAGCAGAGAGAGCAGGACGATCGAGAGCGAGGTGCGGCGCATGGTCGAGTGCAGCATGGGAGTCACCGCATGATGATACGGCATAAACGGGCAAAGCGTTGGGGGGAGGGTCCGAAAACAACGGACGGCGCCGGTGCGGGATCACCGGCGCCGCCGATCAAACCCAAAATAGGAGAAAGACCATGCAGGGGGGATACTACTCCTTCCCTCCGGGTTTGGGAAGACCTTCTACTCGGCGAACTCCAGGATGAGGTCCGTCCACATCTTCCCCGGGATGCCGTCCCGGGTGGCCGGTTGGAACACGACCTGGCGCGCGGCGGCGACGGCGGCCTCGTCGAAGCCGAGGACGGAGCCGTCACTCTCGGCGACCTTCACGTCCAGCACCCGGCCGTTCTCGTCGACCAGCAGCTTCATCCGCACGCTCACCTTGCGGCCGCTGCCGCGGGCGGCCTCGGGATAGGCGACGCGCGGGATGTCGAGCGGGACAGGCACCTCCACGTTCGGCATCCCGGGACGGATCAGGGCGCCCGGCTGCATGGGAGTGACGTCGGCCGGAGCCACCGTCGCCTCCTCGGGGTCGACCCTCTTGGGCCGCTCCGGAGCCGGCTTCGCCGCCGCGGGCGGAGGTGATGGCGGCTGCGTCGCAGCCTGGAATTCCTCGGTCGTGGGAGCCGCGTCCTTATTCATAGGGGCTGGCGCGGGCTCGGCCGGCATCGAGACGGGAGCGACAGTCGGAGAAACCACCACGGCCGGAGGGAGCTCCACAGGCCGGGTCCGCTGCGCGCGCATCCACCAGAACCCGCCGCCGGCCGCTAGGACCAGCACCGCGGCGGCTACGCTCAAGGCGATCCGCCACCGGGGCGAGCGGGCGCTCTGGGCTCCGGCGACCCGGGCCGGCGGCGGAGAAGGCAGCGGCACGTCCTCGACCTTCCGCACCGGCGCAGTGACCCAGGTCAGGTCGTCCAGGACCGAAAGACCGGAAACCGGAGGCGCGGACGCCGGGCGCGGCAGAGCCACCGTCGCCGCATCCGCGAGGACCGTTGCGGCCGGCGGCAGGACCGGCAACGGCTCTTGGGTCATCAGGAACTCGCGGTCCAGCCGGCTCTGGGTGGAGCCCGGACGGACGGGGAAGGGGACGACCTCCTCCTCGACCGGACGCGGACGGAGAAGCGCCGCCATTTCGCCGCTGCCCGCCGGCTCCAGCTCATCCTGGATGAGAGTCAGCGCCCAGGCGAATTCCTCGGCATCCGCGAACCGCTCCTCCGGCTGCTTGGCGAGAGACCGCAGGACGATCTCGCGAAGGGCGGGGGGCACCCGGCCCTCCGGATCGCTCTCGGCGAAGTCGAGCGGCGGCCGGAGGAGGTGCCCGGCGAGATACGAGGCTGGATCGCTGCCGAGGATCGGAGATCTCCCGGTGAGCAGCTCATAGAGGACGACGCCGAACGAGTAGAGGTCGCTCCGCGCGTCGAGCCCCGTGCCGCTGAACTGCTCGGGCGAGGCGTAGCGTGGCTTGCCCAGGAAGGTGCCGGTCGAGGTCAGCCCGGCGGCCGCCTCCTCGAACGCTTTGGCGATTCCCAGGTCGATCAGCTTGACGAGAGCCCGGCCGTCCACGTCCCGCGTCAGCATCAGGTTGTCCGGCGCGACGTCGCGGTGGACGATCTTCTGGCGGTGGAGATAGCCGAGCGCGCGGAGCGACTGGCGGGCGATCTCCAGGGTCAGGGCGAGCGGCGGCCGGCCGTGGCGGTCGAGGATCTCCTGGAGGTTGGAGCCGTCGATGAACTCCATGACGATGTACGCGTTGTCGTCATCGGCGATCGCGAAGTCATGGAGCGCGGCGATGTTGGGGTGGCGCAGGCGGATCGCGGACCTGGCTTCGCGGAGGAAGCGCTCCCCCGCGCCCGGGTGGCCGGCCACGGCGGAGCGGATCACCTTGACGACGCGGATCTCGTCGAGCAGGCGGTGGCGGACCTTGTAGATCGCCCCCATCCCACCCTCCCGGAGCTTCTCCAGGATCTCGTACTTGCCTTCGATGTGCTCGTCCAGCAGCGCCAAGGACCACCCCGCTTTTCAGCGCCCCGAGCGCCGGGCGCTTTCGGGCTCGGAGAACTGGAAGATCATCTCGGTCCACATCTTGACCGGCTCGTCCCCCCGGGTGGCCGGCTGGAAGGTCAGGCGCTTGGCGGCGGCGAGCGCAGTCTCGTTGAAACCGAGACCCGAGCTGTCCCCCTCGCGCACCACCGCCTCGATGACCTTCCCCTTCTCGTCCACCAGGAGATCGAGCCGCACGTCGACGTCGAGGCCCTGGCCGCGCGCGGCGGCCGGATAGCTGAAGCGCGGCATATCTAAAGGAATGGGCGGCATGACGCCCGGCCCGGGCCGGACGCCCCCCTTCCGCACCACCGGATCACGATGCGGCGGCAGAGACCGAGCCAGCTTGGGGGCCGGCTCCTCGGTCCGCTGCGGAACGATCCGCGCCGGGGCTGTCGAGGCTGTCCGTGCGGGCTCCGTCCGTACGGTCGGCACCTGCTCCTCCGGCAAGGGCGCCGGCGGGGCCGGTTGTAGCTCGGGCTCCCCGGCCTCCTCGGCCGGAGCCGGAGGCGGCGCCGCCGGCTCGGTCACCTCCTCGACCCCGGAGTCCCCCCGGCCGAGCCGGAACTCGGAGGTCACCGAATACAGGGCGACGAGGGTGAAGATGATCGCCAGCGAGAACACGCCGACCAGCAGAGGGAGGAGGAGCCCGCTCCGCCGCACCGGCGCCGGCGGGGGCATCACCAGCTCGTCCGCCTCGGCCAGGGGCTCATAGAGGGGGATCGAGACGGACTCCTCCATCGGCCGTCCCGGATGGCGGAGAAGGAGGGACACCGAGGACTCCTCCTCCGGGAGCGGAGGCGCCGCGCTCGCGGCGAGCTCCTCGGGCTCGTCGGTCTCCTCGGGTTCCACGGCCGGCACCGCCGCGACACCCTCCCCGTCCCAGACGTCGTCGAGCTCGTCGCCGCGCAGGGGGAAGCGCGCCTGGATGCCGCGCAGCGCCTGCCCCAGCTCCTCGGCGCCGGCGAAGCGGTCGTCCGGGCTCTTCGCGAGGAGGCGGAGGACGAGTGCGCGGAGATCCTCGGGCACCTGCCCCTCCGGATCGCTCACGGCGAAATCGAGGGGGGGACGGAACAGGTGGGCGGCCATCCAGGTCTTCGCATCGTGCCCGGCGATCGGGCACCGGCCGGTCAGCAGCTCGTAGAGCACGACCCCGAGCGAGTAGAGATCGCTCCGCTCGTCGACCGGTCCCTCGTCGAACTGCTCAGGCGAGGCATAGCGGACCTTGCCGACGAAGACGCTCCCGGTCAGCCCGTCGCTCCCGTTCTCCAAGCTCCTGGAGAGCCCGAGGTCGATCAGCTTGACGAGCGGCCGTCCCTCGAAGTCGCGGGTCAGCATCAGGTTGCCCGGCGAGATGTCGCGGTGGACGATGCGCTGGCGGTGGAGGTACTGGAGGGCAAGCGCGGCCTGGCGGGCAATCTCCAGCGCCAGCGGGAGCGGCGGCGTCCCCAGGCGCTCCAGAAGCGCGCGCAGGGTCGCGCCTTCGATGTGCTCCAGGACGATGTAGGCGCGGCCGTCCTCGCCGAGGGCGAAATCGTGGAGGAGCGCCAGGTTGGGATGGCGCAGCCGGCACGCCGTGCGCGCCTCGCGGAGGAATCGCTCCTCGACCTCGGGCGTGGGCTCCAGGGGGGAGCGGATCACCTTGATCACCCGCAGCTCATCGAGCAGCCGGTGCCGCACCTTGTAGACCGCGCCCATCCCGCCCTGGCCGATCTTCTCCAGGATCTCGTACTTCTCCTCGAAGGGCTCCCGCAACGGCATACGACTGATCCCCCCTCTTTCAAGGATAGAGGCGAGACCGGGGGAACTCAAGTTACATGGAGGAGCCAGCAGGGCCAACCCAGCCTTGCCACTCCTACCCGCTTGTGTCGCAATGCACGCGCAACGGGCTACGACACGCAACGAGCTTTCCGGCAGCCTTTCCCGGGGCGCGGCACGCTCTCCCCGCGCGTTGCCTTCCCCTGCGCGTCTCTTTGGAGACATTCGCCGCTCCTTGGGAAGGGCCTCCCGACCCGTTGGAGGGTCCTCTCGGACTTGGGGACGAGCCTCCCGACCTTAAGAGCGAGCATCCGGCACATTGGGAGGCCTCTCCCGGGCATTGGGACGAGCGTCCCGCACATTGGGACGATCATCCCGAACATTGGGAAGGCCCTCCCAATCATTGGGAAGGGTCTCCCGAACATTGGGAAGGGGCTCCCGAACATTGGGAGAGTCTCCCGCACATTCGGACGGGTCTCCCGCACATCGGGAGAGTTTTCCCAATGATCGGGAAGAGTCTCCCGAGCCTCGGGATGAGCTTCCCAATGTTCGGAACGAGCGTCCCGAAGCTCGGGACGGGTCTGCCGTAGGCCGAGATGGGCCTCCGGTCGACTGGGAGGAGTCTCCCGGAGCTCGGGCTTCTCGCCTCGTCATGGCGAACAGGTGTCATAGGGCCTGCGGATACGGCGGCTGTCGTGGGGAGACTCGACGACGGTGGACCCGGCAGTCTCGGCGAACCGCAAAGGCTTCCGGTTGAGCTCGGGGCCGCCCTTCTCCTACACCCCGAAATACCGCGCATCCGGATGGTGGAACACGAGCGCCGAGACGCTCGCCTCGGGGTCCATCATGTCTCCCTCGGTGAGCTCGACGCCGATCTCCTCCGGCCGCAGAGCGTGGAACAGCTCCCTCTGGAACGCGAGGTCGGGACAGGCCGGATAGCCGAAGCTGTAGCGCTTGCCGCGGTAGCGGGCGGAGAGCTTGTCCTCCGTGGCGAGGTCGGGCGGGTCCGGGAACCCCCAGTCCGCGCGCAGACGGGCGTGGAGGTACTCGGCGGCGGCCTCGGCCGTCTCCAGGGCCAGCGCGGCGAAGGCGTGGCTCTTCAGATAGTCGCCCCTCCTCTTCCACTCCTCCACCCTTTCGCGCACGTGGTCCCCCGCCGTGGTCACGAAGAGCGCCACGTGGTCCTCCGGCAGGACGTAGTCGGTCAGGCAGAGGCCGCCGTTGCGGGTCTGTCGCGGAAGGTCCCAGGCCGCGGCGGGCCGGCCCGTCTCCGGACAGACCAGGGTCAGCCGGTTCCCCTCCGCTCGGGCCGGATAGAAGCGCCAGACCGCCCGCGCATGCAGCGCCCCCTGCCGCGCCACGTCCTGCAGCTCCTCGATCATCGCCTCCAGCTTGGCAAGCTTCGGGTCCCCCTCTTCCCGGAGCTTGCGGACCGAGCCCTTGAGACCCAGGTGCTTGCCGTAGACCATCTGAGGGTTCAAGTACTTCCAGACCTCGTCCAAGTCCAGCTCCTCGGCGTGCCTTTCCTCGTCCGCCGGAACCGGCACCGGCACGTCCCGCCGCACGGGCTGGACCTGCGGCGCCGCGGCCTCGGATGGTTCGGCGGCGGCGGCCGTATCCACGTTGTCGTTGGCGGCCACCTCGGCGACCTCGCGCTCGAGGTCCGGCCGGGTCTGGGGATCGAGCAGCCGCTCGACGAGGCTCAGGCCGTGCATGGCGTCCCGGGCATAGGTGCAGAGGCCGCCGGTGTAGGCCGGGGCGATCTTCCTGTGGGTGAAGCGCCGGGTGAGGGCGGCGCCTCCCACGACCAGCGGGATGTCGATCCCCTCGGCTGCCAGGTCGCCCGCGGTCAGCACCATCTGTTGCGCGCTCTTGACCAGCAGGCCCGAGAGGCCGATCAGGTCCGGACGGTGCTCGCGCACGGCCTGGATCAGCCGCTCGGACGGCACCTTGATCCCCAGGTTCACCACCGTGAAGCCGTTGTTCGACAGGATGATGTCCACCAGGTTCTTGCCGATGTCGTGGACGTCCCCCTTGACGGTCGCCAGGATGATCTTGCCGCGGCCCGCGTCGCCGACCTTTTCCATGTGCGGCTCGAGAAAGGAGACCGCCGCCTTCATCACCTCGGCGCTCTGCAGCACCTCGGCCACGATCAGCTGGTTGTCGTTGAACAGCCGGCCGACCTCGCCCATGCCGGCCATCAGCGGTCCATTGATGATGTCGAGAGGCGCCGGCCAGCGCGGGTCCTGCAAGGCCTCAGCGAGATCAGCCTCCAGCCCCTCCTTGCTCCCCTCGATCACGGCGCGGGAGATCCGTTCCTCCAGCGGCAGCTCGGCGCGCGGCTTCGCTCCCGCCGCGGAGGTCCGGCCACGGAAGAAGGCGGTGAGCTCAGCGACGGCCTTGTTGCCCGCCTCCACGTCCCCCACCGGCAGGTAGATGAGCGCTTCGGACAGCTCGCGCTCCTCCGCCGGAATGTCCGCGTAACGCGCCAGCTTCTCGGTGTTGACGATGGCCGCGTCCAGGCCTGCCTTGGTGCAGTGGTAGAGGAAGACCGAGTTGAGCACCTCGCGGCCGGCGTTGGGCAGTCCGAAGCTGACGTTCGAGACCCCGAGGATCGTCTTGGTGTCCGGGAACAGCTCCTTGACGGCGCGCACGCCCTCGATCGTCTGCGCCGCCGAGCCGAGGTAGGCGGCATCGCCGGTGCCGCAGGGGAAGACCAGGGCGTCCCACCAGATGTCCTCGGGCGCTACCCCCATCTCCTCGACCAGGATCTGATAGCTGCGGCGCGCCACCTCGAGCTTGCGCTCGGCCGTCACCGCCATCCCCTTCTCGTCGATCAGGCCGACGATCAGGGCGGCGCCGAAGCGCTTCGCTAGCGGGACGACCTTCTCGAAGCGGTGGCGGCCGTCCTCCAGGTTGATCGAGTTGAGCACGGACTTGCCCTGGCAGTAGGTGAGGGCGCGCTCCATGACCGCCGCGTCGGTCGAGTCGATCATCAGGGGGACCTTGACCATGCGGACCAGGCGGTCGAGGAAGCCTTCGACGTCCGCAACCTCGTCGCGGTCGGGGTCCTGGAGGCAGACGTCGAGGATCTGCGCCTGGGCGCGGACCTGCGCGCGGCCCACCTCGGCCGCGGCCTCGAAATCCCCATCGGCGATGAGCCGCTTGAACTTGCGGCTGCCGAGGACGTTGGTCCGCTCGCCGACCAGGAGCGGCCGGTTGTCGTCGGTCAGCTCCACGGCTTCCAGGCCGGAGACCAGGCAGCGGCGGTGGCTTGGGCTACGTCGCGGGGGCCGCCCCTTCACCAGCTCGGCCAGCGCCGTGACGTGCGCCGCCGTGGTGCCGCAGCAGCCGCCGACCAGGTTCACCCAGCCGGCGTCCAGGAAACGCGTAAAGACGCGGCGGAAGACGTCCGGTCCCTCGTTGTAGCGCCCCTCCTCGTCGGGCAGGCCGGCGTTGGGGACGCAGGCCACCCGGGTACGGCAGATCTCGGACAGGGTGCGCAGGTGATCGGCCATCAGGTCCGGGCCGGTGGCGCAGTTCAAACCTATATAGATAAGGTCGGCGTGGAGCAGCGAGACGGCGAGGGCCTCGGCGTCCTGGCCGCCGAGCATGGTGCCGGTGGTCTCGATGGTGACCGAGACCGCGACGGGGATCGTCCAGCCCGCCTGAGCGAAAGCCCTCTCGATGCCGATCAGGGCGGCCTTGATGTTGCGCGTGTCCTGAGAGGTCTCGACCAGCAGGTAGTCGGCGCCGCCGCCCATGAGGCCGAGGGCCTGGACGCGGAAGTGCTCGATGAGCTCCTCGAAGGTGATGCCGCCGGTCACCGAGATCGCCTTGGTCGTCGGCCCCATGGACCCGCAGACGAAGTGCGTGCGCTCCGGCGTGTCGTGCCGGGCGCAGGCGGCGCGGGCGATCGAGGCGGAGGCGGCGTTGAGCTCGTACGCCTTGTCGGCGAGCCCGTACTCGCCGAGGACGAGCGGAGTGCCGCCGAAGGAGTTGGTCTCGACGATGTCGCAGCCGGCCGCGAGGTAGCCCTCGTGGACGCCGTCGACCACGTCCGGACGGGTGGCGCAGAGGTTCTCGTTGCACCCTTCGAGCTCGGGGCCACCGAAGTCCTCGGCGGTGAGGTGGGCCGCCTGCATCGCGGTGCCGGTGGCGCCGTCGAGGACGAGGATCCGCTCCGCGAGCGCGGCGTGGAGCGCCGCCGTCCGCGCTTCCAGGTCGGCCGGGCGCGGGGGAACGGGAACATTGAAGATCGAGTCGGTCACGATCGGTTCTCCTGAGGCATAAATGAAAAACCCGCCTCGTATGCATCACGAGAGCGGGTTTTTCCCACCGGACACTTCATTGCCGCCTCTTGTCCGCGAGACGGCCGCATCCTCGCCAGGGGGCGAGAGGGCACCTTGGGTGTCCGTCCCAGGTTGCCGTGCCCGGCGCGCGTGCCGGGCCCTCGTAATGCACTTGGGAAGATAGCGCGAGGGATGGGGGGATGTAAAGGGGGGGTCAGAGCTTCAGCTTCGCCATCAGCTTCTTGACCGCGTTGGCGCTCTGCATGACGTAGAAGTGGAGGGCCGGGACGCCGTGCGCCAGGAGCTCCTCGCACTGCTTGAGCGCCCATTCGACTCCGATGTCCAACACCTGCTCGGGCTTGGCGGACAGGACCTCGTCGGACAGGGCGTCCGGGAGCTCCACGAAGAAGGTGCGCGGGACCGTGGTGAGCTGCTTGAGCGAGGTCAGGATCTTCAGGCCGGGGATGATCGGCACCGTGATCCCCTGCTCGCGGCAGGCCTCCACGTACCGGAAGTAGTGCTCGTTGTTGAAGAACATCTGGGTCACGATGTAGTGCGCCCCGGCCTCGACCTTCTCCCTGGCATGGCGGACGTCGAGCTTCAGGTTCGCGGCCTCGAAGTGCTTCTCGGGATAGCCGCCGACGCCGACGCAGAAGGCGGAGGGCTCGGCGTCCAGGAGGTCCTGCTCCAGGTATCGCCCGTGGTTCATGGCGGTGATCTGCTTGACCAGGTCGCAGGCGTACTCGTTGGCGCTGCGGCCGTACTGGAGCGGCTTCTGGAAGCCGCTGTCGTCGCCACGCACGGCGAGGACGTTGTCGATCCCCAGGTACTTGAGCTCGATCAAAAAGTCCTCGGTCTCCTCGCGCGTGAAGCCGCGGCAGAGGATGTGGGGGACCGCGTCGATCTGGTACTTGTTCTGGAGCAGGGCGCAGACGCCCAGGGTGCCCGGGCGCTTGCGCTTGACCCGGCGCTGCAGCCCCTGCGGCGTTTCTTCATACATCACCTCGGCGGCGTGGCTCGTGATGTCGATGAACGGCGGCCGGAACTTGGTCAGGTCGTCGATCAGCGCAAGGAGGCCCTTGACGTCTCCTCCGCGCAGGGGAGGGATGATCTCGAAGCTGATCAGCGGCCGGTCGGCCCTGGCGAGATGCTCGGTGACTTTCATCTGGCGCAGCCCAGCCTACGTCCCAGAGGAATCGGGGTCAAGAGCCGATTCGGATAGAGTCCGTCCCCATGAGCCCCTGGCGGCGGGAGCAGGGACCCCGCCATCTGCTGCGCGTCCTCGGCGACACCGCCACGGCCTGTGCCGCGCTCGCCGGCGCCTTCCTGGTCCGCATCCATACGCGGATCCCGTTCACCGTGGGGCTGCTGCCGCCCGACCGCCTGGGCTTCCTGGCGCGCGACTGGCTGCCGGTGATCCTGATCCAGCTCTCCACGCTCTACTTCTTCGGCTTCTACGATCCGCCCCGCCCGCGCACCCGCTCCGAGCTGGCGCGCCGCCTGAGCGCGGCCACCGTGGTGCAGACGCTCGCGCTGATGAGCTGCTACTTCCTCTTCGAGCGGTCCTTCCCGCGCTCGGTGCTGCTGCTCTACGCCGCTCTCGACTTCCTGCTCCTCCTCGCCTTCCGGCTGGCGCTCGACCGTACCGAACGGCAGCAGGAGCGGCGGGTCGCCATCCTGGGCAGCGGCGAGGCGGCGCGGGAGATCGCGGAGGCGTTGCGCTCCCATGCCTGGCACGGCCTGCGCGTGGCCGGCTACGTCCCTCTCCCCCACGAGACGGCTCCCCAGGGAGGACCGGCCGGCGCGGACGACCCCGTCCTCGGCCCCTGCCTGGGCACGCCGGAGGACCTGCCGGAGCTCCTGGCGCACGGCATCTTCGAGGACCTCATCCTCGCCGACAGCGGCGACACCTGGCAGACGCGGCTGCTCGACCGCCTGGCCGGCACACGCCCGTCCCACACCAACGTCCTCCTGCTCCCCGGCCCGTACGAGAGCCTGATCGGCCGGATGCGCTACCGCTGGGTCCACGACCTCCCCTTGATCGAGGTCGTCCGCGAGTCGGAGTGGCGGATCAACCGTCCTCTGAAGCGCCTCCTCGACCTGGGTGCGGGCTCGCTCCTCCTGCTCCTCTCCCTGCCGGTCCTCGGGCTCACGGCGCTCGCGGTCAAGCTGACCTCCCCCGGGCCGGTCCTCTACCGCCAGGTCCGGGTCGGCCGCGCGCAGCGGCGATTCACGCTGCTCAAGCTGCGCACCATGAAGATGGACGCCGAGGCGGAAGCCGTGGAGGTGCTGGCCCAGCCGGGCGATCCGCGGCTGACGCCGATCGGCGCCCTCCTGCGCCGCTTCCGGCTCGACGAGATCCCGCAGCTCTGGAACGTGCTCGAAGGCTCGATGAGCCTGGTCGGGCCCCGGCCGGAACGCCCCGGGTTCGTGCAACGGTATCTGGGAGAGGTTCCGGGCTACGCCGAGCGCTTCTCGCTCGCTCCCGGCCTGACCGGCCTCGCCCAGGTCAACGGCGACTATCACTCGAGCCCGCAGAACAAGCTGCGCTACGAGCTCGCCTACCTGGCCAACTGGAGCCTCTGGCTCGACCTGTCGATCCTGCTGCGGACGGTGAAGATCGTGGTGACCTCGCGCGGCGTCTGACCCGGAATTGACAGGAGGTATTCTTCCGTGTTATTCTTGAATACGGTTCCATCAATAAATTTTTGTAGGACGAGCGCCGCCATGGCAGACAAACTCCGTCTTTTTTCTATAGCAGCCCTCCTGGTGCTCGTCGCCAGGATTTCTCCCCTTTCTGCGGCATCGACGGGCACGACCGCGCTCCACCGGCCCCAGGGGAGCGGTGCCGGAACCGCCAACGGCGACTACATCACCGCCGCGACGGGGGGGTTGAATACCACCTATCACTACTTCATCGAGGTCCCGTCGGGGCTCACCCGGCTCACCGTGGAGATCTGGGACGCCGACATCGGCCGCGGCGGTGCCAACGACGCGGCGAACGGCCGGGACCGCGACCGGGGCGGCTACAACACCCAGGTCGACTACACGCTGATCCGCCCGGACGGCACGACCGCGGCGACGCTGAACAACTGCGACGACAACACCTGCACCGACAACGCCTGGACGACGCTGCTCAACAGCGCGACGGCGCAGAACACCGCGGCCGGGCACTGGGAGCTGCGGGTGGACATGAGCTCCGCGGCGTCGAGCGGCGGGGACGACATCAACGCGATCGGCATCCGGGCGCACGACGGCACGTCGGGCGTGGGCGGCACCGAGCTGAACGTCTACTACGACTCGCACACGTCGTACGGCGCCAACCCGCCGGCCTCCGGCACCAACACCAGCAGCTACACGGTCTATCCCTACATCACGTCGGGCTGCACGGCGGGCAAGAACGATTTCGACTTCGACAGCAACAGCGGCACCACCGGGTCGCTCGCGCTGACCAGCCGGACGGGCTCCTTCACCCAGAGCTACGCCAGCTCGTCGATGTCGGGCAACAACGCCTGGCAGCGCGACCCGTTCAGCGGCTGGACCTCGGACACGGCGGCCGACGACTACGGGATCTGGCAAGCGGACCTCACGATCAGCTCGTACCTGGTCGGCGGGACCCCGAACGGCAACTACGGGCATCTCTCCTTCACGAACTATCAGGCGGCGGCCAATCCACCGGCGGCCAATCCGACGAACGACTCGTTCCGGGTCTACCTGCCGAACGACGCCGGCACGGCTCCGGTGAAGCCCTACGTCGAGCAGGTCCTCACCCAGAAGAGCGGCCCGAACCCGATCCCGGTGGGGCAGACGGCGCGCATGCAGGTGACCGTGCGGCTGGTCAACCCGGGAGCGCAGGCGATCACCTTCTCGGCCACGAACCTGGTGACGGCGAACGTCCCGGGCAGCGGCGCGGTCTACGCGGGCAACGCGGCGGTCGGCCAGGGATCGATCGTCAGCCAGCCGTCGGTCGGCGGCACCGGCGACATCACCTGGAACCCGGGGACGCTCGCGGCCGGCGCCACCGCGATCCTCACCTACCAGGTCGACGTCACCCCGACCTCGGCCAACCAGCGGATCGCGGTCACCGCGACCCCGGCATCCGGCAACGGCACCCGCGCCCAGTACGTCGACAACACCGGCAACACGACCCAGACGCGGGCGCGCTTCCTGTTCGGACCGCTCTGCGAGCTGGCGGTGACGCAGGGCGTGCTGCTGACCGAAGCGGTGGTCTCCTCGTTCCGCGCCCTGCCCGGCCGCCACGGCGGCGTGCTCACGGAATGGACGACGGCGTCCGAGGAGCGCACGGCGGGCTTCCGGGTCCTCCGCCGGGACCCGCGGACCGGGCGGCTCACGCCGGCCCACCAGGGGCTGCTCCCCGCCCTGGCCGGCTCCCCGCAGGGCGGGACCTACCGCTTTCTGGATGAAGGGGCGTGGCCGCGCGAGCCGCAGGCGTACGTCCTGGAGGAGGTCGAGGCGAGCGGCAGGCTGCGCCACTACGGGCCGTTCCGGGTCTCCCCCTGGACCGCGAAGGACGAGGCCCCGGAGATCGAGGGCGTCTTCGAGCGCTTCCCGCACCCGGGGATCTCCAGGCCGCCGGCGGACGCTCCGGCGAAGCAGGCCACGCGCGGCCTGGTCAATCCGAGCCGCGCTCTGCGCGTCTCCGTCCGCGACACCGGCCTGATCTACCTGTCGACCGCCAGCCTGGCCGCGGCCATCGGCAAGCCGGTCGATCAGATCGAGAAGTCGATCCGGGAGGGGCGGACCACCCTCAACCGGGACGGGCTGCCGGTCGCCTGGCACCCCGACCTGCGCAACGACGGCACCGCGGCCGGCCTCTTCTTCTACTCCGAGGCTCCCGACAGCCTGTACACCGACCTCGCCGTCTACCAGGTCGACTTCGCGGGCACCGGCACCCTCATGGACGCCGAGACCGTGGCCGGCACGCCGGGCGGACCCGCGGACACCTTCCCCGAGGTGCGCCGCACCGAGCACGACGCGATTCCGGCCACCGCGATCTCCCTCGCTCCGGAGTCGGACTACTGGTTCTGGGAGTTCCTGCTGGGCGACGATCCGACCTTCGGCGTCCGCACCTTCAGCCTCGACGCGCCGGGCTTCTCTCCCGGCGCCGCGGAGCTCGCGGTCGACCTGCAGGGCGCCACGACGACCGGGACCCCGGGCGAGCACCGGGTGGATGTGAGCCTCAACGGGACGCCTCTCGGCGAGGCCCAGTGGCAGGGGATCGCGGCGTACCGCGCGACGCTCGCCGTGCCGCCGGGGACGCTCCTCGCGAGCGGCAACCAGGTGCAGCTGATCGCCCATGCCGGCGGCGGCGCGCCGTACAGCATCACCTATCTCGAAGGGTTCGACCTCGGCTACCGGCGGACCTTCCAGGCCGCGGGCGACAGTCTGACCTTCGCGCCGGACGGCGCAACGGGGCTGACGGTCGCCGGGCTCACGGACCCGAACGTCCGGCTGCTCGAGGTGAGCGATCCGCGGTTTCCCCGCTGGCTCCAGGGCGCCGCGGTCGCGGCGGGCTCGCCGTCCGGCTGGCAGGTGAGCTTCGCGGCCACGCCGGGCGGGCGCTATCTCGCCGCCGGTCCCGCCGCGGTGAAGGCGCCGGTCGAGATCCGCCCCTGGCAGGCCGTGGCGAAGATCGGCCGCGCCGACTACCTGGTCATCGTCCCATCGGCCTGGCGGAGCACGGCGCAGCGGCTGGCGGACCTGCGGCAGAGCCAGGGGCTCGCCGCCGCCGTCGTCACTCTCGAAGAGATCGCCGACTCCTACGGCTTCGGGGTGCCCACGCCGCAGTCGATCCGCGCCTTCCTGGCGGACGCCTGGCGGTGGCCGCGCCCCCCCCGCTATGTGGCCCTGGCCGGCCAGGGGACCCTCGACTACCGCAACCTGCTCGGCTATGGCGACAACGTGATGCCGCCGCTCATGGTGCAGAGCGCGGGCGGGCTCTTCCCGTCCGACAACCGGCTGGGCGACGTCAACGGCGACGGCCTGCCCGAGATGGCCGTCGGCCGCATCCCGGTGCTCACGGCGTCCGAGCTCCAGGGGTACGTCGACAAGCTGACCGCCTACGAGACGGGCGCCCCCGTCGACTGGGCACGGCACGTGCTTCTCCTGTCCGACAGCCCGGACCAGGGGACGGTTTTCGCCGCCGACAGCGAGCGCGTCGCCGCGCAGATCCCCTCCTCGTTCCAGGCGGAAAGGATCGACTTGGGAACCGAGCCTCTGACCGCCGCCCGCTCGCGCCTGTTCGCGGGTCTCGCCGCGGGGACCGGTCTGGTCAACTACTTCGGGCACGGCGGCCTCGACCGGCTCTCTGCCGGCGGCCTGCTGACCAGCGCGGACGTCGCCGGCCTGACCAACGGCGACCGGCTGCCGGTCGTCACGGCCATGACCTGTACGGTGAACCGTTTCGCCGTGCCGGGTGTGCCCGCCCTGGGCGAGGTCCTGGTGGAGAGCCCGGGAGGAGGCGCGGTGGCGGTCTTCGGCCCCTCGGGACTGGCGGACAGCAAGGACTCGCGGGCGCTGGCGGAGATCTTCTACCGCCGGGTTGCGGTGCCCGGCGCGCTGCGGTTGGGCGACGTCATCCTGCGCTCCTACGCCGAGCTGCGGACCCAGGGGGGAGACATTTCGCTTCTGGACATCTACAATCTCCTCGGCGATCCTGCGACGCACCTTCGTGTCGCTCCGGACACACCGGCCGGAGGCGGCAGCGGCGGCGAGTAGCGCCATAGGCTGATCGATGCCCGAGAAGAGCCCCGCAACCGGCAGCACCCCAGGCCGTGACCCCGTTCCGTCCGGCTCGGCGGAGCTGCGGATGAGGCGGCCCTACCAGTCTCCGCGCATCCTCTATCGCGAGCCGCTGGAAGCGATGGCCGCGGTTTGCGCGCCGACCCCGCCCGCGAAGAGCAATCCCGGCTTCTGCCCGCAGGGGCCGATCTCGTCGTAGCTCGTCCAGAGTCTGGACGCCTCGCCTGGATTCGGGACCGAGACCGTCAGGGGACCACCGGCAAGAGCACCCGCTTCTTCTCCTGTTCCAGAACCTCACCGAGCACCTCCGCGCGCCGGAGGGCATCGGGATAGACGCTCAGGGGGTCTCCCGTATGGGTGGCGGCGAGGCCGGGGCAGAAGTTGAGGAGCGGACCTGCGGCGCCGTGGGCGTCCACGACCTCCTTGGCGCGCGCGGTCAGCTCCCGCACCTCCCGCAGACCGGCCGAGGCGGACCAGATCTCCCGGATCGACTGCCGGTGGAGGTTCCCCACCGGACGGCGCCACTGCACGCAGGGATAGACATTGCCGTAGGGGTCGACCGCGATCCCGGCCGAGCCGGCGCCGCAGTGCTTGGCGAGCGGGACCGGCACGATCCCCTCGTCTCCCTCGCGCGCCACGGAGACTGCCGCCGCCCCGCTCCCCGCCCGCTCGGCTTGCAGCGCGAACAGGCGTCCCAGACCTTCCCGGGACGGCGCGATCGAGAGCGGCTCGGCGTCCCCGTCGTCCCGGGGCGTCACCTCGGGATCGAGCTGCAGGGGCAGCCCGAGGCCGTCGGCGAGGGCCATCATCCCCTCGATCTCCCCCTCGTTCCAGCGGGTCATGGTGCTGTTCAACTTGACGCGCAGCCCGAGGCCGAGCATCTCGCGCAGGTTGGCCAGGAGCCGGTCGAAGCTCCCCGGCACGCGCGTCTGCCGGTCGTGGGTCGCCGCGGTGGCGCCGTGCAGACTGACCTCGATCAGGAACGGGTCCACCTCGTCGCGGACGCGCCGCGCCATCTCGCCGCGCAGGGCATGGCCGTTCGATTTGACCCGCACCACGAAGCCGAGCTCGCGCGCGCAGGCGCCCAGCTTCAGGAAGTCGGGATGGGCCAGCGGCTCACCGCCGGAGAGGGTCAGGTTGAGCACCTGCAGGTCGGAGAGCTCGGCGAAGAAGTCCAGGTACTGGTCCGTGCGCAGCGGCTCGCCCCGCAGGCCGAGGTCGTTGTAGCAGAAGAAGCAGTCCAGGTTGCAGCGGTAGGTCAGCTCGACCAGGACCGAGAACAGCAGATTGTCGCGCCACGTCTTCTGCAGGACCTGCTCAAACCCCACGGCTCTCCTCCTCCTCGGGCGGCGGCGCGAGCTCAAGCATCCCCTCGGCCGCCAGGTCGGCGGCGAAGGCAAGGATGTCCTGCTCCAGCGCCTGGCGATCGATCTCGTACTCCGCGGCGAGGACCTCCACCCACTCGGCCACGCTGGTCCGGCCGTCGGCGAGCTCGAGCAGGCGCGCCGCGGTCTCGTTCATCACCAGGACCTCGCCGGCGCGCTGGCGCACCACGACCGCTTCATCGTCGATGCGCCGGAACCGCAAATCGCGTGCCGGTCTCAGGATGCTGCCGGAGTCGAGCGCAGGCATTGCCGTTCCAGTATAGGCCAGCAGTCTCCTCCCAGGGTAAAACGCAGGGCCCAGGCCGGCGGATCGCCGGCGGCGGGCAGCAGGGCGGCGAGGTTGGCCAGGAGCGCCTCGCGGCGGTGAGGATCGACATTGACGTAGGGCGAGCAGGCGAGGAGGAGGCCGACGCCCTCGGCCCGGCCGAGGGGGACGAGCTCGTCGTGCGGGCTCTTCTCCAGGCGCAGAAGGGCTGCCAGCGGCAGCGGACCGGCCGGGGACGCCGAATCGCCCAGGTCGCCCGTGAACGGCAGCTTTTCGACCACCGTTCCCCCGCCGGTGCGGCGCAGCGCGTTCAGATCGTCGGACAGGACCTCCGCCCCTCGCGCCAGGGCGAGACGGGCGAACGTCGTCTTGCCGGCGCCCGAGCGTCCGAGGGCGAGGAGCGACCGGCCGCCGGCGGCCACCGCGGCGCCGTGGACCAGGAGCCCCCCCTGCTCCAGGAGGCGGTAGGCCGTGAGCACGCGGAAGAAGTTCTCGAAGATGCCCGCAAACGACTCGCTGCCGCCGTCCGGCGTCCAGAGGGAGCCGGCGAGGCCGGGGCGCCAGTCGAGGCGGCCGGCGAGGCGCATCCCCGCCAGGCGCACGGCCCCCGGCGCGGCATCGAGGTCCAGGCCGTACTCCCAGCCGCGCGTGTCGATCTCCCGCACCTCCTCCTCGGCCATGCGGAAGACGAGGCTCTCCACGGCGGCCCCGGCGTCCCCCATTCCTTTGATATAGGCGCCGAACCGCGCCCGCACGGCCTCGACCTGGGCCGGGGCGAGACCCGCGAACCGGTAGGGGCCGCCCGGGAGGTTGATCGTGACCGCTTGCGCGCCCCAGGTCTCGCCGCCGCGGCGGGCCGGGAAGAGGTCGGGGTGAACCAGGAAGGCGGCGCCGAAGGTCATCGGCGGATCAGGAGGCGCAGGAAGGCGGCCGCCGCGCGCAGGCGGTCCGCCAGAGCCGGCCGCCCCACCCGGCCGAGAATGCGGCGCACCGGCACCGGCGCATCGTGGCAGGGGCAGCCGTCGCCGCGGGTCACCGCGGCGAGCCCGCCCCGCCACCAGCGCCAGCCGACGAGCCGGTGGACCAGCCAGCGGCCGTCCGCCGCCCGGAAGACGACGACGTCGCCGGGCCAGTAACGCCGCGCCGGCGCCACCTCGACCCGGTCGCCCTCGGCGATCCCGGGCGCCATGCAGCCGCCGCGCACGGTGACGGCCACCGGCCGCTCGCGGGCCATCTCGCGCAGGGCGTCCAGGACCTCGGTCTGGGGAGCCATGAACGCAGTATAAATCCTTCAGGAGACCGGCTCACCGGGATCTCGAACGATCGCGGTAGGCCAGGGGCGTCTGCGGCAAGAGGGAGGGGTCGATCCGCAGGGCCAGGCGGAAGGCGCGGGCCGCCTCGTCGGTGCGGCCGGCCAGGTCGAGGGCGCGCCCGAGATAGAGATAGGTCTCCGGCCGCGGCTCGAGACGCAAGGCCTCTTCATAGGCGTCGATCGCCGCCTGCGGCTGGCCGAGCAGAAGGTGCTCGCTGCCGCGGGCGACCGGGATGCCGACCTCCAGCGGATCGCGCCGCGCGGCTTGGCGGAGCACCTCGATGTTGGCGCGCAGGATGTCGGTCCGCTGGGCGCGGTAGGCCGCGAGAGTCGTGGCCTCCACGGTGTGCAGTTTCCGGCTCGCGTTCAGGCGGTCCCGGCAGCGCACGGTCTGCGCCACGAGGGCAAGCCCGAGGACGAGCACGAGGGGCCAGACGAGCACCCGTCCGCTCATGCGTTCTCCTCCCATCCCCGCGGATCGCCGCGCCGGAGCACCCAGCTCAGGAAGAGGAGAGCAGGGAAGGCCTGCAGGGCGATCCGGAAGGGGAAGTCGACCAGGGAGAGGATGGCGAGCGCGACGACGCCCGCCCAGGCCAGCGCCTGTCCGGTATCCCCCCGCGCGCGGCGCAGCGCCAGGATCAGGATCCACAGTCCCCAGGCCAGCGCGGGGATCGCCGGGAGGCCCCACTCCGCCAGGGCCTCCAGATATTCGTTGTGGGCATTCGCGAAGACCGGCTGGATGTGCTGCGGGTACAGCTGGACGCCGCGGTCGAGCAGCTCGTTCATCGCCGGCACGTACTCCGGCCGGTAGGCACCATGGCCCACGCCGGTCCACGGATGCTCCCGGAACATCCAGAGCGCCGCCCGCCAGCCGTCGAGCCGGCCGGTGAGCACCGAGTTCCAGTCCCCGGCCAGCGCCTGCCCCGCCTTGGCGGCGATCCGCTCGCGCAGCGGTGCGACGGTGAGCGCCAGGACGAGCGCCAGGGCGGCGCCGCCGCCGAACAGCAACGCGGCCTGGCGGCGCGGCAGCAGCAGTGCCCAGAGGAGGGCGCTCCCCACGGCCACGGCGGCCAGCGCGGCGAGGGTCTGGGTGAGAGCCACGGCATAGAGAGAGAGGGCGAGCGCCACCGCGGCCAGGATACGGACGCGCCCGCGCCGCTGGAAGACGGCCCACTGGCCGATCAGGCAGGGGAGGACCAGGTATCCCCCGAGGTCCCCGGGGTTGCCGGCGAGCGAGGTGATGGCGAGGCGCGGATCGTAGCCGATCCCGATCGACTGGAAAGGCCGGTAGACGCCGTGGAACTGAAGGATGCCGAGGAGCGCGAGGAGGGAGGCCGGGATCAGCAGGCCGAGCAGCAGGCGCTCCAGCCGCCGCGTCTCGACGGCGAGGCTCCAGCCGGCCAGGGCGGCGGCCCCGATCCACAGGTCGGCGAGCCCCTCGCGGACGTGGAGCGGATGGGCGGAGAAGGCGTAGCTCGCCGTGGCCACGAGGAGGACCGGGAGGACGATCCGCATGGCGGGCCGGTCCCAGAGATCGGTCCAGCGGATCGTGCCGGCCTTGCGCACCTCCCAGGCGAAGAAGAAGAGCGAGGCCAGAGCGAGCCAGCCGCTCACCATCGACTTGATGAGGCGGAACGACTCCTTGGCCGTGGGAGAGATCAGCAGCGGGGCGACGAGCACCAGGAGCCACAGCATCAGCAGGCCTATCCGCCGGTTGAACGGCTCGCGCGCCGGGGCCGGAGCGGCGGCCGCCGTTTTGCGGGCTGGTGCGGAGCGCTGCGGCGAGCGGGAGGGTTGGCGGGCGGGTTTCACGGCTCCCGCACCTCCGCCGTTCCCCCGCCCGCGAGCTCGAGCCGGGTGCCGGGCGCGGCGGCGCGGCGGTGCAGGATCGTCAGCCCCACCGCCCGGCCGAGGGCGGGCGAGCGCACGACCGAGGTGACGGTCCCCGCCTCGCGCCCCTCGGCGAGGAGCGCCGTGCCGGGCGCCGGCCCCTCCTCCCCCTCGAACACCAGCCTGCGCAGGACCTTCTGGACGCCGCCGCGGTAGTGGATGCGCGCCACCACCTCCTGTCCGAGGTAGCACCCCTTGGTGTAGCTCACCGCCTCCTCCAGACCGGTCTCCTGCGGGAAGTTCTCGGGCCCGTAGTCCTGCCCGAAGCGGGGGAGCCCCTTCTCCACCCGCAAGATCTCCAGCGCCTCGGTGCCGGCCCGGTGCACCCCCTTCCGCTCCAGCTCCTCGATCAGCCGCGGCGCCAGGGACGCCGCGGTCCACAGGGTGAAGTCCCACGGGACCGCCGGCCCGCCGCGCTGGAGCCTCACCTCGATCCCCAGCACCGTACGGCGGGCGTGCGCCCAGGCCGCCTCGGGAAGCTCCGCCTCCGCTCCCAGGATCCCGGCGGCTTGCGGCCCGATCAGGGAGACCGGCAGGATGTCCGCCTGCGGGCGGACCTCGACCCGGTCCGCCAGGATGTACTTCTTGAGATGCTCGGCGATCAGCCCCTCCTGGCCCGGACCCAGCTCCATCCAGAGGCGGTCCTCCAGGGTCAGCACCACCGCGTCCGACAGGATGCGCCCCTGCGCGCTGGTCACGAAGCCGTAGGCTCCATCCCCCGGCGCGAGGGCCTTCACCTCGCAGGTGAGGTAGGCGTTCGCGAAGCGCTGGCGGTCGGCGCCGAGCAGCTCGATCCGCCCCGCCCCGGAGCGGTCCATCACCGCGCACCCCTCGCGCAGGGCACGGTAGCCGGCTTCGAGGAAGGGTGTCGTCATGGCAGCAGTCTATCGCCAGTGCGGACCGGCACGGACGAGCACGTAGAATGCCGGCATGACGACCACGACCCTCTTCGCGCTCCCCTCCTCCTCCGGTGCCACCCTGGACGGTCTCGTCGACCTGCCCGATCCGCAGCGCCATCCCGGGGCGCGGCCGGCGGTCGTGATCTGCCACGGCTTCAAGGGGTTCATGGAGTGGGGCTTCTTCCCCCACCTCGCCACCCTGCTCGCCGAGCGCGGCTTCGTCGCCGTCCGCTGCAACCTCTCCGGCTCCGGCATGCGTCCCGGCGACGACCGCGTGGCCGATCCGGAGGCGTTCCGGGCCAACACCCACAGCCGCGAGGTGGAGGATTTCCTGGCCGTTCTCGCGGCGACGGGCACGGAGATCGCCGCCGGACAGGTGGACACCGCGCGGATCGGCCTCTTCGGGCACAGCCGCGGCGGCGGCAACGCCCTGTTGGCGGCGGCGCGCGAGCCCTGGCGGGAGAGCGTGCGCGCCCTCGTCACCTGGGCCGCCGTCGCCGAGCTCGACCGCTATCCCGCCGACCAGAAGGAGGCCTGGCGCCGCGACGGCGAGCTGCCGGTGGTCAACGCGCGGACCGGCCAGCAGCTCGCCCTCGGCCGCGGCCTGCTCGAAGACCTGGCGGCATAGCGGTCGAGCTCGGCGACGGCGGCCCAGGTGACGAGGGCGCGCACGCTCTCCCGCCAGGGCTCGCGCGCCGCCGCCAACAGGGCGTTGCCGCCGC
>DASPXX010000190.1:0-23605 GCA_035637095.1 Thermoanaerobaculia bacterium
CCTCACCCCCGGCCCCTCTCCCGCAAGCGGGCGAGGGGTGAAAAGCCCACCACCCTCCCGGGGGTGAGGGTCTTCTTCAGCCCCGACCGTTCGATCACCCGCTCCATCTCGCGCGCCGCTTCCCGGAGCGCCGCCGCGGGCTCCGCCTGGCCGGCGAGGGCGCGATGCAGCCAGATCTGGAGGATATCCGACAGCTCGGTCCAGACCGGCGTGGCCGGCCGGGCCACGGCGCTCTCGACGATCGAGAGCACCTGGTCCGGAGGCGCATGGAGCGCCGCGGCGAGGCGGGGGGATCTCCACACCGAGCGCCGGGCAGGGTACTGGCCGACGGCCTCGGCACGCTCGAGCATCTGCTCCGGGGCGGTCAGATAGGCCACGAGGCGCCAGGCTGCATCCGGAAAGCGGCTGTGGGCGTTGATGGCGAGCTGCCCTCCCCCCAGGGCCGCGGTGGGCGCGCCCCCCGGAGCGGCCGGCATGGGCGCGACCGCGAACCGGCCGGCCACGCGCGAGCCTGGCGCGGAGAGGAGGGGGAAGGCATAGGGCCAGTTGCGCAGGAACACGGCCTGGCCGTTCTGGAACGCGAAGCGTGTCTCCTCTTCGTGCCAGGTGAGGACGTCCGGCGGCGAGATCCCCTGCCGGATCAGATCCCGCAGCCAGGTCAGGGCCCGTACCCCCTGGGGAGAATCGACGAGGACCTGGTGATCGGGACCGAGAATCCTGCCGCCGTAACCTCCCAGGACTTCCAGGAAGACGGTGACCAGCCCTTCATAGCGCGCTCCCTGCCAGACGAAGCCGAAGCTTCCGGGAGCCGACGCGGCCCGGCGGGCGTCCGCTGCGAGCTCCTCCAAGGTGTGCGGCGGGCCGCGCAGGAGGTCGGTCCGCCAGTAGAGCATCCCCACGTCCATGAACCAGGGGACGGCGTAAAGGCGCCCCTGCCAGGTGTTCGCCTCCAGGCTGGCGGGGAAGAAGTCGCCGGCCGGCGGGGCGTAGCGGTCGAGAGGGAGGATCCAGCCGGCGGCGGCGAATTCGGGCGTCCAGACCACGTCGAGCTGGAGGACGTCCGGGGTCCCGACCTGCGCATTGAGCCACTGCACGTAGAGCTGATGCCGCTGGGTGGCATCGTCCGGCGTGCTCTGAACCTCGACGCGAAGGCCGGGAACCGCCTTCTCGAACCGGGAGACCTGGCGGGCCAGGATCTCCCCCTCCGCCCCCACGGCGCTGCCGGAGATCCGCAAGACCTTCTCCTCTTCGTCAGGGGTGCTGCAAGCGAGGATGAGAACGGCCACGGCGAGCAGGAGTCTCATGGAGCCCTCACCCCCGGCCCCTCTCCACGAGTGGGAGAGGGGTGAAAAACGCTCGAGATCGGAGTTTGCATTTGCTTTTCTCCCCTCTCCTGCTTGCGGGGCCGGGGGTGAGGGCTCAGCTCGCCGCCCGGCGCAGCGCGGCCTTCACCCGGGCGACGAAGCGGGGAGGATCGAGCGGTTTGCGCACGTAGTCGTCCGCGCCCCGCTCGATCGCGGCGACCTCGGCCTCTTCGTCCATCGTGCCGGTGAGAACGACGACCGGCAGGGTCGCGGTCGCCACGGCCCGGCGGACCCGCGCGAGCACCTCCAGACCTCCGAGATGCGGCATGTCGAGATCGAGCACCATGAGCTGCACGTTGCGGTACACCTCCAGGTGCTCGAGTGCCGCCACACCGTCGATCGCCTCGGCGACCTGGAAGCCGTTCTTTTCCAGGACTGCCTTCGCGAGGGTCCGCGAAACGGCGTCGTCGTCGACCACCAGGACGTGCGGCTCGCGGGCGGCCGGCGCTTCGCTGGGCCGCGTGAGGACCGCCGAGGCCGCAAGGTCGTCGAGCGGAGGTCCTTGCCGCTCCCGGGCCGCTGCGCTCTCGTCTTTCGTCATGGCCTCGCCCAGCACCCGGTCCATTTCGTCGAGAGTCGTCTCGCCGGCCAGCACGCGCTCCACCGCCACGTCGCGCAGCTGCCGCATGCCGCCTTCCTGTACGGCCATCCGCTGGATCTGGGAGAGCGGCGCACCGGCGGCGATGAGCGTCTCGATCTCCTCGCTTACCACCAGCACTTCGAGAATCGGCAGGCGGCCCCGGTATCCGCTGCGTCCGCAGTCGGCGCAGCCCACGGCGCGCACCACCGGCCGGATGCCGTAGCGAGCCGCGAGGCGCTCTTCCTCCTGGGTCAGCGTGCCGCCGACCGGCTGGGCGCAGGCCCGGCAGACGCGGCGCGCGAGGCGCTGGGCCACGGCGCCGCGGAAGGTCGCTGCGATCTTGCTGGAGTCGACGCCGAGGTCGGCGAGACGCATGGTCGCGGCGGTCGCGTCATTGGCGTGGATCGTCCCCAGCACGAGGTGTCCGGTCAGGCTGGCCTGCACCGCGGTCTGAGCGGTTTCGAGGTCGCGCATCTCGCCGACCAGGATCACGTCGGGGTCCTGGCGCAGAATGGACCGGAGCACCGCGGCGAAGGTGAGCCCGCGCTTCGGCTCGACCTGGATCTGCGTCGTGCCGGGCAGCTCTTTCTCGATCGGGTCCTCCACGGTCATGATGTTGATCGCGCCGGTGGCCAGCTCGCGCAGAGCGGCGTAGAGAAGTGTCGTCTTGCCTGAGCCGGTCGGCCCCGTCACCAGCACGATGCCGTCGCGGTGCCCCAGCAGATGGCGGAGTTGGGCGAGCTCGCGGGCGGGGAGCGAGAGATCCTCCAGCCGGTTCGCCGAGCCCGAGTCCGCCAGACGGATCACCACCTTCTCGGCGTCGCAGGCCGGCACGCTCGAGATGCGCAGGTCGAGCATCCGGCCCATCATCTGCATCCGGATGTGCCCGTCCTGGGGGAGCAGGTGCTCTGCGATATCCATCCTGCCCATGATCTTGATGCGGGAGACCACCCGGGTGAACAGTTGGAGGGGGAGCCGCATGAAGGCGCGCAGCACACCATCCACCCGGAAGCGCACGATCGCACCGTCGCGCTCCGGCTCCAGATGGATGTCGCTCGCCCCGTCGCGGATCGCATTGGCGATGATGAGGTTGGTCAGCTTCACGATCGGCGGGAGCTGGGCCTCTTCCACCTGGACCTTGACGGGCTCGGCGTGGCTGTCGCTGACCACGCGGATCGCCGCGGCGAGCGAGTCGTCGATCCGTTCGAGAAGGGAATCGGCTGTCTTCTGTGCGGAATAGTGACGGTCGATCGCAGCGCGGATCGCGGCGGGCGGGGCGACCTCGAACACCGTCGACCGCCCCGAGGCGAAGCGGAGGTCCTGCTCGGCCGCGAGATCGGCGGGATTGCTCACCGCCACTACGAGCTCGCGGTCGGTCTGGCGCAGGGGGAAGACTCCGTACTGCCGCGCGACTTTCTCAGGGACCAGTGCGACCGCGTGCGGCTCGGCGGTGCTCAGGTCGGCGACCTTCAGACGGTACATCGCGGCAAGGCGTTGCGCCAGCTCCTGTTGGCCGATGCCGGCCGTCTGTGTGACGGCCGTCCAGGCCGCCTCCGGCGTCGCTTTCCGGTCGACGAACGAGGCCGGCAGGCCGACCCGGCGGGCTGTCTCCACCAGCCAGTGGGCGCGGGGCTCAGGCATGGGGCGAGCCCTCCAGCGCCGAGCGCAGGCACCGGAGCACCGCGGCGCTTTCGGTCTGCAGCCGGTCGGCCAGCGCCTGGGCGTCGGGGAGCTTCCCGGCCTTCCCCGCCGCTTCGATCTCGGCCAGCAGCGAGGCGAGCTGGCGGGCGGAGATCGAGGCCGCGGCCGACTTGAAGGCGTGCGCTGTGCGGGCAATGACGGTGGGATCGCCTGCCGCGATGGCGGCGGCGACCGCCGCGGCGCGACTTTCGGCATCGCGGAGGAAGGTCGCGAGGATGGCCTCCGCGGCGTCCTCGGCGCCCGCCTCCCGCAGGGAGCGGCGGAAGGAGTCGACGTCCACCGGCTCCGCTGCCGGCGGCGCGCTCGCCGGGGCCTGGGCAGGCGTCTGCAACTCCGCCCATTCCTCGACAGCCGTGAACAGCTGGCGGGCCTTGAAGGGTTTCGGCAGATAGCCGTTCATTCCCGCGGCGAGGCAGCGCTCGCGCTCGCCGGTCAGCGCGTGTGCGGTGCAGGCCACGATCGGAATGCGCTCGCCGCCGGGCAGCGCCCGGATCGCGGCCGTCGCGGCGAAACCGTCCATCTCGGGCATCTGGATGTCCATCAGGATCATGTCGTACGGCTCGCGCTGCGCGGCGTCCACCGCCTCGCGCCCGTTCTCCACGACGTCCACGAGGTGGCCGCGCTTGCGCAGCATGGTGCTCGCGACCTCCTGGTTGAACGGATTGTCTTCGGCGACCAGGATGCGCAGCTGGCGCCGGGGCTCGGCGATCGCTGCCGGCGGCTCCTGACGTGGAGCCCTGTCGTCTACCGGCAGGCGCAGTGTGAAGGAGAGCTCGCTGCCTGCGCCGAGCTCGCTGGACACCTGGAGCTCGCCCCCCATGAGCCTGACGATCCGCCGGGCGATGGCGAGCCCCAGCCCGGTGCCGCCGTAGCGCCGGGTGGAAGAGGTGTCGGCCTGGCTGAAGGCCTCGAAGATATGGTCCATCTGGTCGGGCGCGATGCCGATGCCGGTATCGCGCACTGCGAACCGCACCTCCACCGTGCCGTCCACCCACCCGGCTGTGTGGGCGGCCAGGACGACCCGGCCACGCCCGGTGAACTTGATCGCGTTGCCCACCAGGTTGTTCAGCACCTGCCGCAGCCGGCTGGGATCGGCCCGCACCACGTGAGGCAGCGCCGGATCGATGTCGACGGTCAGCTCGATCCCTTTGGCGCGGGCGGACGCGCCGAACAGGGCGGCGAGAGATTCGAGCAGGGACGGGAGGTCGACCGCGGCCGGCTCCAGATGGAGCTGCGCGGACTCGATCCTGGCGAACTCGAGGATGTCGTTGAGGACCGTCAGCAGGCTCTCGGCCGAGATGCGGACGAGATCGATCGAGCGCCGCTGCTCGCCGGAGAGGCCGGTCTCGAGCAGCAGCTCGGTCATGCCGAGGATGGCGTTCATCGGCGTGCGGATCTCGTGGCTCATGTTGGCGAGGAACTCGGAGCTGGTGCGGGCCGCCCGTTCGGCGGTGTCGCGCGCCTCGCGCAGAGCCTGTGCCGCCTGCGCCCGCTCGGTCACGTCGCGGGCGATCCCGTGCGCGCCCAGGAAGCGGCCGGAGGCGTCGAGCCGCGGGCGCACCGAGAAGCTCAGATAGCGGGGCGTCCCGTCGGCGGCGAGGTGGACGGTCTCGTAGTCGATCATCTCCTCCCCGTCGATCACGCGCTGGAACGCGACGATGTCGCGCTTCCTGAAATCCGGATGCGCGCGCTCGACGAACGGCCGGCCGAGGAGCTGCTCGGGCTTCAGGCCATAGATCCGCTCGGCGGCCGGATTGACATAGCTCCAGCGCCCCTTCGCGTCGCCCCGGCAGACGAGGTCCGAGGCGGATTCGACCAGCTCGCGGTAATCGTGCTCCGCCGCGAGGCGCGCCATTTCCGCGCAGCTGAGCGCTGCCTGGGCGCGCAGACGATCGGTGATGCCCCGGTGCACGCGTCCGTGGAGCATCGAGGTGAAAGCCGCGAAGACTGCGATCATCACCAGCGCCGCGACATGGGGACGGTCCAGCTCCGTGGTCGCGGCGCTGACCGCGATGCCGGCGGCGAGCGGAACGAGCAGGCACCCCGCATAGAGGAGGAATGCCGGGCGGTCAGCGATCAACGTCACGACCGCGACGGCGACAAGGCCGCTGAAAGCGACCAGGATCCAGCCGGTGTCGTCGACCGGCAGCCCGGGGACGATCACCGCCGCCCCGACGCCCCAGGCGAGCCCGAGCAGCGTCACGTTCATCCGCACGAGGCGCCGTGACACAGCCGCCGGAGGTTGCTGGATCTGGAGCCGCCGCCGGCAGACCGCGCGCCACAGCGCGGCCGTCCCGATGGCGGCTGCCCAGACGGCGAGCCGGCCAGGCATCGTGTGGGGGAAGAGGAAGGCCGCCACGAGCACGGCCAGCAGCACATGGAAGACCTCCGCAACCGGCGGATCGGCCACCAGGGTATGCGCGAGGGCCGTCTCGACAGCCGGATCGAGCTCCTCACCGGGGTGATTTGTCGTCGGCAAGGAGCGGGCGGCGGAAGAGGTTGTCGGCATCTACTGGTTTTAGAGAGATTCTAAATGGTATGCCCTCTTCCGCGCGAGCGTCAACCGCCCCGCGGGGTGGGCGGGTCCCGCTCGATGACCGTGGCGATCCCCTGACCGCCGCCGATGCACAGGGTGACGAGCGCTGTGCCGAGGCCGCGGCGCTCGAGCTCGTCCAGGGCCGTGCCCAGGAGCATGGCGCCCGTGGCGCCCAGCGGATGCCCGAGGGCGATGGCGCCGCCGTTGACGTTGACCTTGTCAGGATCGATGCCGAGCGCGCGGATCGTCTGGAGAGGCACGGCCGCGAAGGCTTCGTTGATCTCCCAGAGGTCGACGTCCCGCGGCTCCATCCCCGCCTGGCGGAGCGCCTTCTGCGCGGCCGGGGCCGGAGCGGTCAGCATGATCACGGGCTCCGCACCGACGGTCGCCAGGGCGCGGATCCGAGCCCGCGGCTTCAGGCCGTGGGCGCGGACGTAGTCCTCCGACGCCAGCAGCACGGCCGCGGCGCCGTCCACGATGCCGCTCGAATTGCCGGCCGTGTGGACGTGGCGGATCGACTGCACCTGGGGATAGCCCCGCAAGGCGATCTGGTCCAGCGTCTCCTCGCTGTCGCAGACCGGCGTCGCGCCGAGGGCGGTGAAGGAGGGGGTGAGCGAGGCGAGACCTTCCGATGTCGTCTCCGGCCGCGGGTGCTCGTCCTTCTCCAGCACCACGGCGCCGCTCTCCGGATCGCGCACCGGGATCAGGCTGCGCCCGAACCGGCATTCCTGCTGGGCCAGGACCGCCTTCCGCTGCGAGCCGAGGGCGAAGGCGTCCACGTCCTCGCGGGAGAATCCCTCCAGGGTGGCGATCAGGTCGGCGCTCACCCCCTGCGGCACCTGGAAGATCTTCCTGCGCAGGTGCAGGTTGTTGCCGTCCTGGCCGGCGCCGTCGGCGCCGATGGGGACGCGCGACATGCTCTCGACGCCGCCGGCCACCACGAGCCGCTGCACGCCGGCCATTACGCCGAGGGCGCCGAAATTCACCGCTTGCAGTCCCGACCCGCAGAAGCGGTTCAGCGTGACCCCGGTGACCTCGACGGGCCAGTCCGCGGCCAGGAGGGCGTTGCGGGCCAGGTTCGCGCCCTGCTCTCCCGCCTGGGAGACGCACCCGGCGACCACGTCGTCGACCTCGCCGCGGTCGATGCCGTTGCGTTCGGCCAGGGCGTTGAGCGTCTGGGCGAAGAGCTCCTGGGGATGGATGTGGGAAAGGGCACCCTTGCCCGCCTTGCCGCGTCCGCGCGGTGTGCGCAGGGCATCGAGGATGTAGGCGTGCGCCATGAACGGCCTCCTTTGGAGAGAAACGAACGATCGTGCGGTTTTCCCGCGGGCAGATCTCGGCACATGGGCTCGGCTCCAGGGTCGGTCAGAGCCTCAGGCCCGGCAGGAGGCGAGCAGGCGCTCGAAGAAGTCGCGGGCGCGCTCTTCGGCGCGTGGATCGCGCAACAGCCGGTTGGAGTCGTGAAAGCCGAGGGTGATGGCGTAGAAGTCGAACGCGAACTGCTCGGGGTCGAGGTCGGCGCGGAAGTGTCCGGCCTCGATGGCGATGCGGGCCGCTTTGGCGAGAGCGGCGACGCGCGCCCGGTGCGACCGCACGAGGAAGTCGCGTTGCAGCCCGGGGCGGTCGTCGAGCTCCACGGAGGCGGCGATGAGGATGCAGCCGCCGGGCATGTCCAGGCCGTTGACCCAGGCGAGCCAGCGCTCGAACAGGGCGCGGATGCGCGGCTCGCCGCGCGGCGCGGCGAGGGCGGGGCGGATGACCTCGATCTCGAAGCGCTCGACCGCGGCCTGGAGGATCTGGAGCTGCAGCTCGTCCTTGGACCCGAAATGGGAGAAGAGGCCGCTCTTCGAGAGGCCGAGCTCGGCGGAGAGAGTGCCGATGGTCAGCCCCTCCAGCCCGTCGCGGCTGGCCAGACGGACCGCCTGGTCGAGGATGCGCTCGCGGGTCTCGGCTCCCTTGCCCATACGGGCACCATGATACGAACGGTCGTTCTATTTTGCAAGGGGCGGCGGCGGCGCCGCGGCCCTGTCCAGCGGACGAACCCCGGTGACGAAATACCCTGTCTCGCCGAAACACCGGGTGGGGACGCCGCGGTGCTCTTCGTACTTGAGCACGACCCGCTGGCCCAGGCTCTCGTTCAGGCGGGCGGCCACGGCGTCGTCGCGCACGGTGAAGGCGAAGATCTCGGGCATGGCACCGGGAAGGTTGACCATGGCGAGCTCGCCCTCCCAGGTCTTGCAGATCCATCCCTTGCGGGAGAACTTCTGGAGGTACCCGGCCCGATCCCCCTCGGAGTAGCTGATGTGGAGCGCCGACCAGGCGTAGAGCGCGAAGACGCCGAGACCGACGACGACGAGCGCGATGCAGCCGAAGAGGAGCTTGCCGCCGCGGGAGCGGCGAGCGGGGGAAGGGGTGGTCTGGGGCTCAGTCATAAGGTCATAATATATCTCGACTTACGTGAAGGTTTGCTTCCGTCGCGAGGGGTGGCTATCCTTGGTCCTGAGGAGAGAGCATGGCGAGCGCACCGATCCAGAAGACCTATCTGAGCGCCGTGGAGTACCTCGCCCTGGAACGCCAGGCCGAGATCAAGAGCGAGTACATCGACGGCGAGATGGTGGCGATGACCGGGGGGACGTGGCTCCATGGGGTGATCATCGGCAACCTGGTCTTTGCCCTGAAGAGACGGTTGCAGGACACTCCATGCACGGTGATTCCGAACGACGTGAAGGTCCGCGCCTCGCCCGGGATCTACGCCTACCCCGATGTGCTGGTGGTCTGTGGTGAGCCGCTCATCGAGGATGGGGAGGGCGATGTCCTGCTCAATCCTGTCCTGATCGTCGAGGTCTTGTCCCCGACGACCGAATCCTACGACCGGGGAAGGAAGTTCGAAAACTACCAGACCCTCGACTCCCTCAAGGAATACGTCCTGGTCGCCCAGGACCGGCCGCGGGTCGAGCATTACCTCCGGCAGGACGGCCACGTCTGGCTCTACACGGACGTGTCCGGTCTCGACAGCTCGGTCGCGTTTTCCTCGATCGGGTGCGAGGTCGCACTCGCCGAGATCTACGACAAGGTCACCTTTCCCTGATCATCCCGCCTTGCGCACCCGGAACGCCGCCACGGCGAGCGGATTCGGGTCGGGAAGGATGGCCGCCATCCGCTGGATGACCTTCTTCCAGCTCGCCTGGCTGGTCCACTTCTTTGCCTCGATCGGCTCCGTGCGGTGGGCCTGGGCGGTCAGCCAGCGGGCGAGGTCCGGCCGGCGCTTCCCCTTCTGGTCGACGGCGACCGCCTCGAAGTCGGCACCCCGCTTGTAGAGCGCCAGGAGACCGAAGGCCTCCTCCGGCCCGGGGACCTGCAGGAGCGCCACCCGGCCGCGCCGCCCCTCCTCCAGCTCGGTCAAGATCCCTTCGACCAGCGGATGCCCGGTGGCGAAGAAGTCGATCGTCTCGCGGGCGACCGCCTCCTCGCGCGAGAAGGTGCCGAGCCAGCGCGAGCCCGGCGGCACCCCCTGGATCTGATCGAGCAGCGCCTCGTAGCCGAACTCGATCAGCCAGGTCCGCGCTCCGCTCTGCGCCGCGGTCTCGAACCCGAAGCTGTGGACGGCCTTGAGCACCACCCCCTCGTTGAGCAGGTCGAGCTCCGGCGGCACCCGCGCCAGGATCGCCGCCGCCATCTCGGGGCGGTACGGATCGCGGTGCAGCTCGTGGTTGGCCGACTGCTGGACCCGCGTGTGCGCCTCCTCGGCCTCCCGCAGGACGTCCGCGAAGAGGGCCGGATCGACCTCCTGGGGTCCGTGCAGCGCCTCGCGCTCCACCGCGCGCGCCACATGGCGGAGCTCGCGCTCTAGACCCCCGAGAGGCTCCTCGAAGAGACCGATCCTCTCGTAGAGCCCGGCCAGGGCGCGGCCGAACCCGGCGGGCGGCCGGAAGTAGACGATCTCCGTGGGGACCTTCCGGCCGATGCGGTCGAGCCGGCCGATCCGCTGCTCCACGACCGCCGGATTCCAGGGGAGGTCGAAGAGGATCAGCCGGCGGCAGAACTCGAAGTTGCGCCCCTCGCCGCCGGCTTCGGTCGAGATCAGCAGAGCCGGTCCTTCGGCCAACCGGAACTGCGCCACCTCGATGTCGCGCCGCTCGGGCGGCAGGTCTTCATGGAAGAGGCCGACGCGCGCCCGACCCGATTTCTCGATCGCGTCCTTGAGCTTCTCCAGCATCTCGCGATGGGCCACGAAGACCAGCGTCTTCTCGCCCGCCTGCTGCCAGCGGCCGGCCTGCTCGACGAGCCAGCGGAGGCGCGGATCGCTCCGCTCGGCGGCGGCGATGAGGGAGAGGGTCTCGCCGTCGGTCCTCTCCGTCACGGCCGCCAGGGCCGCGGGGGAGGCCAGGGCGCGCATGATGCGGTCCGCCTTGCGCTTCTCGGCGACCGCGTTCTCCGCCGGCAGCTCGCGCATCCGGCGCTCCAGGCGGAGGAGCGGCTCCCAGCCCGGGTCCTGCGCCGCGAGATCGACCGGCACGGGAACGCGCGGCGGGAGCCCGCCGATGTCGGCCCGCCGCGCCGAGCTGGTGCAGGGGGGGAGCGGCTCCCGCCGCGCCAGGCGCTCTTCGAAGGATTCCTCCTCGGGGAATTCCTCCGGGCGCAGGAGCTGGAGCAGGCGGAAAAAGCCGTGCGCATCGTCCTCGAGCGGAGTCGCGGTGAGCAGCAGGACGTGTCGTCCGAGGGCCGCGAGGGGAGCGATCGCACGGTATTCCTCGTTGCCCGGGTGCCCGGGAGGCCTCCGCAGATGGTGGGCCTCGTCGACCACCAGGAGGTCGATCCCGGCCGCGGCCGCCTGCTCGGTCAGACGCCGGCGCGACGTGAGGGTCTCCAGTCCGATGATCGCGCGGCGGTGGACCTCGAACGGATTGAAGTCCGGCCCGTAGTCGGCCGCCACGTCGCTCAGGCGCTTGGCGTCGAGCAGCACGAACACCTGGTGGTACTTGCGCCACAGCTCGCCGAGCCATTGCACGGTCAGGGTCTCGGGGACGACCACCAGTGTGCGGTCGGCGCGGCCGGTATGGAGGAGCCGGTTCATGATCAGGCAGGCCTCGACCGTCTTGCCGAGACCGACCTCGTCGGCGAGCAGCCAGCGCACCGGATCGCTGTGGCAGGCGCGCTCGGCGGCATGGAGCTGGTGGGGGAAGAGCTGGATGCGGCCGCCCAAAAACGAGCCGAGCCCGCCGGCCTGGCGCACCCGCAGGAGCCGCAGGCCGTCCAGCCGGTTGGAGAAGTCCTCGAAGGGATCGACCTGGCCGCGCGCCAGCCGCTCCAGAGGGACCGGCTCGACGGGCAAAGGCCACAGCTCGTCGAGAGAGACGTCCCGCCCGTCGGTCAAGAGGCACCGGCCCGCATCGCACGACTCGACGACCACGACCTCCTGGCCCGGCGCGAGGCGAGCCCGGCTCCCCGGGGCGAGGGCGAACGGCACGAGAGCGTCCGCGGTGACCGCGAAGCTCAACGTCTGGTCGGCGTCGGGAAAGCGTACAAAGAGGTTGCGCCCGCGGATCTCCAGGACCTCGCCGGGGCCAAGCTCGGGGTTGTAACGATGGGTCAGTCGGTCGCCGGGCTTCCACATGGCCGGGGGATTGTAGTTGATCCCAGGGCGCCCCTCCCGCAAGCGGGAGAGGAGAGAGGGTTAGAAGGTTTCGAGGTTGCGGAATGGTTCTTGGGTAACCTACACCCCTCTCCCGCTCGCGGGAGAGGGGCCGGGGGTGAGGGCTTCCAGCTGCTCATCCACCACCCCATACAACCCCTCGTTCCCGTCCTGCGCATATCCCGCCAAGCGCTCTTCGCAAGCCGGAACCGCCTCCAGAAAGCGGTGGACCACCGCCGGATCGGCAAGCGATTCGGCGTAGCGGCCGTAGCCGAGGCGTTCCAGCCAGCGGGCGTTGAGCACCTGCTCGAACTGCCGCTGGACCGGCGCCGACAGCGTCGGCTTGCGCAGGTAGATGGCTTCCCCCAGCACCGTGAAGCCGCCGCCGCAGATCACCGCCCGCGCCGAGGCCAGGTCCGCGATGAACCCCGCCTCGTCGAACGGGCGATAGCGCAGGTTCCCTTCCACCTGCTCCTCCTGGATGCCCCGCCGCATGCCGTAGATCCGGCACTCCATCCCGGTGGCGGCGAGGGTGCGCGCAAGGCCGGTGTTCCCCTCGGCCGTCTGGTAGACGAGGAGATGATCGCCGCGGCTCGAAGGCGCGGCCAGGATCTCCGGCCGCAGGATCGGCGGCACCAGGGAGGTCCGCGGCTTGCGGACCTCCGGATAGAAAAAGGTCGTGACGACGTAGTGGTCGCAGAAGGGGAGCTTGCCGCGGATGAACGCGCGCGACAGGCGAAAGTCGATCTCGTGGCCGGCGATCACCTCACGCGGGTGCTTGCACCGGTTGGTCACCTGCATGTTGTCGATCGAGAAGACCGGCAGCCGGTGCGCCTTGGCATAGATGTAGGTCCAGCCGTCGAAGTCGCTCACCACCGCCTCGGGAGCGAACTGCCGGATCAGCTCGAAGTAGGCCGAGACGTTCTCCGGGATCCCGCCGGCGCCCGCCACCAGGTTCGAGCCGATGGTGGCGCCGAGCTTCATCCGGTTCTCTTCATAGATGATGTGGAGCCCGTGGATGCGGCGGACGCCCCGGAACCGCGACGCCAGGAAATCCGCTGCCCGTCCCGAAGCCATGATCTCCACCTCGTGACCCCGCCGCAGCAGATGCTCGACGACCACCCGCGACCGCACCGCATGCCCCATGCCTTCGCCGACGACGCCGTAGAGGATCTTCATCCACCCTCGAATCCGAGCACCAGGCGCTTGCCCAAGGCATTGGCAGCGCGCTCCAATTGCTTGAGCGTGGGATTGGCATTGGGCTTCTCCAGACGCTGCACCGCGGGCCATGAAGTGCCGAGAGCCCGAGCCAGGTCCGCCAGGCTCTTGCCTTCCGCCTGCCGCGTCAGGCGCACCAGGATCGCCGTCTGCACGGCTGCGCTCGGGCTCGCCACCGGCCCCTGGGCCGGCTGGCTGGGCAGGGGAATCTCAACTCCGTCCTCCAAACGTTGCTCCAGGATGCCTGTCAACACTTCGGCGGCATTGAAGGCACACTCCTCTGGAGTGGCCCCCTCTGTAAAGGCTTCCTCAAGGTCCGGGAATTGCACGACGAAGCCGCCGCCTTCCTGCGGCTCCAGCGTGTAGGGATACTCCAGTTTCATGTCAGCCTCACTCCCGTCTGTTTTTCGATCTTGCGAATCAGGCCGATACCCAGGTCGCGCCCTTTGTGAACGGGGACCGGCACTGATTTGCCGTCCTTCTGCAGGATGTGGTGACTGCCGGTGATGCGAACTTCCTTCCAACCTGCCGCCTGCAGCTTCTTGATGACCTCTCTCCCGTGCACAGGCTGGAGTATACCAAAGAAGATATATCTCAGGCGAGGCCGGTGCTCACCTCGGCAGGAGCATATGAGAGAATATGACGCTGGATGGCCCCGCAATCTTCTGAGGCACCCGACGCCAAGCCTGTCGAGGAGCTCGTCCTCACGCTGACCGATCCCGCGATCGAGATCTCGGAGGGGAAACGCCGGGCCAGGGCGACGGCCACGCTCGCTTACGAGCCGGCCCGGAACGGCGCACGGCACGTTGTGAGCCGGCGGTTCTTCTTCATCGCACCACTCGGCCCCATCGAGGCGGCCGACCTCAAGTGGTATCTGGAGCAGTATTACATCTGGCCGGTCGGCGTCTTCCAGGCTCGGGCGGCCGGCATCGAGAAGAAGCTTCCCGCCTGGGGCCACGATCTGTTCAAGGCCGCTCTGAGAGATGAAGAAGCGTGGGAGGCTCTCGCCGCCTGGCAACAGGCCGCCGACGGCGCCGAGCGCCGCTTCTCCGTCGAGGTGGACAGCGATCTGCCCAAAGGCGCGCCCGAGGAGGCCCAGGCCGCCGCTCGGGAAGCTGCCACCGAACTGCTGTCGCTCCCCTGGGAGCTCCTCCACGACGGCCGCGGCTGGCTCTTCCAAGGCAAGAACGCCGTGCGCGTCCGCCGGCGCCTGCCCAACCGCCAACGCCAGCCCGAGCGCCTGACCGCACTGCCCGTCCGCATCCTCCTCGTCAGCCCCCGGCCGGAGAGGGACGCGAAGGGCGACCGCATTCCTTATATAGATCACCGCATCAGCGCCCGGCCGCTGACCGACGCGGTCGAGAGCCTCGGCGGCCTCGCCCGGCTCACCATCCTCCAGCCGCCCACCTACGCCGCGCTCCAAAAGGCCCTGGAGGAGGGGGATGAGAGGCAGCCTTTCGACGTCGTCCACTTCGACGGCCACGGGGTCTACGACCCCCAACTCGGCCTGGGTGGGCTGTGCTTCGAAGATGCGAACGATCTAGGGACCCTGGAGAAACGGCTGCTCGATTTTGTGGACGCCGGCCGCCTCGCCGGTCTGGTCCGCGACTACCGCATTCCTCTGATCTTCCTCGAAGCCTGCGAAACCGCGGTCGCCGAAGTGGACCCCACCGCCTCCGTCGCCGCGAAGCTCCTCGAAGAAGGAGTCACCTCGGTCGTGGCCATGAGCCACAGCGTGCTCGTGGAGACCGCCCGGCGCTTCGTGCAGGCGTTCTACAGCGACCTCGCCCACGGCGCCCGGGTCGGCAAAGCGATGCTCGCCGGCCAACAGGCGCTCTTTGTCGACACCTGGCGGGGCAAGGTCATCGGCGCCGGCGACCTGCGGCTCCAGGACTGGTTCGTGCCCGTCCTCTATCAAGAGGAACAGGACCCGCAGCTCATCAAGAAGGTTCCGTCGCAGGAGGTCCGGCGTCTCGAAGAGAGGAAACGCCGGCTGAGCCTGGGCAAACTTCCCGATCCTCCTGAGCATCACTTCCACGGCCGCAGCCGCGATCTGCTGGCGCTGGAACGCCTGCTGCACCGCGACCCATGGGCCGTGGTGCGCGGCACCGGAGGCCAAGGCAAGACCCACGCTGGCCGCCGAGCTGGCCCGCTGGCTCGTCCGCACGGCACGCTTCGCGCGGGCGGCGTTCGTGAATCTCGAGACTCACCTCCACGTGGAGGCCGTCCTCGACACCCTGGGGCAACAGCTCGTCGGGAACCACTACACCGTCGCCCAATACACCAACCTCGACGAAGCTCTCCAGCCCATCGAGCGTGCGCTGGTCGACCAGCCCACCATCGTGGTGCTCGACAATTGCGAGAGCGTGCTGCCCGAGAGGACCGAGCCGGCTCCCGCAGACGCCTCCTCAGCGATCTTCGCCCTCTGCCAGCGTCTCCTGGAAGCCGACCAGAGCGAACGCACCCGCCTCGTCTTCACCACCCGCGAGCCGCTGCCGGAGCCGTTCAATCATCCAAGACGCGTGCGGGAGCTGGGAGCCCTGGACCGGAACGACGCCATCGAGCTGGTCAGCGAGGTCATGAAGCAGAACGGCTGGACGCCCCCCACCGACGACGCGGGCAACACGCCGCAGGAGATCACCGATCTGGTGGAAGCGGTCAACCGCCACGCCCGCGCGCTAGTGCGACTTGCTCCCGAGGTGGCCCGCCTCGGCGTGAATGTAACCACAGGCGACTTGCGTGCGCTAATGGCGGACTTGGAACGCAAGCACCCCGGCGATCGCGAGAATTCCCTCTACGCCAGCGTCGAGCTCTCCCTGCGCCGGCTCGCCAAGGAATCGCGCGAGCACGTCCGCGTCCTGGCCGTCTGCCAGGGCGGTATTCATCTTGTGGTGCTTCGCCTGCTCACCGGGCTGGAGCCGGACGCCGTCCGCCAGTTGGCCAGCGAGCTGATCGAAGTCGGTCTAGGAGAAGACATGGGCTACGGCCACCTGCGCCTGGACCCCGGCCTGCCGCCCTATCTGCTCGGCGAGCTCACGGCCGACGAAGCGGAAGCCCTCCGCTCCCGCTGGGCCGAGGCGATGGCCCAACTGACGGGGTATCTCTATGATGAATGGTTCAAGGACACCCGGCTCGCCAGCCAACTGACGCTGCTGGAGCTGCCCAACCTTCTGGCGATGCTGGATTGGATCCAGGGCCGCTGGCCGCCGGAGCTGGTGGTGGACCTGGCGGAGAGCGTGGAACGACTGGTGGCAAACCTGGGCCGGCCGCAGGCCCTGGCGCGGGCCACGCGGGTGCGCGAGCAGGCCGCGCAGAAGCTGGGCGCCTGGAGCCACGCCCGGTTCACAACGGAAGGAGCCCAGATCGACCGCCTGCTGGAACGCGGTGACCTGCCTGCTGCGCACGACGCCGCCCAACAGCTCCTCGCCCAATGCCATGCGGCTGGCGACATGGCCTTCCCCGAGGCGGCTTACGACATTGCCCATGCTCATTGGTTCCTCGGTCGGGTGCTGAAAAGGGGTGGCGCGGCCGAAGCCGCCATGGCGCCGCTGGCGGAAGCGCAACGCCGTTTTCAGGAACTGGCTGATGCCGGCGATACAGGCGCCGAGCGCATGGCCGCTGTGACCATCACGGAAACCGGTGATTGCCTCGCCGCCCTGGGGCGTCTGGATGAAGCGGCGGAGAGCTACGAAAAGGCTATCGAGCTCCATCGACAGAAGAATCGCTTGAGAGATGTAGCCGCTGGCAAGGGTCAACTCGGCACCGTGCGGCTGCTCCAGAAGCGTTTCAAGGAGGCGCTGGAAATCTACGCGGAAGCACGCGACGCTTTCGAGGCTTTGGGTGAGCCGCGAGGGGTGGCCACGGCCTGGCACCGGATCGGAATAGTGCACGAGGAAGCCGGGCAGCTCGAGCCCGCCGAGCAGGCCTATTGCCGATCGCTAGCGATCAGTGTGCGGGAAAGCGATCTCGCAGGCCGAGCCCGCAGTTTGGGCCAACTAGGCAACCTCTACGTCAGCATGGGCCGGCTGGAAGAGGCGGTGACCTTCTACAGGCAAGCGGCCCTATGGCCACGCAGCTGAGCCCTGGAAGACCTGGGGTATCCTCGAAGACCTCGAACGCGCCACTGACCACGCCGAAGCTGCGCAGGCTGCCCGGCGGCAGGCGATTGAGACCTATCTGGCCTATCGCTGCGCCTGTGGCGTGAGCCAGAGCACCCAGGCCTCGCTGATCGCTCGGGTCGCCCAAGCGATCCAGCAGAACGCCGAAGCCGAGGCTGCGCAGCAGCTCAACCAACTGCTCGAGCCCGACGACCCGCCGCAGTTCACGGCGCTCATCCGGCAGCTCCAGGCGGTTCTGGCGGGTGACCGCGATCCGGCGCTCGCGGCTGATCCTGAGCTGTACTACAGGGATGCTGCCGAGCTGCAGCTGCTGCTCGAAGGGCTGGTCGGGGGCCGCGAGCCCGCCCCGGGTTGAAAACCCGGGGCTAGGAATGGCCGTCCCGATGGGACGGAGATTGTCGATTCAGGATCGATCCTGCGTCTCTGTCCCGGAGGGACAGCCATTGGTCAGCCCCGGGTTTCAACCCGGGGTCTGGGGGCGCGCATCAGAACCGTGGACGCCGGCCCCATTCCTCTCGGGCCGTGAGCCACTCCCGCCGGCACGCGGAACGCCTGCCCCGCGGGCTGCGACACCCCGCTCGGGATCTCCGCCGCATCCCTCGTGAGCCGTGAGACCGCCGTCTCTTCGGGAGCCGCCACCCTCGCGGCGTGCGTCACCGCGATTCCGGCGTACATCACTCCGCCCGCGACGTGCGTCACTCCGCTCCCGGCGTACATCACTACCGTCCCGGCGTACATCACTGCGCCCGCGAGGGGAGTCACTACCGTCTCGGGGCGCATCACTCGGCTCGCGAGGGGAGTGATGTACGTGCCGAGGGGAGTGATGCGCCCCGGGACGGTAGTGATGTACGCCGGGACGGTAGTGATGCGGGTCGCGAGCGGAGTGTCAGCCGTCGGAATCGTAGTGACGCAGCTCGCGACGGTAGTGACGCGGTTTGTGATGGAGATGCCTCGGATGGGGAGCGGAATGTCTTGGCTCGCGGCGTAGTGTGCGCAGAGTCCGGCGGGAATGAGCGCGGCCGGCCCGGTAGCGTTGCGCAGGCCGAGCGCGGTGAGCGGTGAGGCGAGGGGGATGTCTGCGGTGGCGAGCGGGGTGTTGCGGCGCGCCCTGCTCTTGGGCGCCGGCCCGGCCGGAGAAAGGCGCGTCTCCTACGTAGTAGGAGACAGTGCCGGGGCAGCGTGCCAGGAGGAGACGCTTCTGGCCCGCCTCGGCAGCGTGGTCGTGCCGTTTGTGTTGTTTGTGTATCGCGGCGTGCACAAGAGCGATGCAATTGCACTCCGGGTTTCGCGGTAGGGTGGTGGCATGGCCGTCACCCTCCTCTGCCCCGTCCGCTCCTGCGGTGAGGTCCTCGCCCGGGAGCCGCGCGCCTTCCGCTGCCCGCGGGGACATTCCTTTGATATGGGGCGCAGCGGCTACTGCAACCTGCTGCAGCCGCAGGACCGCAAATCGAAGCAGCCGGGGGACTCGAAGGAGGCGGTTTTGGCGCGGCGGCGGTTCCTGGAGGCCGGGCATGCCGATTTCCTGCGGACGGCCCTGCTCGCGACGTTCGACGCCCTCCCGCTCCCTCCCCGCCCGGCGGTCCTCGACGTGGGGTGCGGCGAGGGCTTCTTCCTGGGCAACCTCTCCCGGGAGCGGGAGATCGAAGGGCACGGGATCGACCTTTCGGTTCCCGCCATCGATCTCGCGGCCCGTCGCTGGCCCGGCCTCTTCTGGTTCGTGGTGAACGCGGATCGCGCTCTCCCCTACGCCGACGCCTCCTTCGACCTCGCCCTCTCGCTTACCGCACGGCGCAACGCACCGGAGCTCCGCCGCGTCCTGAAGCCCGACGGCCGGCTCCTCGTCACGACTCCCGGAGAGGACGACCTGATCGAGCTGCGGGAGGCGGTGCTGGGGGAGGGGGTCCGGCGCGACCGGGTGCCGGCGGTCGTCGCCGAGCTCGCCGGCCAGTTCGAGCTGGAGGCCCACCGTCCTCTCCAGCAGAAGATCCACCTGGATGCGGCATCCCTCCGCGATCTCCTCGCCTCCACCTACCGCGGAGCCCGCGCGCAGCAACGCCAGCGCGCCGACAACCTCGCGGCCATGGAAGTCACCTCGAGCCTCGACCTGCTGGTTTTCCGGTCTTGTGTTCCCCCTCTCCCGGTCGGTGGGGGGGCGATGGGAGAGGGGGCCAGGGGGTGAGGTCTCCCAAAAGCAAAGGCCCCGGTCCCTGCTCATCAGGGATCCGGGGCCTGGTCAGTTTCGGTGGCGTTGGGTGATCCCCGGGGGGACGCGCCCTTCGGAAGCGCCACAGACGACGCTTGGAGAGAATCCCCTTACGAGGACGCCACCTCCACCAAACCGTATCGATCGTCCACTGGACCACCTCCTTTCTAGGCGAGCCCCTCATCGGCGGGTCCCAACCCGCCCAGCTCCCCAGACCGCCCTAAGTCTCCGGGAGCCGCCGCGCCGCCCCCTTGCGGGAGCTCGCGGTGCGGAACTGAGACTATTGTGCGGGAGCCGAAAGCGGAGGTCAAGCGGTCGAAGTTTCCGGCTCTCCGCCCTCGCCCGGCTTCTCGATCGTCCCGCGCCGCTGGAGGCGCAGCGCGACCATCCAGCAGAGGAAGGCCCAGACGCCTCCGGCCGTCCAGCCGGCGAGGACGTCGGTCGGCCAGTGGACCCCGAGGTAGATCCGGCTGACGCCCACGAGCAGGGTGAGGAGAGCCGCGAAGGAGAGGATGAAGACCCGGAGGCGGCGCCGCTTCTGGATGCGCGCGAGGAGAGCCCCCAACGTCAGATAGGTCGCCGCCGCATTCATCGAATGCCCGCTGGGGAAGCTGCTGGAGGAGACCACCACCCGGTGGGGGACGAGCTCGGGACGGGGGCGATGGAATCCGGTTTTCAGAAGGTTGCCGCCGACCAGGCCGCCCGCCACGGCAGCGACCACCAGGAGAGCCACGCGCCGCTTGCCGTCGAGGACGAGAAAGCCGCAGACCGCCAGGGTCAGGAGCGCCAGCACCGCCGTGCTGCCAAGGCCCGTGAAGTCGCGGACCGCCTCCTCCATCCACGGAGGGCCGATCGGATCGGAGAGGTCGGACGGATCGCGCAAGGCGAGCAGGACCGCCCGGTCGACCGTCCGGGTCCCGCCTTCGGCAACCTCGTCCGCCAGCGCGATGAACAGCCAGACGCCTCCGGCGATCAGCACCAGCAGGATGAGAGGGAGGAGCTCCTGGCGGGCGAGGGCGATCCAGCGGCGCATGGGCGGGATTGTACCCTCACCCCCGGCCCCTCTCCCACGAGTGGGAGAGGGGTGTAGGTTAGCCAGTCCACGGTACTTCGAGCTTGCGCGAGCTAACCCTCTCCCCTCTCCCGCTCGCGGGAGAGGGGCCGGGGGTGAGGGCTCTGTGATACCGTTTCCACCGCCTTTTAGAGTCGGTCCGCCAGACACACTTCGTTGCGAGGAGCCGAGAGGGATGAAGAAGATCGGAATCTTGTTCGGCCAGGAGGACACGTTCCCCTGGGCTGTCATCGAGAAGATCAACAGCCGGAAGATCGACGGCATCGTCGCCGAGCCGGTCCGCATCGAGCGCCTGGCGCAGGGAGAGCCGTCCGGCTACGCCGTCATCATCGACCGTATCTCGCAGGACGTCCCCTTCTACCGGGCCTATCTGAAGAACGCGGCGCTCGCCGGCACGGCGGTCGTCAACAACCCGTTCTGGTGGAGCGCCGATGAAAAGTTCTTCAACAACTGCCTGGCCCTGAAGCTCGGCGTCGCCGTTCCCAAGACCGTGCTGCTGCCCTCCAACGAGCATCCGCCGGACACCGGCCCGAAGTCGTTCCGCAACCTGGCCTATCCGCTCGACTGGGAGGGCATCTTCTCCTACGTCGGCTTCCCGGCCTACTTCAAACCGTTCGCCGGCGGCGGCTGGAAGAACGTCTACCGGTTGAACGGCCCGGACGAGTTCTTCCGCGTCTACGGAGAGACCGGCCAGCTCGTCATGATGCTCCAGGAGGAGATCATCTTTCAGGAGTACTTCCGGTGCTATTGCATCGACTGCAAGGACGTGCGGATCATGCAGTACGACCCGCGCCAGCCGTTCCATCAGCGCTATGTGCGCGAGGGTCCGCCGGTGGCCCAGGAGCTGCTCGACCGGGTGCACGGCGACGTGCTCGAGCTCTGCCGCGGTCTCGGCTATGACTTCAACACCGTCGAGATGGCGGTGCGCGACGGCATCCCGTATGCAATCGACTTCTGCAATCCGGCGCCGGATGCCGATGTGAATTCGGTCGGCCAGGACAACTTCGACTGGGTGGTCGACGCGGCGGCCGGGATGGCGATCCGCCGGGCGCAGGCGCACGTCGAGGGCAAGAACAACCTGCGCTGGGGCGAGTTCGTCCGCGACTTTGCAGAGGAACCGGTATGAGCGAAGCGAAGCTGTTCACTCTGGGCATCGAAGAGGAGTTCCAGCTCATCGATCCGGAGACCCGGGACCTGCGCTCGCACGTCCAGCAGCTCCTGGAGAGCGGCAAGGACATCCTCAAAGACCAGCTCAAGGCCGAGCTCCACCAGTCGGTCATCGAGGTGGGCACGAACATCTGTGCGGACATCCAGGAGGCTCGCCAGGAGGTGGTACGGCTGCGCAGCCAGCTCGCCAAGATCGTGCGCCAGAGCGGCTTGACGATCGCGGCGGCCGGCACGCATCCGTTCGCGCGCTGGCAGGACCAGCTCATCACGCCGCATCCGCGCTACGAGGAGATCATCGAGGACCTGCAGCAGGTCGCGCGCGCCAACCTGATCTTCGGCCTCCACGTGCACGTCGGGATCGAAGACAGAGAGACCGCGATCCACATCATGAACGCGGCCCGCTACTTCCTGCCGCACATCTTCGCCCTGTCCACCAACTCGCCGTTCTGGGAAGGCCGCAACACCGGGTTCAAGTCCTACCGCAGCAAGATCTTCGACCGCTTCCCGCGCACCGGCATCCCGGACCATTTCGTGAGCCTGTCGGAATACGACAACTACATCAAGCTGCTGATCAAGACGCGGTGCATCGACAACGCCAAGCGGATCTGGTGGGACATCCGGATGCACCCTTTCTTCAATACTCTGGAGTACCGGATCTGCGACGTGCCGATGTCGATCGAAGAGACGCTCACCCTGGCGGCGCTCTTCCAGGCGGTCACGGCGAAGCTCTACAAGCTGATCAAGAAGAACCTCGGCTTCCGGCTCTATCGCCGGCTGCTGATCGCCGAGAACAAATGGCGCGCCGCGCGCTATGGCATCGGCGGCAAGCTGATCGATTTCGGCAAGCAGGAAGAGGTCGACTGCACGTCCCTGATCCACGAGCTGCTCGAGTTCATCGACGACGTGGCCGACGAGCTCGGCATCCGCGAGCAGCTATCCTACGTCGAAGAGATCCTCCGCAACGGAACCGGGGCCGACCGGCAGGTCGCCGTCTGGAACGCAACGAACGACCTCAAGAAAGTGGTGGACCACATCGTCGACGAGACGCATCGGGGTCTGGACTTGAATTGAACGAGAAGAAGAAGGAACGAGCTGATGATTTCGACAGACGTCCTGGTGGACCCGGAGCTGATGCCGGGCGCGCACAACGCGATCCACACCTGCCTGCGGCTCAGGCCCGAGGAGCGGATCACCTTGATCACCGACCGCGAGACCCGCGAGATCGCCGCCGCCCTCGTGCGCGAGATCGAAGCCGTCGGCTCGCGCTATAGCCTGTTGGTGCTGGAGGACTACGCTTCCCGGCCGCTCAAGACCATGCCTCAGGCGGTCCTCGACGACCTGGAGCGCTCGCAGGTGTCGATCTTCGCGGCGCAGGCCCAGACCGGAGAGCTCGGCTCGCGGATCGCCATGTGCAGCGTCATCAACCGCCAGAAGATCCGCCACGGCCACATGGTGAACATCACCCGGGAGATCATGCTCGAAGGGATGCGCGCCGATTTCGAGGAGGTCGACCGCCTGAGCTCGTGGCTGATCGCGAAGGCGCGTCCGGCGCGGGAGATCCGGGTCAGCTCGCCCGCCGGGACCGACCTCAAGGCCGAGTTCGCGCCGCATCTCAAATGGATCAAGACGAGCGGCATCATCACTCCGGAAAAATGGGGGAACCTGCCCGGCGGCGAGATCTTCACCGCGCCGGCCAACGTCAACGGCCGCTTCGTGGTCGACGGCGTCGTCGGCGACTACCTCTGCCGCAAGTACGGAGACCTGCGGGAGACGCCGCTCACGATCGACATCCGCGACGGGCGGATCGAAAGCCTCCAGTGCGCGAACGAGGAGCTCCTCGCCGAGTTCCGCCAATACACCTCGACCGACGAGAACAGCGACCGGGTGGGGGAGTTCGCCATCGGCACCAACATCGCGGTCAGGGACGTGCGCGGCAACATCCTGCAGGACGAGAAGATCCCGGGCGTGCACATCGCGTTCGGCCACCCCTACGCCGAGCACACCGGACAGGACA
>DASPXX010000191.1:0-2809 GCA_035637095.1 Thermoanaerobaculia bacterium
GCCCGTGAGCACGAGGGCGTAGCGCTTGCGCAGGCGCTTCACGACCCGCGCGGTCTTGGTCTTCCAGTTCTTGATCCGCTGCGCCTCGTCCAGGACCACGAGGTCGAAGTCGCGGTCGGCCAGCAGGTGCTTGTCGCGCACGACCGCCTCGTAGTTGACGATCTTGAAGAAGGCGTCCGAGTCGTAGAGGCGCGCCCGCTCCCCCCGGCCGCCCTCGATGACCACGGCGCTGCGGTCGCAGAAGCGCCTCACCTCGCGCTCCCACTGGTACTTGACCGAGGCCGGGCAAACGACGAGGGCGCCCCGCAGTCCGCGCCGCTCGGCCAGCAGGCAGGCCGCGCCGATCGCCTGGGCCGTCTTCCCGAGCCCCATGTCGTCGGCGATGATCGTCTTCTCCCGCATCGCCGCGAACAGGACGCCGCGCTTCTGGAAGGGGTAGAGGGGGACCTTGAGGGGGAGCTTCAGCCGGTCCAGGCGCCGGAGGAGCCGCTCCTCCGCGCGGAGCCCCTCCTGGAGCTCGAGCTCGCGGGCGACGTGGTCGAGCACGTCGGCGCGCACCGTGACCTGACCGTCGAGGCTCCGCAGGCGGGCCAGCAGCTCCGGGAAGCGCTCGATGCGCGCGGCGGGGAACCGGCCGCCCTCGAACCAGGGCTCGAGCAGCTTTGCCGCGGGGCCCGTCGCACGGATGTGGACCTCGGGCCCGTACTCGAGGTAGATCTCCGCCCGGTCCTTCGACGGCGGGCTGAAACGCAGGGTACGGTGGCGGCGGTCCCTCAGCCGCAGGAGGACGGCTTCGATGTGCTTGCAGGTCCCCAGCAGGTTCGAGCGGAAGTCGGGGCAGTCGCAGGAGTTGACGCGCTCCGTCAGGCTGCGCAGGACGACCGAGTAGGAGTAGCCGGTGTGCGAGGCGACCCGATACTCCGAGCGCGCGCCTTTCTCCTGGCGGACCGCGAACTTCTCCAGCCGGGCGCGCTCACGGCGCGCCGTGACGAGCTCTTCTCTCACCGAAGTGGGCTCCTCCCAAGGCGGCTCCGCTCGCGGCCGTCCCGGGAGAGGCCGGCTGCGCCCCGGAACCGGCGCGAGAGCTGGTAGTTTACCAGTGGTCCTAAAGGCTCGCGTGCGGTCTGCGATCCGTCATCCCGCGGACTGCCGCTAGCCGGGAAGGATCTCGAAACGACGCCGGCCCCTGATACGGTAGACGGCGAAGTCCCGTCGGTCCGTGGTGAGGACGAGGTTGGTGCCGAGCTCCTCTGCCAGGACGACAAGGGTGGCGTCAGCGTAGTCCATGGGTAAGTCGGAATACTGGCTTACGAGGTCGCGGGAGCGCCGTAGAGATGCCTTGGTGGCCGGCACCAGAACCGCGCCGCCTGATAGGAAGAAGTCGATGCACGCCTGGCGCCCTCCCTTGAGGCTCCCCAGCAGGTGTGTCGCCTCCGTGAGCACCGCTTCGGTGCTGAGGACCGGTCGGTCCCATTCGCCAAAGAACCTCGCGTATGCCTCATGGTGCTTCTGGCTCCGATCGAGCAGGGAAACCAAGGCCCCCGTGTCGAGCAGCAGCTCACCGGCCACGACGGAGAGACTCGATGACGTAGGCGCGGTGTTTCTCGGCCAGGTCGGGTACGCCCGATTCCAGTGCCCCGATCAGGCTCCGCACTCGGTCTGCGGGTCGTGTCTTGGAGGCGGAGGACGCTCCAAGGAATTCACGAAGCGCGAGACGCACGATCTCCGAGCTCTTTCGCTGCATCCGCCGCGAAGCGGCCTTCAGCGCCTGGCTCAGATCCTCGGGAAGCCGGACCGTCAACTGGTCTTGCATCGGACCACCATCCTCCCGAATCCCATTGTAATGCATTGCAGTGCACGAAGCTAATCTCGGCTTCGCCCGCGTCGGGAGACCGGCCCTGCGGGCAGCGCTCTCCGCCCCACCGAAAACGCCGCCACCCGAGCCCCGCAGTTGACGTAGGGCAGGACCCCATCGAACCTTGACGCGGCTGCCCGAGGCATCCGCCACATGGAAAGGTCCATCGGTCTGAGGAGCGGCAGGCTCTCCTTGGTCACCTGTCTGGGATTCAGGCCGTCGAGGCCATCAGCACAGGTTGTCGCCGTGCGACAATTGGGAGGCATGGCAGCCACCCCGGTGCTGGTTCTCACGCTCCTCGCCTCCGGAACGGAGCCGGCGCGCGCCGCGCCGGTGGAGGTGGGTGGCAACGCCTGCCGCGTCAACCGGACCGCGGACCGGCTGATCGTGGACGACGGCCGGGGGCGGCGCTGGCGGGTGTCCCTTTCGCCCGACGCCCTGGTCACCTTCGAGGGCGGGCTCTACGAGGTGGAGGACGTGCGCCCGGGCGACCGCGTCCGCGTGCAGGGCGTTGAAGTCCCCGGGCGACTCGAGGTTGGCCGGCTGGACGTGCAGGTCAAGGTGGCGGAGGCGCTGCTCGACGCCGTTCTGAAGACGCGACCCCGCCTGGTGGGACGCTTCGCCGTCCGCGAAGCGAAGACCGAGTTCTTCAGCTTGCGCGTGCCCGGGGGCGACTACGTGCGGGTGGACGCGAAGGCCGCATACGGACCGCAGGGCCGGATGTGGGTGAGCCGGTTTCGCAGCGGCGACCTCCTGGAGCTGGACGGCACCTGGACGAAGGAGAAGGAGCTGAAGGCCAGCTACATCAAGGTGCTGACCGACGAGGAGCCGTCGAGCTGCCGCTCGCGAGCGCGCCGCGGCGAAGCGAAGGAAGCAACCGCCGCCCGCGAGGCGGAGGAGCAGCGGTTCCTGGAGGGCGCGGATCCGGAGAAGGCGGCCGAGCCGTAGTCAGAA
>DASPXX010000192.1:0-27656 GCA_035637095.1 Thermoanaerobaculia bacterium
CATCGCGCGGGTCAATTCCTCGGAGAACGTGGAGCGCATCCACCGCGCCGGGGCCTACTTCGCCCTGTCGATCAGCCAGGTGTCGGGGCAGATGCTGGCCAGGAAGCTGCTCGGCCAGGAGGCGGTCGCCGTCGATCCCCAGCTCAAGATCCTGAAGGTGTCGCCGGACGGCCTGCGCGGCCGCCATCCGTCCGATTTGAAGATCCGCGAGCGGACCGGCTGCTCGGTGGTGGCGGTGGAGCGGGGGGACGAGGTGCTGGTCGATCTCGGAGCCGATTTCCGCTTCGAGCAGGATGATGCGGTCTACGTCTGCGGCAGCACCGGCGCGGTGCGGCGGTTTACCCAGGAGTTCGGGCGGGGATAGAACGGTTGTGCCTGCCCCGGAACCTCCCCGGTATCTGGGGCCTTCCCCCGCCCGACCTCACCCCCCCGGCCCCCCTCTCCCATCGCCCCCCCTTCCACCGGGAGAGGGGGGAGCTTGTTTGGCCGTATTCGCGAGGGACGGGAGGGGGCGCCCCTCTCCCGGCCGGCGGGGGGGCGATGGGAGAGGGGTCGGGGGTGAGGTCGGGCGGGGGAAGGCCTGCAGGAGAGGGATCTGGGTCTCGAGTGGCAGGGTCAGGGGGTGGGCGCCCGCAGCTTTTCGATCTTGCGGTCCCGGTCGTCCTCGATCCGCCGGCGCTCGCGGACGTAGTTCTCTTCGTCCTCGTGCCGCTTGACCGGATCGGGGTTCCTGCCGAGCTGGTCGCGGTGGAGGATCTCGAGCTCGGCGAGCTTCGCCTCGGCCTGCCGCCGGATCTCCGCGATCTTCTCCAGGCTCTCCGTGGAGAAGGCCTCCTCGCGAGGCCGTTCGATCCCCTGCTTTTCGAGCCGCTCCAGGGCGAGCTCGTACGCCGACTTCATCCCCGCTGCCTTGTCCTTGTCCGCCATGGCGTCAGAGGATAGCATTGCGCCCCCGAGGAGGGATGATCCCCGATGATCGAAGCGCAGAACCTGACCCGCCGCTATGGCGACTTCACGGCGGTCCAAGACGTCTCGTTTTCCCTGGCTGCCGGGGAGATCGTGGGCATGCTCGGGCCGAACGGCGCGGGCAAGACCACCACGCTCCGCATGATCACCGGCTTCCTGCCGCCCACCAGCGGGCGCGTCACGGTGGCCGGCAAGGACCTGCTCGATGCGCCCCACGCAGCCCGCCGTCAGCTCGGCTATCTGCCGGAGAAGGTGGCCCTCTATAACGAGATGCGCGTCGAGGAGTACCTCGCCTATCGCGCCCGCCTCGAAGGTCTCGGCCGCGCCGAGGCCCGCGAAGGGATCGAGAACGCCATCGAGCGCTGCCTGCTCGTGGACGTGCGCCGCCAGATCATCGGCACGCTCTCCAAGGGCTTCCAGCAGCGCGTCGGCCTCGCGACCGCGATCCTCCACCAGCCGAGCGTCCTCGTCCTCGACGAGCCCACGGTCGGCCTCGATCCCAAGCAGATCATCGCCATCCGCGAGCTGATCCGCGAGCTCGGCCGGGAGCGCACGCTCCTCCTCTCCACCCACATCCTCCCGGAGGTCGAGCTGCTCTGCAACCGGGTGATGATCATCGACCGCGGCCGGATCGTCGCAGAAGGGACCCCCGAGAGCCTGCGCGAGACCCAGGTGGGCAACCCGGCGGTGCGCATCCTCCTCAAGGACGCTCCCGCGGGGGCCGGCGAAGCCCTCGGAGCCGTCCCCGGGGTGATCTCCGCGCGGGCCGGAGCTACGGATGGAGCATGGATCGTCGAGCACCAGAAGGGGACCGACCTGCGCGAGGCCATCTTCCACGAAGCCGTCGAGCGCGGCTGGGTGCTCCTCGAGATGATCCGCGAGCGGGCCAGCCTGGAAGACATCTTCGTGCGCCTCACCACGCACGATGCTGCGGCGGGGGCCGCGGGGTCCGGTGCGGAGACGCCGGCCCCCCTGGAGACGCCGGAGACGCCTGCCGGGCCGGCCGAGGAGGAAGCGTCATGAGAGCCGTCTGGGCGACCTATACCCGCGAGCTGCGCGCCTATTTCTTCTCTCCGCTCGCCTATGTCGTGCTGTTCTTTTTTCTGATCGTCAACGGGTTCATCTTCGTCAACCTGATCGGCAACCTGATCAACCCGCAGGTCATGGCGCGCGATCCGGCCTTGAGCTACTTCTTCCACACCTCGTGGATCCTCATGCTTCTCCTGGTGCCCGTGCTCACCATGCGCCTGCTCAGCGAGGAGCTCCGGAGCGGCTCGATCGAGATCCTGATGACCGCGCCGATCAGCGAGGCGCAGGTGGTGGCGGGCAAGTACCTGGCGGCCCTGACCTTCTACGCCTTCCTCTGGCTGCCGACCGTGGTCTATGCCCTCATGATCGCCCGCCACAGCGAGGTCGACTGGGGGCCGGTGGCCGCCGGGTATCTGGGGATCCTGGGAATCGGCGCCCTGTTCCTCGCGGTCGGGACCTTCGCTTCGGCGATGACCCGCAGCCAGCTGGTCGCCGCGATCGTGGCGGTCGCCCTGGTCTTCCTCTTCTTCCTGCTCGGCCTGTTCCAGGAGCAGATCGACAATGAGGGCTTGAAGCAGGCGCTCGGCTACGTCGACCTCTTCGGCCACATCGACGAGTTCTCCCGCGGCATCGTCGACACGCGCCGGCTGGCCTACTACGGCACCGGGGTCTTGTTCTTCCTCTTCCTGGCCACGCGGGCCCTGGAAGACAAGAAGTGGAGGTGAGGACCATGGCAACGAAAGAACCGAGGAACGCACCTCCCGCGAGCCGCCGCCAGCTCGTCCGCACCGGAACCCTGTCGGCCGGCGTCCTCCTGGTCGCCGCCCTCTTCCTCATCTTCAACTATCTCGGCTGGAAGTATCACCACCGCTTCGACTGGACGGCCGGCGGCGTCTACTCCCTCTCGCAGAAGTCGCGCAACGTGATCAAGGAGCTCAAGCGGGACGTCGAGTTCGTGGTCTTCATCGCGCCCGGGCAGGAGCTCTACGATCCGGTCCACGAGATCCTCTCGCAGTACGACGCCGCCTCGCAGCGCATCAAGGTCCGCTACTTCGATCCCGAGCGCCATCCGGTCGAGGCGCAGCAGCTCGTCCAGCAGTACGGCGTTTCGAGCACGGGTCTCGTGGTGGTGGTGAGCGGGACGGACCGACGGGTGATCGACAGCGGCGACCTGGCCGAGCTCGACTACTCGGGCATGCAGATGGGCGAGGCCCCGAAGATGACCGGCTTCAAGGGGGAGCAGCTGTTCACCGGCGCTCTCCTGCAGCTGAGCGAAGGGCACAAGCCCAAGATCGTGTTCACCACCGGCCATGGCGAGCGCTCGCTCGACGACCGCCAGGTCCACGGCCTGTCGAGCGTCCACGACCTCCTCGGCCGCGACAACTTCGAGTTGGAAGAGTGGGCCTCCCGCACCGCAGCCGCCGTGCCGAACGACGCCGATCTCCTGGTGATCGCCGGCCCCACCAGCCCGTTCATCGACTCCGAGCTGAAGGCCCTCACCGACTATCTGAACGGCGGCGGCCGCATGCTGGTCCTGGTCGACCCGACGCTGGGACAGACGCCCGGCGCGGGGCTGATCCCGACCGGCCTGACCCAGTGGCTGGCCGGCTACGGAGTCAAGCTGGGCGACAACATCGTCATCGATCCCAAGGGCGCCTATCCCGGAGCGCCGCCGTACACGCTCTATACGGACAACTACGGCGAGCAGCCGATCACCAAGCCGCTCTCGCAGTCGCGCGTGCCGGTGCTGCTCAACGTGGCCCGCTCGGTCCAGGCCGCGTCGGCGGGCGTGTACCAGCCGCAGGAGCTCCTCCGCACCACGGAGGCAGGTTGGGGCGAGACGAACCTCGGCGACTTGAACGGTGTCGAGAAGGACGCCCAGGACCTGGCCGGCCCGGTGTCTCTGGGAGTGGCGGTGGAGGGGCCGAAGGCGGGGACCAAGCGGCCGTTCCGGCTGGTCGTCCTCGGCGACTCGGATCTGGCCACCAACCAGCTCGTCGAGGGGATGCCGGCCAACGCGGTGCTCCTCGCCAACTCGCTCAACTGGCTGGCGGAGCGCGAGGCGCTGCTGAGCATTCCGCCCAAGAAGACCGAGAACGTGCGGCTCAACCTGACGGCGGATCAGCTGCGCACCCTCTGGCTCACGGTGCTCCTGTTCCTCCCGCTCCTCGCCATCGCGCTCGGCACGGCGGTCTATTTCCGCCGGAGGAGGTGACGGATGCGGCCGCGCACGCTCTTGATCCTCCTCGTGCTGGTCCTCGGGCTCGGCACGTTCATCTGGTTCTACGAGCGCAAGCTGCCGTCGAGCGAGGAGCGCACCACAGAGGCCAAGAAGGTGGTGCCGGTCAAGAAGGACGAGGTCCGCAAGGTGGCGTTGGAGACTCCGGCCGGCAAGGTCGTCTTCGAACGGGTGGTCCAGCCGAAGAAGGACGAAAAGGACAGGAAGGACGATGAGGAGGCGCCGGCCGAGCCCGCGAGCGAGTGGAAGATCACGGCTCCCATGCAGGCCCGCGCCGACGCCTTCGCGGTGGACGGCCTGCTCGACTCGCTCACCGGCCTCGAAAAGACCCGCACGCTCGACAACGCCGACCGCAAGGACGTGGGGCTGGACAAGCCGCGGGCCACGGTGCGCCTGGAGACGGAGGACGGCGCCAAAATCCTCCAGATCGGAGCTGAGGTGCCCCCGGGAGGCTCGCTCATCGCGGGCCTCGAGGGGGAGGACAAGGTCTACGTGGTCAGCGACACGATCTGGTCGCAGATCAACCGCGAGCCGGGGTCCTGGCGCGACCGCCAGCTCTTCCGGGCGGGCCGCGACACCATCGCGCGGATCGCGCTGACCGGCCCCGGCGGGCAGAAGATCGTCCTGGCGCAGCAGGGAGACCGCTTCCGCATCGAGAGCCCGTTCGCCGACCGCGCCGACAAGAACCTGGTCAACGACCTCTACGCCGACCTGAGCGGCCTGACCGCCGAAGAGTTCGTCGACCGGCCGGATCTCGCGCCGGCGGCGATGGGGCTGCAGCCGCCGCAGGGAGTCGTCGAGGTGGGCTTCCGGCAGGGGCAGCCGCTGCGGATCGAGCTGGGAGGGCCGGCCGCCGCCGCGTCTCCGCCTCCGGAAGAGACCGATCCGACGGCGCCGCCGCCGGCCCCGATGCTCTACGCGCGGGTGGGGCCGCAGCTCATCGAGACCCGCACCCGCCTGACGCAGACCGCCGCGCGTCCGCCGGCCGACTGGCGCGCCCGCGGCCTCTCGGGCTTCGAGGTCTACGACGTCGAGGCGGCCACGGTGCGGGATGCGAAGGGCTCCATGCGCCTGACCCGGGCCGGCACGGACTGGAAGCGGGGAGAGGAGACCATCTCCTACGTGCCGGTGAGCGACTTCCTCTTCGCCCTGACCGGAACCGAGGCCGACCGCCTGCTCAGCCCACAGGAAGCCGGAGCCCTCGGCCAGCCGGTCCTCACCGTCGAGCTCGACGGCAAGGATCTCAAGGAGATGTTGACCCTCTATCCCGCGAGGGCCGACGGAGCACCGGCCCGGGTGAGCGGCCGCGACTCGGTCCTCCTCCTGCCGAAGGACAAGCTCCAGGAGATCCTGGCGCGGATGGGGGACGTGCGGGGGGCGAAGCCGGTGACCAAAGAGGAGGGGAAGACTGGGGGGTGAGGGGATCAGCGCTCTCTGCGCAGGCGTTCGAGCTCCGCCCGCAGGCGCGCGTTCTCCTCCTCGGCCGCCCTGCGGGCCTCGGCCTCACGGTTGGCCTTCTTCTTCTGCTCCGGGAGATTCAGCACCCGCCGGCCCGACGGGTGCTCGAAGACGAGGACCCGCTCACCGTCCCGGGAGACCTGGAACCAGACGCTGGCGGTTTCGGAAAGGATGCGCCCTGAAGCGTCGGGCTCGATCGGCTGATAGCGGCCCGAGCCGTCCAGCCGGTACCCGAGGAGGCGGAGAGGATCGTCCTGGAGCGTCGAATCGACGATGACGTACTCTGGGATTCTGGCCTGCTCGTAGATCCCCGGCTTCTTCTCCAGATCGATCTTGCGGATCGTGGAATCGCGAGGAGAGACGACCTCGACGATCAGACTGGGACGCACACGTTCCTTCCGCACGTCAAAGCTCTTGCGGTTTCCCGGGCGGATGCCGCGGACGACCATCACGTCAGGTCCCGGATCCGGAAGGCTGCGATCGCGGAGGAGGAGCTTCAGGTCGAAAAAGACCACGACGTCCGGCACACCCTCGAGACGGCTCTCCAGCAAGCCCGCAATTTCGCGTCCGACCCGGCTGTGCCGCTCCCCGTACATGATCTGGTCCCCGAACTGCGGATTGAGGAAGATCTCGGGAGTCAGCCGCATCTCCACCTGCTCCATCGTTCCGCCAGGACCCTCGACCCAGCGCAGCAGGGTGATACCGGGCTCCTCGTCGTCGAGCAGCATCTCCTGCCGCGGTGGCGCGATCTTGCGGACCGGCTCAGCCATGTTCCCCAGTATAGGGAGTCTCCCGAGATCCGTCAAAGATATCGTGCGGATAGGATCGAGCCAAGGGAAGGGAGCGGGAAGCGATTAAAAAAGCAGCGTTGCTGATCTACTCCCGACAACGCAAGCGGCCCGACGGCCAGGAGCAGGCTTGTCCGGTACAATCGAGAAGGAGGAGGGAAGAGCCAATGGGCAAGGGCGGCGCTGCAACACATTGACCTGATGCTCAGACGTTCTTCATCAGCTGAGCAAGGCGCCGGCCGAGGGAAAAATGGGGAACGAGTGCGTGCTTCGCTCTTGGGGCAAGGCTGGAAGGGGACTGGACGAAGGCTCCTTCCACCCCCTGATCTTCCACAACCTGGACGTCGCCGCTTGCGGCCGGCTTCTCCTGGAACGGGACCGCCTGTTGTGCCGCCGCCTCGCCGACGTTTCCGGCCTTCCTGACGAGGCTCTGCCGGATTGGATCACGTTCCTCCTCGCCATCCACGACACGGGGAAGTACGCCGACGGGTTTCAGAATCTCCGGCCCGCACTGATGGAGCGCCTGCAGGGGCGGACCGCGACGGTCGGCTACCCAGAGCGCCACGACCTCCTCGGCTACCGGCTGTGGACCGAGCTCCTCGCCGTCCAGCTCCGCCATCCCGCCGGCCCCATCCCGGCCGAGGGCTCTTGGGAAGACTGGCGGGACCTCCTCACTCCCTGGATCGCCGCGGCCATGGGCCACCACGGCCGCCCGCCGCTGATGAAGACACCTCGAGAGCCGCTCCGCCGCCAGTTCCCTGCGGATGCCGAACGGGATGCGCTGGGCTGGCTTCGCTTCGCTGCCGCGGCGTGGCTGCCCGCGGGCCTGCCCTTCCCGCTCGAGCCCTTGGAGGAATGGGACGATCGCTTCCGCCGCGCTTCCTGGCTCTTCGCCGGCCTGGCCGTGGCCGCCGACTGGATCGGCTCGAACGCCACCTGGTTCCCGTTCCGGCCCGAGGCGCTCGATCCGGCCGTCTACTGGCGGGACGTCGCCCTGCCGCAAGCGGAGCAGGCCGTCGCGGCAGCCGGTTTCCTGCCCGTGGCACCGTCGCGGACGACCGGTCTCGCGGCCCTCTGGCCGGCTCTCTCGACGCCCACCCCCCTCCAGGCGCTGGCCGAGACGCTCCCGCTCGCTCCCGGGCCACAATTGATCGTGATCGAAGAGGTGACCGGCGGCGGCAAAACCGAGGCGGCGCTCACCCTCGCGCATCGCCTGCTGGCCGCCGGAGAAGCGACGGGTCTCTACCTCGGCCTCCCGACGATGGCGACCGCCAATGCCATGGTGCAACGGGTCGCCGCGGTCAGCGGCCGCCTGTTCGCCGCCGGCGCGGAGCCGTCCCTGGTGCTTGCCCATGCCCGCCGGCATCTCTTCCTGCCGCTCGAAACGACGGCGACGGACTCCCCCTACGCCACCGACGACCGCACGGCCTCCCTGCACTGCGCGGCCTGGCTCGCCGACAGCCGCAAGAAGGCGCTCCTGGCCCAGCTCGGTGTGGGGACCATCGATCAGGCGCTCCTCGCGGTCCTGCCGCACCGGCATCAGTCGCTGCGGCTCTGGGGTCTCGCCGGCAAGGTGCTCATCGTCGACGAGGTCCACGCCTGCGACAGCTACATGCGCGGCCTGCTCTGTGAGCTGCTGCGTTTCCACGCCGCGTTCGGCGGCAGCGCCCTCCTGCTCTCAGCCACCCTGCCGCGCGCGCAGCGTCAGGAGCTGCTGCGCGCCTTCGCCTCCGGCGCCGGCCTGCCGCCGCCCGAGCCGGCGAGCGGGGAGTATCCGCTGTTGACCCATCTCTCCGCCGCCGGTTGCGCCGAGCTGCCCGTGGCCGCCCGGTCCGAGGCGTCGCGGCGGACAGCCGTGCGGCCCCTGCGCAGCCCTGAAGAGGCCGAGGCGGCTCTGGTTCAAACCGCCGAGGCCGGCGGCTGCGCCGCCTGGGTGCGCAACACGGTCGCCGACGCCCTGGCGGCGTATCTCTCGTTGACCGCCAGGCTCGGCCCGGAGCGGGTCTCCCTGTTCCACAGCCGCTTCACCGCCGGGGACCGGGCGGAGATCGAGGCCGCGGTCCTCCGTCGCTTCGGCCCGCAAAGCGGCGCCGCTGCGCGTCGCGGCCACGTCCTGATCGCCACACAGGTGATCGAGCAGTCGTTGGATATCGACTTCGACGTCCTGGTGTCCGACCTCGCGCCCATCGACCTCCTGATCCAACGAGCCGGGCGCCTGCGCCGCCATCGCCGGACGCGCGAAGGCGACCGCACCGAGGGTCCGGACGGGCGGGGGGACGCGGTCCTCTGGGTGCTCGGTCCCGAGCCCGGCCCGGAAGCGGCCCGGGAGTGGTTCGCCGCCATGTTCCCGGAAGCCGCGTTCGTCTATCCCGATCACGGCCGGCTGTGGCTCTCCGCCAACTGGCTGGAGGAACACGGCGGGTTCCGTAGCCCCGAGGACGCCCGCGAGCTGATCGAGTGGGTCTATGGGGAGGAGTCGGAAGAGCGGATTCCGACCGGCCTTCAGGGGCGATCCGAGCGGGCGGAAGGGAAGAGCCGCGCCGACCGGGGCCTCGCCCGCCATAGTGCGCTCAAGCTCGACCAGGGGTACGTGGCCACATCGCTCGACTGGCCGGAAGACGTCTTCGTGCCCACCCGCCTGGGCGAGGCGTCGGTCACCGTCCGCCTCGTGCGGCGGGTCGGGGAGCAGCTCGAGCCGTGGTACCCGGACGACCTCCATGCCTGGGACCTCTCCGGCGTGCCGGTGCGCCGCTCTCGAGTGAGCATCGAAGATCCCGCCTTCGATCCCGCTGTGCTGGAGAGCCTTCGCGCGCGGATGCGGGACGAGGGACGCTACGCGGTGATCGTGGTCCTCGAAGAGCAGGAGGGGCGCTGGATGGGAGGTGCCGTGGACGCAGAAGGCCGGCCGGTGACCTTGGCGTACGACCCGGAGACCGGGCTTACATGGGGCAGGTAGAGCAAAATGCCCGGCGCACATCTCCATCGGGCTTCCTGATCCAGAAGATGTTCCTGTCTACACCGAAGCCCGCCTCGCCTCGATCGACCTGACCGAGATCCAGCCCGCCGAATACCGCGCCGATTCTGTCGTGCTCCTTCTCGACGGGGACATCCCCATCCGGGTGATCATCGTCGAGGTTCAACTGTCGATCGTCCCCAGAAAACGCCTCAGTTGGCCCGCCTATGTGACCGTCTCGCGCGCTATTCACGGCTGCCCGGCGTGTCTCCTCGTCGTCGCGCCCGAGCCGAGTGTCGCCGCATGGTGCGCGGAACCGATCGAGACCGGCGTCCCCGGCTTCGTCCTGCGCCCGCCTGTCCTGAGCCGTACCGCCGTTCCGGTGGTCACGGATCCTGGGGAAGCGGCCCGCCGGCCAGAGCTCGGCGTGCTCTCAGCGATGGCGCACGGCGAGACCGAGTATGGAGCGGCGATCGGCGCCGCAGTGCTGTCCGCGATCCAAGAACTCGACGACGACAGGGCCAGGTTGTACTACGATCTCGTGTATAATTCCCTGAATGAGGCGGTGCGCCGATCTCTGGAGGAAAAGAGGATGAAGGGCTACGAGTACCAAAGTGAGTTTGCGAAGAAGTACGTCGCGCAGGGGCGCACCGAGGGACGCACGGAGGGGCTCACGGAGGGGCTCACCAAGGGGATCACCGAGGGACTCACCAAGGGGCGCACCGAGGAAGCGGCGCGCGCCTTGCTGACCGTGCTTCGAGCCCGCAGCCTCGCAGTGCCGGAAGCCGTCCGCCAGCGCATCCTGGCCCAGAACGATCTCGAGCGGCTGGAGCGCTGGTTGGAGAAGGCCGCCGTTGCCGCTTCGGTCGCCGAAGTCATCGACGAGCCGAACTGACCTCTTGGTGGACGGGATGAACCTCGTCCGCGACCCCTGGATCCCCATCCGCCGCCGCAGCGGAGCCGAGGAGCGCATCGCTCCCTGGCAGATCACCGATCGCCTCGATAACGACCCCGTAATCGCCCTGGCCGCGCCGCGGCCGGATTTCGACGGTGCGCTCGCCGAGCTCTGGATCGGCCTCCTGCAGACCGCGCTCACTCCCGCGCGCGGCCGGGAGTGGCGGCGGCGCTTCGACTCGCCACCGTCCCCCGAGGAGCTGCGCGCGGCATTCGAGCCTCTCGCTGCCGCCTTCGAGCTGTTCGGCGACGGGCCGCGGTTCCTCCAGGACCTGACTCTGGAGGAGGGCGAAGCGGTGACGCGCACCGTGGAGTGGCTGTTGATCGAGGTCGCCGGCTTCGCGGAGGAGGAGGGGAAGGGCCATTTCGTGCGGAGCGGCGAGATCAAGGACCTCTGCGCCCCCTGTGCCGCCGCCGCGCTCTTCACACTGCAGACCGACGCGCCGGGCGGAGGCCGCGGCCATCGCACGGGCGTGCGCGGCGGCGGCCCGCTGACCACCCTGGTCGTCACCCCGGGAAGCCTCTGGCAGAGCCTGTGGCTGAACGTCCTGGACGCCGGCAGCTTCCCGGCCGGCAATCCGGACCGCGACCGCCCCGAGGACCGCTTCCCCTGGCTTGCTCCCACCCGCACCAGCGAGGCGGGGGCCGGCCGGGACACCACCTTCGAGGACGTGCATCCCCTCCAGATGTTCTGGGGCATGCCGCGGCGCGTCCGGCTCCTCCCCGAGCCTGGCCAGGGAGCGCGGTGCGACCTCTGCGCCGGTCCGGCCGATCCCGTCGTCCGCCTCTGCCTGGCGCGGCATTCCGGCGTCAACTACTGCGGCCCCTGGAGCCATCCGCTCACTGCGTACTACAAGGACGCGAAAGGACAGACGCTGCCGCGGCACGGGGACCGGACCGGGCTCGGTTACCGCCACTGGCTCGGGCTCGTGGTCGAGGGAGAGCGGACGCGGCCTGCCGCCGTGGTCGAAGCCTTCCTGGCGCAATCCGACCGCCGCGAACGCGCCACCGAATTCCGCCTCTGGGCGTTCGGATTCGCGATGGACAACATGAAGGCCCTGGCCTGGTCGGAAGGGATCATGCCCCTCTTCTCGGTCCCCGAGGAAAAACGAGAAACCTTTGAGGCGGAGAGCCAGCGCTGGGTGCTGGCGGCGCGCGAGGCCGAGAACGCTCTCTCCTATGCGGTCAAGCGGGCCTCGGCGCGGAACCCGAAGGACCTCAAGGGAGACTTCGCCGCCGCCGGCAGCCGCTTCTGGCAGGAGACCGAGCCGCCCTTCTGGGACCGCCTGGCAGTCTTGCAGCGGGAGATCGGCCGTGTCGAAGCGCCGCTGGACCTCCGCGAGCAGTGGTTCAAGGAGCTCGATAGAGCCGCGCGTCGCATCTTTCACGCCCTCGCCGGGGCCGCCGATTTCGACGTTCACGATCCGCAGCGCGTGGCCGCGGCCTACCACGGCCTGCGCAAGGCGCTGTGGAAGATCCATGATCAGACCCTCGGCCTGCCGCGCCCGCCGCGTGAGCGGACTGAAACGGGAGTGACCGCATGAGCCATCGTCTGTCGCCCCAAGCCCGCCAGGCGCTGCTCGACTGGCACCGCGACCTCCTGGAAGAGCCGGGCCCGCGGGCTCGGCTGCGCCGCGCCTCGACCCCGACCGACGTCGTGTTCGAGCCGAAGTACCACGAGCTATACCACCGCCTCGTAGCACTCCATCCTGACTTCGAACGAGCGGAGAAGAGGGAAGCTCTCGCTGCGGTGGCGGGCTTGGCCGCGCGCGTCCGCCAGCACGTCCCCGGCCGCTCGGTCGCCGGCCAGCTCGGCGCGCCCGCGGCGCGCAAAGGGGGCGCCGCGCAGGCGCCGCTCTCCCCGTTGCGCTTCCGGCGTCTGCTGACCCTCGACGGCCTGGAAGAGCGCTACATCGCCCTCGGCCGCGTCCTCCACCTGCTCGACGGCCGGGTCAATTTGGTGAGCCTCGCCGACTCCGTCCTCTCCTGGGACGCCGGCACCCGGCAGCAATGGGCTTACGACTATTACCAGCCGTCCGCCGCGGCGGAATAAACCGGCATGAGAGGAGCGCGTCGCCGATGACCCAGTTCCTGCAGATCCACCTCTTGACCTCGTATCCGCCGTCGAACCTGAACCGCGACGACCTGGGGAGACCGAAGACCGCCGTGATGGGCGGCGTGCCGCGGTTGCGCATCTCCTCCCAGAGCCTCAAACGCGCCTGGCGCACCTCGGACCTCTTCGCCGAGGCCCTGGGCGGGCAGATCGGCACGCGCACCAAGAGCCTCGGCACCCGGATCCTCAAAGACCTCAAAGCCGGCGGCGTGCCGGCCAAGCTGGCCCGCACCGCGGCGGAACGGATCGCCGGCGTGTTCGGTAAACCGAAGACCGCGAAGGAGGAGGAAGGCGAGACGGTCGAGATCGAGCAGCTCGTCCACGTCAGCCCGGCCGAGCTCGCTGCGATCGACGACCTGGTGACCCGGCTCGCCGCCGAGAAGCGCGAGCCCACGGATGACGAGCTCAAGCTCCTGCGCAAGGATCACCGTGCCGCCGACATCGCCCTCTTCGGCCGCATGCTCGCCGCCGCTCCGGACTTCGACGTCGAGGCCGCGGCCCAGGTGGCCCACGCGATCACCGTGCACCGCGCCGACGTCGAAGACGACTTCTTCAGCGCCGTCGACGACTTGAACCGTGACGACCGCGGCGCCGGGCATCTGGGCGAGGCGGAGTTCGCCGCCGGCCTCTTCTACCTCTATCTCTGCATCGACCGCGACCGGCTGGTGGAGAACCTCGGCGGTGACGAAGCGCTGGCGGTCCGCGCCTTGCGCTCCCTGATCGAAGCGGCCGCGACACTGGCTCCCACCGGCAAGCAGAACAGCTTCGCCTCGCGCGCCTACGCGTCCTACGTCCTGGCCGAGAAGGGCCGGCGGCAGCCGCGCTCTCTGTCGGTGGCGTTTCTCAAGCCGGTGGCCGGCGAGGACTACCTCACCGAGAGCGTGAAGCGCCTGGAAACGATGCGAGAGAACCTCGACCGGGTCTACGGCCCCACCGCCGAGGCAGCTTTCACCCTGGACGCGGTGCGCGGCGAAGGAGCGCTCGCCGGCCTCCTCGATTTCGTCGCGCGGCCGCTCGGACCGCTCGGAGAGGCTTGAGGTGGAGTCCTTCCTTCTCTTTCACCTCTACGGGCCGATGGCGTCCTGGGGCGAGGTGGCGGTCGGGGAGCTGCGGCCCTCGGACCTCCATCCCACCCGCTCGGCCTTGCTGGGCCTGCTGGCCGCGGCCCTGGGCCTGCGCCGCACCGATCGCGACGATCTCGCGGCCCTCGGAGCGGGCGTGCGCTTCGCCGTCCGTGTCGACAGCGCCGGCGTGCCGCTGGCCGACTACCACACCGCCCAGGTGGCGCCGCCCGAGCGCAAGCGGCCGGCCTTCACCCGGGCAGACCAGCTCCGGGCGCGCCGCGACGGCCTGCAGACCATCCTGTCGCGCCGGGACTACCGGTGCGATGCGCTTTACACCATCGCCGCCCGGCCGGCGGACCCGGCGCCCCGCTGGCCGCTGACGGCGCTCCAGGAAGCTCTGGAGCGGCCGGTCTTCCCGCTCTACCTGGGCCGGAAGTCCTGCCCGCTCGCTCTGCCTCTCGCTCCGCGCCTCCTCGAGGCGGCAACGCTGATGGACGCCTTCGCCCAGGTCAGCCCTCCTGAGCTCGTGCAGCGCCACTTGGGCCTGCTCCCCCCGGAGCAGGCCGCGCTGTTCTGGGATGGCGAGGCCGCGGGGATGAACGAAGCCGCGCGGCGGAGCGTCCGCCGCCGCGACGATCCCGACCCGCGCCGGGCGCGTGCCTTCCGTGTGCGTTGGGAACACTCGGCGCCGCCCGCGCCGCGTCCTCTGGACGAGGAGGAACCGGATGTACTTGAGCCGGATTCGATTGTCCCCTGAAGCGGCCCACGACCGGCGCTTCTGGACGCTGTTCGAAAGCCCCTACCAGTTGCACCAAGCGATCTGGAACCTGTTCTCCGATCGTCCCGACCGCCGCCGGGACTTCCTCTATCGCCTGGAGTCGGACGGCGGACGTCCCACCCTCTACGCGCTCTCGGATCGCGAGCCGCGCCCGGACTCCTCTCTGGGAGCCCTGTGGCAGGTGGAAAGCCGCCCACTGCGGCCTGCGCTGCGGCCAAGCGACCGGCTGCGGTTTTCCCTGCGCGCCAATCCGGTGGTCACCCGCGACGGGTCGCGGCACGATCTCGTGATGGATCTCAAGAAGGACCTCGCGAAGCGGGGGGTGCCGAAGGCGCAATGGCCGAGCGAGGCGGCGCTCGCCCAGCAAGCCGGGGAAGGCTGGCTGGCACGCCGGGCAACCGAGCACGGCTTTGCGACAGAGTGGGTGTGGATCGCGCGGCACGAGGTGCTCACGTTCCGCAAACCCTCGGGTGCGACGGTCCGGCTGGCGGTCTGCGACTTCGAAGGAGTCCTCTCGGTCACCGATCCCGAACGGTTCCTGGCGATGCTCCGCCAAGGTCTCGGACCGGCCAAAGGTTTCGGCTGCGGCCTCCTGCTCTGCCGGAGAGCGTCATGAACGACGACCGGCCGCTGCCGCCGCTACGCCCGTTGCCGATCCGCGAGCGTCGTTCGATCCTCTTCCTCGACAAGGGGCGGCTCGACGTGCAGGACGGCGCCTTCGTCCTGATCGACAAGAACGGAGTCCGGGTCCACGTCCCCGTCGGAGGCGTCGCCTGCCTGATGCTCGAGCCGGGAATCCGGGTCTCGCACGCGGCCTCGGCTCTCGCGGCGCGGGCCGGGACGCTGCTCGTCTGGGTGGGAGAGGCCGGGGTACGGCTCTATGCGGCCGGCCAGCCGGGCGGCGCGCGCTCGGACCGCCTGCTCTATCAGGCGCGCCTCGCACTCGATGCGGATGCGCGCCTCAAGGTCGTCCGCAAAATGTTCGAGATCCGCTTCGGGGAAGAAGCGCCCCAACGCCGAAGCATCGAGCAGCTCCGGGGCATCGAAGGCGTGCGGGTCCGCACGCTTTACGAGAGGCTGGCGGCCCGCTACAACGTCACCTGGAAAGCGCGGCGCTACGATGCCACCGACTGGGATCGGGGCGACCTGCCGAACCGCTGCCTCTCCGCGGCCACCGCCTGTCTCTATGGCATCACCGAAGCGGCGATCCTCGCGGCGGGGTACGCGCCGGCCATCGGATTCCTCCACTCCGGCAAGCCGCTCTCCTTCGTCTACGACATCGCGGACCTCTTCAAGTTCGAGACGGTGGTGCCGGTCGCCTTCGAGTCGGCGGCGAAGAATCCGTCGCATCCCGAGATGGCGGTCCGCCACCGCTGCCGGGACGCGTTCCGCGAGACGCGCCTCCTGCGTCGCCTGATCCCGGCCATCGAGGACGTGTTGGCCGCCGGCGGGCTCGAGCCGCCCGAGGAACCGAAGGACGCACAACCGCCGGCGCTGCCGGAGCCGGAGCCGCTCGGGGATGCTGGCCATCGTGGTTGAGAACGTGCCGCCGCGCCTGCGCGGGCGGCTGGCGGTGTGGCTCCTGGAGATCCGGGCCGGAGTGTACGTAGGGGACTATTCAGTCAAAGTGCGAGAGATGATCTGGAATCAAGTCGACGAGGGGCTCGGCGAAGGCAACGCGGTGATGGCCTGGACGACGCCGGACGAGGCAGGGTTTGACTTCCTCACGCTCGGAGCGAATCGGCGGATGCCGATCGAGCTGGATGGGGCCAAACTCGTGGCGTTCTCACCCCCCGAAGGAGCCCCGCCGGAGGAGGAATGACCTCGGTTTTCCGATTCAAAATATTGGTACGCTCGGAGCGACCCGGCAAGTCCTTTTCTTTCCGGTAGTTCCAGGAAGTCCGTTCCCCACGGGCGTGGGGATGAACCGGACCCGGAAGGCGCTGCGGAGGTTCGCCCTGCCCGTTCCCCACGGGCGTGGGGATGAACCGTTAAGGGAGTCCGTCGACGTCATTGGTGTCGACCGTTCCCCACGGGCGTGGGGATGAACCGCCGTCGTATCCTCGATCTTCGGCCCCGGGCCCCCGTTCCCCACGGGCGTGGGGATGAACCGGCGGAGCAGGAAGCGGACTACACCCGAAGGGTCCGTTCCCCACGGGCGTGGGGATGAACCGTCGAGGCGGCCCTGCGCAACCAGTTCGCCTGCCCGTTCCCCACGGGCGTGGGGATGAACCGGCGATTCGCGACGCGATCAAGCAGCTCGAAGAGCCGTTCCCCACGGGCGTGGGGATGAACCGCCGGCCATATCCCAGTAGGGAAGCTTCGTTCCCCGTTCCCCACGGGCGTGGGGATGAACCGGCGATGCGCAACCTGGATCCGCGGCAAGTCACCCGTTCCCCACGGGCGTGGGGATGAACCGGCATCCAGCTCGCTGCGGAGGGCATCCACGAGCCGTTCCCCACGGGCGTGGGGATGAACCGGCGAACGGAGCGAGAGGGCGACCGAATCAACAACCGTTCCCCACGGGCGTGGGGATGAACCGCTCTTCCTCTTCGGCGAAATCGATCCGGACAAACCGTTCCCCACGGGCGTGGGGATGAACCGTGAACGCTGGTCCGCCTCTTCCACCCGCTGGGCCGTTCCCCACGGGCGTGGGGATGAACCGGACGCGGGAGTTAGCGCCTCGGTCCTCCGCGGCCGTTCCCCACGGGCGTGGGGATGAACCGTCGATCGTGGCGTCCCGGGCCTCCGCCATGGCCCGTTCCCCACGGGCGTGGGGATGAACCGTATCCCGGGATCTGGACGTGCTGGCCGCGTTCCCGTTCCCCACGGGCGTGGGGATGAACCGACCCCAACCTCCGCGGCTTGCCGTTCGTCATGCCGTTCCCCACGGGCGTGGGGATGAACCGCAGTCGGAATCGCTCTCGCTTCCAGCCTGCTCCCGTTCCCCACGGGCGTGGGGATGAACCGATGGAGGGATACCTCGAACACCTGGAGGGCGACCGTTCCCCACGGGCGTGGGGATGAACCGCCCAGGTCCTTCAGCCGCTTCGAGAAATCATCCCGTTCCCCACGGGCGTGGGGATGAACCGCCCTTGAAAATGCTCCACAGGGCGTCATGCACCCCGTTCCCCACGGGCGTGGGGATGAACCGGCGTAGGAGGTTTCCCGTCGATCGCCGGGGCGCCGTTCCCCACGGGCGTGGGGATGAACCGACTGGAAAGACATCGTTCTTCCTTAACGCGGCCCGTTCCCCACGGGCGTGGGGATGAACCGTCTTGCCCCGTCTGCCTGGGGCTCAAGGGAGCCCGTTCCCCACGGGCGTGGGGATGAACCGTTGAGACCCTCGGGCTTGGGCTTGGCGATCTGACCGTTCCCCACGGGCGTGGGGATGAACCGGTGGCCCGGGCGGTGAGGGACGAGCGCGACCGCCGTTCCCCACGGGCGTGGGGATGAACCGCCGTGGACGATGCAGGTCACGCCACAGCGGTACCGTTCCCCACGGGCGTGGGGATGAACCGATCGACAGCAGCAGAGCCCTCGCGCGTTCCCACCGTTCCCCACGGGCGTGGGGATGAACCGTGGCGCTCGGGAGTCCGGAGCTGCCAGCCAGACCGTTCCCCACGGGCGTGGGGATGAACCGAGCACGCCGAGACGATGAAGAAGCTCGAGACCCCGTTCCCCACGGGCGTGGGGATGAACCGGCAGTTGTTGATCGCGGTCGCGCTCTCCTTGACCGTTCCCCACGGGCGTGGGGATGAACCGCAATGCCTCCCTAAAGAGGGAGCCGACCAGCCCCGTTCCCCACGGGCGTGGGGATGAACCGGCCCGACGGGTTGCTCACGTGTCGTCCTCGTCCCGTTCCCCACGGGCGTGGGGATGAACCGGCTTGCCCCCTGCCCGGAGCTCGCCGCGGAGCCCGTTCCCCACGGGCGTGGGGATGAACCGGTGCGTCACGGCATACTGTGGCGCGTCTGCCCCCGTTCCCCACGGGCGTGGGGATGAACCGTCGACGTCGTCGAGGAGGACGAGGGTGAGCTCCCGTTCCCCACGGGCGTGGGGATGAACCGCTCTGGGAATACGACGGGAGTCAGCCCTCGGCCCGTTCCCCACGGGCGTGGGGATGAACCGTCCTTGACGATCCCCTCGACGGTCGTCACGAGCCGTTCCCCACGGGCGTGGGGATGAACCGTTGTTGCCGACATCGGTGAGGGTGGACCAACGTCCGTTCCCCACGGGCGTGGGGATGAACCGTAGCAGTGTGGTTTGGCGCCTGTTCGTAGCTGCCGTTCCCCACGGGCGTGGGGATGAACCGACTTCACGGTGTCCGGCGACAGAGCGCGAATACCGTTCCCCACGGGCGTGGGGATGAACCGGCATGGGACGATTACACCCAGGCGCTGGACGTCCGTTCCCCACGGGCGTGGGGATGAACCGACTCGGCAGATCTTTATTTCGCCCGACTTCGCCCGTTCCCCACGGGCGTGGGGATGAACCGGGACGCGTATCCGGGAGTACGAGAAGCTCGACCCGTTCCCCACGGGCGTGGGGATGAACCGCCCCCCGCCACCGCCACGACGGCGACAGCGGCCCGTTCCCCACGGGCGTGGGGATGAACCGCCCTTCCTGGCCTATGGCAGTGCGCCAACGACCCGTTCCCCACGGGCGTGGGGATGAACCGGCCAAGGATCTCGGCATCCAGGTGCGGGACACCCGTTCCCCACGGGCGTGGGGATGAACCGGCATCGAGGCTGGCTTCGTTCCCGACGACCGGCCGTTCCCCACGGGCGTGGGGATGAACCGCTGTTGGTCTCCAGGACCGCGAGGTTGCCAAGCCGTTCCCCACGGGCGTGGGGATGAACCGGCAGGCCACGCTCAGCGAGGAGGAGCAGGCGACCGTTCCCCACGGGCGTGGGGATGAACCGCCGTCCACAGTCGCGGGAGCCGTGTAGCCTCCCCGTTCCCCACGGGCGTGGGGATGAACCGCGGCGGCTCCGTTGTTCCGTTGGTCGCAAGGACCGTTCCCCACGGGCGTGGGGATGAACCCGCCGCGGCCAGGGCCTGGCGCAACAGCTCGACCCGTTCCCCACGGGCGTGGGGATGAACCGGTGTCCTCGCTCACCGCGAAGAAGTCGGCGATCCCGTTCCCCACGGGCGTGGGGATGAACCGCCACCCGCCGGGAAGACGAGGAGTTCACCGGCCCGTTCCCCACGGGCGTGGGGATGAACCGCAGGCCAGGGAGTAGCCGGTCAAGACGGGCCACCGTTCCCCACGGGCGTGGGGATGAACCGATATTGCGGGAACGACCTACGGTGCGCAGGACCCGTTCCCCACGGGCGTGGGGATGAACCGTCGGCCCGGACGCGCCGGATCGCCTCCTGGATGCCGTTCCCCACGGGCGTGGGGATGAACCGACGGTCGTCCTCCTCGTCTCGCTCTACCCCGGCCCGTTCCCCACGGGCGTGGGGATGAACCGCAGGTCGCCGACAAGATCTTCAACCTGTCGGACCCGTTCCCCACGGGCGTGGGGATGAACCGCCTACCGGCGCTACAGCGACCTGATGACCGAGCCGTTCCCTGCGGTGCCGCGGGTGCCAGGCGAATCTTGAGTCTTGGCGGCAGGGCATCCGGGGCGGCGGGGCCGCCCGTCTCTTCTCCGTCTCGGGGTAAGATGTCTCCATGCGGCCGGTATTCGCGGATCCCAAGACCGACTTCGTCTTCAAACGCATCTTCGGCAGTGAAGTCCACAAGCCGCTCCTCATCGAGCTGCTCAATGCCCTGCTGGAGCTTTCCGGCGACCACCGAATCGTCGAACTCAAGTACCTCTCCTCCGAGCAGCACGTGCCAGTGGAAGAGCTGAAGCTGTCGCTGGTGGACGTCAAGTGCTTCGATGAGCGCGGGCGGCACTACGTGGTCGAGATGCAGGTGCTCAACGTGGAGGGGTTCGAGAAGCGGGTGGTCTACAACACCTCGAAGGCATACGTAACCCAACTGCGCACCGGGGAGGACTACCCTGGCCTCGACGACGTGGTGGGGGTGACGATCTGTGATTTCCTGCTCTGGCCCGGCCCACCGATGCGGTGTGGAGCACCGGTACCGATGCTGAGCCGCTGGCGGATGCAGGAGCAGCACGGCGGCGCCCTGGGTCTTTCGCAGGTACAGTACGTGTTCCTGGAGCTGCCGAAATACGCATCGGGCGACGAGCCGCAAGGGACGATCGACCGCTGGGCCTACTTTTTCCGCGAAGCGGAGAACCTCGCGGTGGTGCCGCCGGCCTTGTCGGTGCCGCCGTACCGCGAGGCGCTGGAGGTGGCCCGCATGGCGGGTTTCAGCGCGGGAGAGCTCGACCTGTACGACCGTGCGAAGATCGCCGAGCAGGATGCCCGCGGTGCCCTCAGCCTGGCCGAACGGCAGGGACGCGCCGAAGAGGCGGCGCGCAACCTGCTGGCCGTGCTTCGGGTCCGCGGCATTGCTGTGCCAGATACTGCCCGCGAACGCATCCTGGCCCAGAAGGATCCGGAGCGGCTGGAGCGCTGGCTGGAGAAGGCTGTCGTTGCCTCTTCGGTCGCTGAGGTCATCGACGAGCCGAGCTGAGGCCTGCGGGGCAGGGCCGAAAAGGGCCAAAAGACAAAAATCAAGGCTGGCGGCGGGGGCCGCGGGCATAGCGGAAGCCGACGTACCCGCCCCGGATCTCGGGCAGGAACCAGTCCCGGTACGCGGAGCGCAGGAACCTGGGCGAGTCGAAGAACGCGCCCCCCGCAACACACGCCCCGATCCGTCTCGTGGACCCTCCGGATCCTTCGTCGCTGCCTCGGAATACGAGGCAAACCAGTCCCAGCACCACTCGTACACATTGCCGTGCATGTCGTGGAGCCCCCAGGCGTTGGGCTTCTTGCGGCCGACGGGCTGCGGTTGACTGGAGGAATTGGCCGCGAACCAGGCGTGCTCGCCCAACTCTTCCTCGTCGTCGCCGAACGACCACCGTCTGGTCGAGCCGGCCCGGCAGGCATACTCCCATTCCGCCTCTGTCAGGAGACGGTAGCCGTTGGCAGCGCGTTGCCAAGTGACGTCATCGCCGGCAATTTGATAACACGGCGTGAGCCCCTCCCGGTCGGAGAGCAGGTTGCAGAAGGCCACGGCATCATGCCAGGAGACATTGTTGACCGGTCGCTCATCCGCATCCCCTTCGGGCGAGCCCGGGTTGGTTCCCACGATCTGGCGGTAGAGGCGACGGGTGATCGGAAACCGCATGCACTCGAACGGCGAGAGGCGGACCTCGTGGACGGGTCCTTCTTCCTCCCATCGTCCCTCTTCGCTCTCCGGGCTGCCCATGCGGAAGGTGCCGCCAGGAACAGACACGAGATCGACGAGGGAAGGCCGACGCAGGGCGGCGACCGCCACCGGCTCGCCGCTCCAGGCCAAGGCCGCGGCGGCGCCGAGGAGCCCGAGGAAGGCCAGAACGCCGACGACCTTCGGCGCAAACCCGGCGAGGGCGGCGCCGGTGAGGGCACCGAAGCCGAGCCCCATCGCCCAGGCCTGCCAGGCCGGCAGAAGGTCCAACCGGCGGAGCCGGTGGGCCAGGGTGTTCTGAGGAGCCCGGGGGTTGGACATCAGCTGGCAGTGTAACCCCCGGACGAGCGTACGGTAAACGCGGGGAGCCGAGGCTCAACCGCCAGAAATTAGCCGCTAACCACCCGAGTTAGCCGCTATACGGCCGAGTTAACCGTTAACTCGGCCGAGTTAACGGTTATCCGGTCCGGTTAACGGTTATCCGGTCCGGTTAACGGTTAAACCGGCCGAGATAAGCGTTAACCGCGGCAGTTAGCCGTTAACGGGCCGAGTTAACGGCTATTCAGCCCGAGATAACGGCTAACTTCCGGCGATAGCGCCTACCGCTTCGGCTCCGGAGGCTCCGGAGGCCGGTTCGTTCCGTGACGCGGGAGCGTGGCGCCCGGCGAGACGCCGTGCCTGGCGACCTCGGCCATGGTGTTCGTGGCCATCACGCTGTGGTGGCGGCCATAGAAGATGTAGATCACCAGACCGATCACCAGCCAGACCGCCAGCCGCAGCCAGTTGTCCGCCGGCAGCGAGAACATCAGCAGCAGACAGCACAGGACTCCCAGGATCGGCACGACCGGCACCCAGGGGCACCGGAAGGGCCGCTCGGCGTCAGGGTACTTCTTGCGCATGATGAGGACCGCGGCGCACACGATGACGAAGGCGAGCAGGGTGCCGATGTTGGTCAGGTGGAGGAGGAAGCCGAGGGGCAGGAAACCGGTGAGCAGGCAGACGAAGATGCCGACCAGGATCGTCGACCGCCAGGGGGTGCGGAACTTCGGATGGACGTCTCCGAAGAACCCCTTGGGCACCAGACCGTCGCGCGCCATCGCCAGGAACACCCGGGGGCCGGAGAGCATCATCACCAGGAGCACCGAGGTGATGCCGGCCACGCCGGCGATCGCGACGATCACCTCGGCCGCCCCGAGCCCCTGTTGCTTGAACGCGTCGCTGACGCCCGCCGCGGTGTCGATCTGGTTGTACTTGACCATGCCGGTGAGCACGGCGACGACGGCGATGTAGAGGACCGTGCAGAGGAGGAGCGATGTGATGATGCCGATCGGCACGTCGCGCTGCGGGTTTTTCGCCTCCTCGGTGTGGGTGGAGACCGAGTCGAAGCCGATGTAGGCGAAGAAGATGATCGCCGCGCCGGCGAGCATCCCCAGGGGGTTGCCCCCCGCATCGGTCTGGCCGGCCACGTGCTTGCCGAAGAAGCTGAAGCCGGTCCAGCCGTACGGCGCGAACGGATGCCAGTTCGCCGGGTTGATGTAGAAGGCGCCGACCCCGATGACGAAGAGCACGGCGGCCACCTTGATCCCGACCATCGCGGCGTTGAAGCTGGCGCTCTCCGAGATCCCCTTGACGAGGATCATCGTGACGATCGTGACGATGATGATCGCCGTCAGGTTCACGTAGGAGCCGGTCGATTCGAACACGCCGGTCGTCGCGTTGTAGCGGATCGGCGCCTCCCGCAAGACGGCCGGTAATTGGAGCCCGGTCTTCGCCAGGACGCTCTGGAAATACCCGGACCACCCGTTGGCGACGGTCGCGCTCCCCACCGCGTACTCCAGGACCAGGTCCCAGCCGATGATCCAGGCGAACAGCTCGCCCAAGGTGGCGTAGGCATAGGTATAGGCCGAGCCGGCGACCGGCACCATCGAGGCGAATTCCGCATAGCAGAGCGCCGCGAAGATGCAGGTGATGCCGGCGGCCATGTACGAGACCATGAGCGCCGGGCCGGCGACGTTGTGGGCCGCTTCGCCGGTCGCGACGAAGATGCCCGCGCCGATGATCGCGCCGACGCCCAACGCCGAGAGCTGGACCGGCCCCAGCACCCGCCGCAGCCGGTTCTCGCCTTTCATCTCCTCGAGGAGCAGCTCGAGCGGCTTCCTGGCAAAAAGTGGATTAGCCATGAATCGTGAACCTCCAGGTTAGAACGTTTAGCCCCCCGCAGCCCGGGGATTCCTCCGGCTCCAGGCCCAGTACACCGGAATGCCGGTCAGGACGATCACCAACCCCGGCCAGGACGTCGACGTTTTGTAAAACAGCAGGACCACCAGGATCGCGGACGCGGCCAGGATATAGAGGGCCGGCACCACCGGGTATCCGAAAGCCCGGTAGGGCCGCTCGGCGTCCGGCCGCTTGCTGCGCAGCACGAACACCCCGGCGATGGTCAGGATGTAGAAGATCAGCACGGCGAAGACGACATAGTCCAGAAGAGTACCGTACAGGTTGCCGTACTGCGGATTGCCCGCGGCATCGAGGGTCCGGGTGCGGGGCAGCACCAGGAACGAGGCCCAGGCGCACTGCAGGACGAGACCCCAGGCCGGCACGTGGCGGTCGTTGAGCTTCCCCGTGGAGCGGAAGAACAGGCCGTCGCAGGACATCGCGTAGTAGACGCGCGCGCCGGCCAGGATGAGGCCGTTGTTGCAGCCGAACGTCGAGATGATGATCGCGACCGCCATCATCACCGCGCCGGCCGGGCCGAAGATCACCTGGAGCGCCGCGGTCGCCACCCGGTCGTCCGGCGCCGTCTTGATCGCCTCCCAGGAGAGCGTGCAGAGGTAGGCGACGTTGGCTAGGATGTAGATGCTGATCACCAGCATCGTGCCGGCGGCGAGCGACAGCGGGATGTTCTTGCGCGGCTCCTTGACCTCGCCCGCGGTGAAGGTGATGTTGTTCCAGGCGTCCGCCGAGAAGAGCGATCCCACCTGGGCGACGCAGAAGGCTACGAAGAGACCGAACGCGCCGGCCGTCGCCGCCGTGGCCGGGAGCCCCGGGATGCCGGGCGTGATGGTCACGGTGTCCAGCGGCGTCCAGGGGTTGCTGAAGTTCGCCGCCACCACGTCCGCGTTGCGTCCGATGAAGATGCCGAGGACGATGAGGGCGAGGAGCGACAGGGTCTTCGCCGAGGTGAACGTATTCTGGATCAGCTTGCCGAGATGGATGCCGCGAGTATTCAAGAAGGTGAGGAAGACGATCAGGAGGATGCCGACGAGCTGCTGGACCGAGAGGCTGATCGCATAGCCTGCGGAGAGGTCGATCGGCGCAATGATCCACGCGGTCGGTGAGATCGCCGGGATCATCACGCCCAGATAACGGGCGAAGCCGACGGCGACCGCGGCGATCGTGCCGCTCTGGATGACCAGGAACAGGGTCCAGCCGTAGAGGAAGCCCCAGAGCGGCGAGTACGCCTCCCGAAGATAGACGTACTGGCCGCCGGCCTTCGGCATCATCGCGGCGAGCTCGCCGTAGGAGAGGGCGGCGGCGACGGTGAGGAGGCCGGTGACCACCCAGACCATGAGCAGCCAGCCGGAGGAGCCCACCTGGCGGGCGATCTCGGCGGGCACGATGAAGATGCCGGAGCCGATCATCGACCCGGCGACGATCATGGTGGAGTCGAGGAGACCCAGCTCGCGGACAAAGCCCTGTGCGCCGCCCTCGGCGCGGTCCGGTACGGGTTGCGCTACGGTCTTCAGAGCGTCCTCCTGCGACCCGGGAAACGGGGCACCCCTGATGCGAAGGGGGTGCCGCTGGCTCGGGAGCGCGCCATAGCTTAACCCGGGACGGCCGGATCTCGTCACCTCGCCCGAGCTCTCCCTATTCTCGGAACTGCTGGCTCAGCGACTTCCCGGCCGCACCCCGACAGAGCACACGTCGGTCAGCGGCCGGGGCGGGCTGATCCAGTTCCCCTGGGCGTAGTCGACGCCCAGGACGCGCAGCCTCTCGATGGCGGCGTGGCTGGGCACTCCCTCGGCCACGGTTTGGATGCCCATCACCTCGCTCACCTGGTGGATCGACTCGACCATGGCGCGGTCGAGCGGGTCGGTGACGATGTCTTTGATGAACCGGGCGTCGATCTTCAGATAGTGGACCGGAAGGTCGCGCAGGTAGCCGTAGGAGGCCATGCCGGTGCCGAAGTCGTCGAGGGCGAAGCGGATGCCGCGGGCGGAGAGCCGCTGCAGGAGCTTGCGCGCCTGCGGCAGGTTCTCGATCGCCGCGGTCTCGGTGATCTCGAAGCAGACCTTGGCCGGAGGGATGCCGGAGGCGGAGATCTCCTCCTCCAGAAAGTCGAGGAAGCTCTCGTCCCCGAGCGACACCGGGGAGAGGTTGATCGAGCAGGTGGAGAGCAGGTCGAGGAACGGCGGCGGCTGGGCCACCAGCGTGCGGACGCACTCGCTGACCACCCAGCGGTCGATGCTGCGCATCAGGCCGTACCGCTCGGCGGCGCGCAGGAAGTCGTTGGGCATGTGGATGCGGCCGTCCTCCTCGATGAGACGGAGGAGGACCTCGAAGTAGACCCCGCGGGCGGCCCGCTCCGAGATCGGCTGGATGCTCTGGGTGAACAGGCAGAACCGGTCGTGCTCCAGGGTCTGCTGGATGCGCACCGCCCAGCTCATCTCCCCCTGGCGCTGGAGGACCGCGGCGTCGTCCTCCTGGTAGACCTGGATGCGGTTGCGCCCCTTCTCCTTGGCCAGGTAGCAGGCGTGGTCGGCGGCGGAGAGGAGCTGCGCCACCGAGCCGAGGCTCGCGGTGACCGGGACGAGGCCGATGCTCGCTCCGATCTGCAGGGTCCGGTCGCGCCAGGTGAAGCGGAAGGTCTGGAGAGCGCGATGGAAGGTCTTGATCCGCCGCTCCGCCTCGTCCATGCCGCAACGCAGCAGGAGGACGGCCAGCTCGTCGCCGCCCAAACGGGCGACGACGTCGGTTTCGCGCACCGTCTCCTGAAGCAGGTCGGCGACCTGGACCAGGAGCTCGTCGCCGGCCCGGTGGCCGCAGGTCTCGTTGACCAGCTTGAACTGGTCCAGATCGAGATAGCAGAGCGCATGGTTGTGGCCGTTCTCGCGCGCCGCGTCCAGGGCGTATTCGAGGTGGGAGTCGAAGGCCCGGCGGTTGAGCAGGCCGGTCAGCTCGTCGTGGGTCGCCTGGCGGGCGAGCTGGAGCTCGAGGATGCGCTTTTCCCGGGCGAGCTCGGCGAGCTTGTCCTCGTAGGCGTGCGTCGTCGCGGCGAGCTGCTCGCGCAGCGCGGCGTTCTCGATCTCGAGCGGGCTCTGGCTCGCGGTCGCCTTCAATCCAGTCCCGCCTCCCGGTATTCGCCGTAGATCCCGCGCAGGGTGTCCGCGATCTCGCCCAGGGTCACCTCGGCGCGGACGCAGTCGAGGATCGGCGGCATCAGATTGTGGTCCTCCCCGGCAGCCGCGGCGAGCTGCCGCACGGCTTCCTGGGCCCGGCCCGGGTCGCGCCGCTCGCGCAGCGCCCGCACCCGCTCGGCCTGCTCGCGTTCGGCCGCGGGGTCGATCCGCAGCACTTCGGTCGGCAGCTCTTCCTCGGCAGTGAAGACGTTGACGCCCACGACCTCGGCCCGCTTCTCCTCGATCTCCATCTGGTAGCGGTAGGCGGCCTCGGCGATCTCGTGCTGCTGGAATCCTTGTTCGAGGGCGGCGCGCGCGCCGCCCATCTCCTCGATCCGGCGGATGTAGTCGCGCGCTCTCTGGACGATCTCGTCGGTCCACGTCTCGATCACGTACGAGCCGCCCAGGGGATCGGCCACCTCCGCCACACCGGTCTCGTGCGCGATGACCTGCTGCGTGCGCAGGGCCAGGTGGACCGCCTCCGCGGTCGGCAGCCCCAGCGCCTCGTCCAGCGAGTTGGTGTGGAGCGACTGGGTGCCGCCACAGACCGCGGCCAGGGCCTGGATCGCCACGCGGACCACGTTGTTCATCGGCTGTTGCGCGGTCAGGGTCGAGCCGGCGGTC
>DASPXX010000193.1:0-4861 GCA_035637095.1 Thermoanaerobaculia bacterium
CCGGCTCGTTCAGCCGGCTCCAGTCGTCGGTGAGCACCACGTCGGTACCGAGATCGGCGCCGATCGCCCGGAGCAGCGCCAGCCGCGCCAGATCGCGCTGGTTCGTGGCGACGAGCAGGCTCTGGCGCTGGCGTGCGAGCTGGATGTCGGCCCGGGTGGTGTCCAGCCGCGTGCCGACGCCGGCCTGCTTCTGATCGATGGCGAGCTGCCGCAGCCGCTCGAAGAGATCCACATTGGCGCCGATCTCCTCGATGCGCGACGCGGCGCGCCCCAGGGTCACATAGAGGGAAGCCATGGCCGCCGCGACCTCGTTCTCGGTGCGGCGACTCTCCTCCTGGCTCACCCGCACGCCGGCCTGCGCCGCGGCAAAGCGGCGGCGCGCCGCCATGTCGATCACGTTCATCGCCACCGTGAGGTGGGCGTCGATCACGTTGAACGGTCCGACCACCGGCGGTTCGCCGGGCGCCGGCTGGAAGCCGAAGGTCTGGAGGTTGAGCGACTCGTTGGCGGTCAAGAGGCCGCCGCTCAGCTGCGGCTGGAGGAGCGAGCGCGCCTCCAGGGCCTGCGCCTCGGCCTCCCCGACCCGCGCCGTGGCGATGCGGGCCGCCGTGCCTTCATCGAGCGCCCGGCGGATTGCATCGGCGAGCGACAGCCGCAGCGCCGTCTGGCTTTGACCTTGATCCTGGGCACGCGCCGCGCCCGCTCCCAGCAGGATCGAAAACAGCGCCACCAGCGCGGCGCATCGCAGATGTCTCATTGGGTCTTCCTCTCTTCTTCCTCTTCCTCGCACCGCATCCAGGAGAGGACGTAGGCGGGACAGTGGATCAGCTCGACCTCCAGGCACTGGCAGGAAGCCAGCCAGCGGATCAGCTCCCGATCCACCAGCATGATGCCGGCCAGATCGAGCACCACCCGCCGGCCGCCCTCCCGCGCCGCCGTCAACAGCCGCTTCAGCTCCGGAAGGTGTTCCCGCGTGAGCTGCCCGGCGAGGGCGTAGGTGATCTCCTGAGGGGTTTCGGATTGTGTTTCGAGGCGTAACATCGTCATGCTCCACCCCGCTAGAGTCCACGATCTGTGCCAGGAGGCCTCTCTCGAAGAATCAACGACTTACGTAGGATTCACGACGGGCGGTCGTTACGAGATCTCGGGAATTCACGAGATTTCGGGAGCCCCCGGGGTGAGGGCTCCTACCGAAACTGCCGCTTGTCGATCCCCAGCCGCTTGATGCGCGAGTCGAGCGTGGTGGCCGGCACGCCCAGGCGGGCTGCTGCACCGCCGGCTCCGGAGACCCGGCCTCCGGCGGCGGTGAGGGCTTCCTCGATCTGCCGGCGCTCCTGGTCGCGCAGGCTGACCGGGAGAGGCAGCACAGAGGTGACCGCGACCGCCGGTCCGGCGCTGGCGAGGAGGGGCTCCTCCACCCGCAGGACCTCGCCTTCGGAAAGGATCACGGCGCGCTCCATGACGTTCTGCAGCTCGCGCACGTTGCCTGGCCAGGAGTAGTCGAGGATGCGGCCCATCGACGCCTTCTCGATGTGCTGGAAGCGCTTGCCGAAGCGCGCCGCATAGCGGGCGGCGAAGTACTCGACCAGGATGGGGATGTCCTCGCGGCGCCGGCGCAGAGGCGGCAGCTCGATCGGGAAGACGTTCAAGCGGTAGTAGAGGTCGCTGCGGAACGTCCCCTCGGCCACCGCCACCGCCAGGTCACGGTTGGTGGCGGCGATCACGCGGGCGTCCGTGGCGATCGGGTGACCGCCGCCCACGCGCTCGAACGTCCCTTCCTGGAGGACGCGGAGAAACGAAGCCTGGACATCGGGCGGCAGCTCCCCCACCTCGTCGAGGAAGATCGTGCCGCCGGCCGCGAGCTCGAACCGGCCCGCGCGGCGTTGAAGGGCGCCGGTGAAAGCCCCCTTCTCGTGCCCGAACAGCTCGGAAGCCACCAGCGAGCTCGGCAGGGCTGCGCAGTTGACCGCCACCAGGACGCGGTCGGCGCGCTCGGACCGCCTGTGGATGGCGCGCGCGATGAGCTCCTTGCCGGTGCCGGTCTCGCCGGTGATGAGGACCGTGGCATCCGTCGCGGCCACCTTCTCGACCCGCAAGAGCGTCTCGCGCAGCTCCCGCGACGAGCCGACGATCTCCTCATAGAAGTTGCGCTCGTCGATCTCCTCGCGCAGCACCAGATTCTCCGCCTGGAGCTGCTGGGTGAGGCGCGAGATCTTGGCGAAGGCGAGGGCGTTGGCCACCGCGGAGGCGATCGGCCGGGCGAGCGCCTCCAGCACCTCCACCTGCTCGGGAGGGAACGGCCCCGGCGTGCGCCGCGAAAAGACCATCGAGCCCACCAGCCGCTCCCGCACCCGGAGCGGCACCCGGACATACGAGCGGATGCCCGCCGCGTGCAGCTTCTCGTCCTCGGGGAACCGCATCCCCCGGTCGAGATCGTCGCAGACCCACGCCCGCCCCGTCCGCCCGACGTGCTCCGTCCCCGACCCGGCGAGCGGAACCCGGCGTTTGAAATGCGGCCCGACCTCCTCCGGGTCGAGGTGGAGCCAGCGCGCCACGACATCGGCGAACGAGTCCCCTTCGCGCCGTTCCACACCCTCGACGTACAGGGCCTGCGGCTCGAGATGGCCGTCCTTGACCGTGCTCACACTGACCCCGTGCACCGTGATCGCCGGAGCGAGCGCCCGCGCCACCTCTTCGAGAACGGCCGCGAGCTCGAGCCGGGAGTTGGCGGTTTCGGAGATCTCGAGGAGCAGCCTGAACTTCTCCTCCGCGGTGAGGACGGCCTCGACCATGGAGGGGGATTGTAGCCGGCCTGGGAGGAAAGGCTCCGGGGAGGTTAAGCATTGGCGCTGCGCCGCAGCGGCTTCCTCGATCTGCCGGACCATTTCCGCCACACGTTCCCGATAGGCCTCGGCGGAAAGCTGCTTCCAGCAGGGCAGCGGGCAGAGCCGCCCGTGGTGTGGGTGGAGGGGGCTATACTCTTGGCATGTCCACACTGGAGAAAGCCGAGCAGCTCCTGGCCGAGATGACCCGCGCAGAGAAGGCGCAGCTCCTTCAGTGGGTCGTCCAGGATCTGGGGGACGCCTTTCCCGGCATCGAGAGCCGGCCTGACGTCTGTGGCGGCGAGGCGTGTATCGTGAGGACCCGGATTCCGGTCTGGCTGCTGGTGCAGGCCCGGCGCTTGGCCACCAGCGAAGCCGATCTCCTGCGGGCTTATCCCACCCTGCGAGCCGAGGACTTGGCCAACGCCTGGGCTTACCATCGCACCCATCCCGAGGAGATCGAGCGCCAGATCCAGGAGAACGAGGCGGCCTGACGGATGGCTCGGCTCTACACCAACGAGAACTTTCCGCGGCCTGCCGCTCACGCAGGCATCATCGTCTGCACCTTCGATCCCGACTTCACGGGGCAGGCGCACAGGATCGATCAGGCCTGGAGGGACAGGAGCCGTTGACCAGGAAGCTTGTTCGAGTAAACCGGCCGGGACCGTAGGTGGAGATCTCCCAACGGAGTTGGAGTATATGCCCCAGGAACAGGAGAGAGGCCACTTCAGGTAGTATTCTGGCGGCTCATCTCCCCGGGAGGTGCTCATGCGACGGATTCGGTATGCGGTCGCGGCGAGTCTGGAGCGGGAGATGACCGCTCTCCGGCACCTCCTCGCGATCCTTTTCCTGCCTTGCATGGTCACCCTTGCCGTGCCGTACTGGATTCTCTCCTTGCGCCCTGTGTTGGCGGCCTCCGCTCCTCGGGCCAGCTCGAGGAGCGCCGGATTATTGAGGAACCGGAGCGTTTCGCGATTCAGGCTGAGACGGCGCGGCTTCTGTTCATGATTCTTTTTCTATTCTTTTTCATGGCAAATCTTCCTTTTCACTGGAATGGTCAGACAGGGTTGAATACAGTGAAGTACGCCAGATCCAGAGGAAAACGGCCCCGCGGGCGCCCGGACAAGCCGCGTGCACCAAATCGGAGGTATCCTTGAGAGACTCCAGGAGGATGCACAATGCCCAGCTCTCGGTCTTTCGTGCCACCGTCCCGTCTGAGAGCCCTCTGCTCGCTCGTCGCGTTCGCCCTCGCCGCTCCGGCCGGCGCCACGGCCTTCACCGTCCTCAACACCAACGACTCCGGAGCGGGCTCGCTGCGGCAGGCCATCCTGGATGCCAACGGCAGCGCCGGATCGGACCGGATCGAGTTCGCCATCCCCGGCAGCGGGGTACAGACCATCACGCCCGCGACCGCCCTTCCGGCGATCACCGGCACGGTGGTCATCGATGGCTATACGCAACCCGGAGCGTCGGCCAACACCCAGGCGACCGGCACCGACGCCATCCTGATCGTCGAGCTCGCCGGCGGTGGCAGCGGCAACGGTCTGACCGTGAGCGCCACGGCCTGCACCATCCAGGGCCTGGTCATCCGTGGCTTCGGTGTGGGCATCTCGATCGACGGGGCGAGCAATATCGTGGCCGGGGACTACATCGGGGTCGACGCCACCGGTACCCTGGATCGCGGCAACTCCACCGGCATCCTGATCGGCAGTCTCGCCGGCACCGACAACCGCATCGGTGGCAGCCTGCCGGCCGAGCGCAACGTGATTTCGGGCAACGACACCCGCGCGCTGCGCACCATCGGCGACCGCACGACGATCGCCGGGAACTACATCGGGACCAACGCGGCAGGCACGGCGGCGATCGCCAACGGACAGGGCGTCGTGCTGGAGCGCAGCAGCAACCTGGTCGGGGGCACCAATGCCACACCCGGGGGGGGCTGCACCGGTGCCTGCAACCTGATCTCCGGAAACGCCGGCAACGGCGTCTTCGTGGGGGCTGCCCTCGCCGTCGCCGGCCAGAACGAGATCCGGGGCAAC
>DASPXX010000194.1:0-10847 GCA_035637095.1 Thermoanaerobaculia bacterium
GGGAGCGGGGGTCCGCCCGTGTCTGGGTGGGTGGGTCTTCCCGTGGGTGGGGGCGGCCCGGTCCGGTCTTCGCCCCTGGTTTACATAACGGGATGTAAAGGCGGGGGCCCGGAGGCGGCGGCGGTTCGGTCTCGGGTTCGGCTAAAACTCGTTCGGATTTCATTTTTAGCGGAACCCGACCGAGAGGGTGGGTGGGGAAGCCGCCGCCGACGCCAGGGGCGATTCCGGGCCGAGGGTGGGAGGGCTCTTGGGGGGCACGGGCGGTCCCCCGCGGGTGGGGGAAATCAAAGAGGGTGGGCGGGTCTGGAATGGGGTGGGCGCCTTGGAGGACCGGAGGCCGGCTTTTCACGGCCGCAGGCTCCAGGGCGCGCACCCCGGCCTTGCAGGATGGAGGGTGCCGTTGGCGATGAAGGCCCGGGTTGCTGCCCGCCCCTGGTTTCACATAATGCGCTGTCCAGCATTATGTAAAGGCGGAGCCCGGAGGAGGGGGCGGCAGCGGTCCGTTCGGGGAAAGGCGGCGTTCCGGTCACCCCGCCCGGTGCCTAGGGCGAGCCGCCCCCTCCGCAGCCAGGGGCGGGCAGCAACCTGGGCCGAGGTGATGATCGAGCGCGGGCGGGAGCAGTCTGGCGGAGCTTGCGGAGCCAGTCTGCGGGGCGGAAGGGTGCCGTTACCACGGCGGATGAGGCGCCGGTGGAGACTCCGGTCGGCGGAGCGGGCGTGCGGGTGGCGGGCCGAGCCGGAGCTTCTCCGGCGCGCCCACGGAGGCTCGCAGGGCGATCAAACGGGCGGGCGGGTGTGGAATAGGGGTGTGCGCTCTGGAGGACCGGAGGCCGGCTTCTCACGGCCGCAGGCTCCAGGGCGGACACCCCGGCCTTGCAGGATGAAAGGGTGCGGTCGGCGGTGAGGTGAGGATCGAGCGCGGGGAGCAGTCTGGCGGAGCTTGCGGAGCCAGTCTGCGGGGCGGAACGGTGCCGTCCCGCGGCGGCTGAGGCGCCGGTGGAGCTCCGGTCGGCGGGGAGGGTGGGTGGCGGGCCGAGCCGGAGCTTCTCCGGCGGGGCACGAAGGCTCGCAGGCGAGGGGGCGATTGCGTCAGCGTGAACGGGGGAAAGGTGGCCGGCCCTCTCGGCCGGACGATCTCGAGAGGGCGGGTGGTTGGGTAGGCGTCCCACGGCGGCCGGAGCTCGAGAGGGGGCGTTTGCGTCAGCGAGGACGGGGGAGTTGGTCATCCCGCGGACGGCCGATCTTGAGCGGGTGGGCGGATGGGTGGTCGTCCCACAGAGGCCGGAGCTTGAGAGGGGGCGATTGCGTCAGCGCGGACGGGGGAAGCTGGTCGTCCCGCGGACGGTGGATCTTGAGCGGGTGGGTGGTTGGGTCGTCGTCCCACGGCGGCCGGAGCTCGCGCGGGGGCGATTGCGTCAGCGCGGAAGGGGGAAAGCTGGTCGTCCCGCGGGGGGTGGATCTCGAGAGGGTGGGCGGTTGGGTAGTCGTCCGCTCGCACGGCGGCCCGGACCTCGCGCGGGGGAGCTTGCGGAACGCGGACGGTGGGGAGCTGGTCATCCCACGGACGGTGGATCTCGAGCGGGTGGGCGGTTGGGTAGTCGTCCCACGGCGGCTGGAGCTCGCGCGGGTGGCGTTTGCGTCAGCGCGGCCGGGGGGAAGCTGGCCGGACCAACGGGCGGTCGATCTTGAGCGGGTGGGTGGTTGGGTCGTCGTCCCACGGCGGCCGGAGCTCGCGCGGGGGCGATTGCGTCAGCGCGGAATGGGGGAAGCTGGTCATCCCGCGGAGGGTGGATCTCGAGAGGGTGGGCGGTTGGGTAGTCGTCCGCTCGCACGGCGGCCCGGACCTCGCGCGGGGGAGCTTGCGGAACGCGGACGGTGGGGAGCTGGTCATCCCACGGACGGTGGATCGTGAGCGGGTGGGCGGATGGGTAGTCGTCCGCTCGCACGGCGGCCTGGACCTCGCGCGGGTGGCCGGGAGGGGAGTCGGCCCCTCCCAAGCCCCGGGTTGAATATATAGAAAAGTGGCGATTTGCGGTTTTCTTCTTCCTCTTCGGCTCCTCGTCGCCGAGGCTGTGGGAGCTGTGGTAATCCCGGGGCGGTGGATGGAAGTCGGGATTTCCAACGGTTGTGGGAAGGTCCGGGGGCGGGTGGCTGGTGGCCCGGAGCTTTCCACATCCGGTCAGCTTCCATAGCCTGGGCGGGGGAAAGCTTCGCCTGCCCGGACGGCTCCCAGTAGTCGCCCATGGCCCTTCCCGGCTTGCGTGCGGGCCTGCGTGGCCGCGTGCAGACCTGCGTGCAGGCCTGCGTGCGGCTCCCCAGAGCCGCGTGCGGAGTTGCGTGCAGGTCTGCGCGAGCCGCGTGCGGACCTGCGTGCGGCTTTGCGTGGCCGGATTCTGCGGCCCCCACCCCCTCCGGCCCCTTCGGATCAGCTCTCTCGCGGATCGAGTATTTCGGGAATGGAACGAAACCTTCCTATTGGCATGTTACTTGAATGCTAGCTTCAGCATGGCTGCAACGGAATTCCTGAAGGATTCCGCGCAGAAGGAACAAATGGTTGCCGCAACGGGTGTACGAGATCGGCTCGTACTCTTCATAGAAGGAGAAGCTTATGCGCATCAAGAAGTTGGCTGCTCTTGTGGCAGTGGTCGGGTTCCTTTTTGCGGTGAACGGCGCTGGCGCGGCAACTGAACAACCCAAGGTGGGCTCGGGACCGCTCGTGGGGGGGTATTCTTCTTTGGAGCCGATGACGGAGGGCTATTGCGAATCCAGCTGTTGTTGGGCTTCAGGTTGCAATGTCGAATGCAGCAGCAGCTTCTGTCGTGCGAGCTGCGGCACTGACGACACCTCGATTACGTACTGCGACGCGACTTAGAGGGCAGACTCCCGACTCCTCTTGCCGTTCGCGGAGAGGCCCGCCGACCGGCCACTGGACACCTCTCGCAGGACACAGCTGCTAAGAACGCTTGAAAGCGGGACGCCTCTTACGACGTCCCGCTTCCCATCAGGCGACAGAAGGGATATTTTTGTCGTCGCCTAGCAGCCTTTCGACATGGCCGCTCGCCAAGGCTGCGGCACGGGCTTGTGCTTCGGCTTCCCGGTGCCAGTAGACCTTCTCCATCATCCGGAGGGAGGTGTGCCCGAGGAGCTCCATGCCGTGCTCCGGCTCGACGCCGGCCGACGGTAGCTGCGAGCGGAACGCGTGGCGGGCCGTCTTGGGGGTGATGCCCTCCACTTTCGCCAGCCCGCACATCAGCTCCCAACCTTTCTGCACGGTGGTCAGGTGCGTACCCTCGCGGTCTCCAGGGATGACCCAGCGGCAGCCCTGCGGGCGCGGCACGGAGCGGAGGATCGCGACATCTCCGGGCGAGAGCCAGATCGTCCGGCCTTCCTTATCCGAGTCGTGGCGGTCGCCCTTACCGTGAGGGCGGTCGATGCGGGGCGCTAGTCGAGTGTAGGTCTCGGGGGCGGCTAGGGTCTCGAGGTCGAAGTCGGGCGCGAGGATGATCGGGGGCTGCACCCAGGCGAGCTCGGCTGACAGGATCTCGTGCGGGCGGCACCCGGTGCGCAGAATGAGCCGGATGGCGGCGAGGGTACGAGGTGGCAGGCGGTCATCGGCCTCGATCTTCTGGAGGGCCTGGCCGAGGGCCTTGTACTGCTCGGGGCCGATCGTCGCCTTCGAGGGGCGCTCCTTGTACCGATCGACCTTCCTTTCCGATGCCGGATTCGGCCCCGGCAGCCACTCCATCTTGTCGATGGCCCATTGGTAGGCGGCGGTGAGCTGCTGGAGCGCCCCGGTTGGCCACGGTCGTGCCGCTGACCTGCCGGCCCCTCCGCGGTTGCGCCTCGTGCTTGGCCTGTGCCTCGGCCTTCACCTTCCCGGCGATGTCCCGCTTCAGGGCGACGACACGGGCCGGTGTGAGGTCCGGAAGCTTCAGCTTGCTCAGGGGGATGCGGTGCTCCGACTCGGGCACGACATGGGGCAGGAGATGGAGCCGCCAGAGGCGCTCGTACTCTTCAATGGTCTTTGCCGTCCATTTGTCGGCGTTGGCCTCGTGGTATCTTAGCGCAAGCTCCTCGATCGTCAACCGGAGCCCGGTCATGGTGCTCGACTTCCCCTTTGCCACCCGCATGTCTCTGAGCTTCTCCGCAGCCTGCTCGCGGGCCTCCTCGGGCGTCAGCTCGTGGATGAGGCCCAGCCGCACCTGCGGGAAGCCTTCCTTCCGGATGACGTACTTCACTTCCGCCCGCCCGACCTCCAGGCCGAAACCCCGGAGGGAGTCGATACCCCCACCCTCCATGATGAAGTACCTGTTCGTGGGTGCGAGCCGGACCCGCTCCAGGACGGACCGGGTGATCTTCGGGACGTGGCGCCGCTTGCCCTTCTTCTTCATCTTGGCCTCCCGCCTCGTACGTTTCTCGTACGTTTCTAGTACGTTACCATGCCCGGTTACCGCCGGTCAACACCGGAAAGTACGGGGAAGAAAATGAGGCGTTAAGCGTGGTAAATGGCTTGTTTTGCTGTGAGTTACCGGGAAGTGCCGGGAGGTGCCGGGAAGTCTGCGGAAGCCTGGCGTATGAATGGGGTTCAGGGGGTCCCGGGTTCAAATCCCGGCGTCCCGACCAAGTTCCCCCGAATTTTCAAAGACTTAGCTCGACCTCCTCGAAGACCCAGGAAAGACCCAGGAAAGGCCTGGGACATTCCTGGGACATTCGTCTCCAAGTCGTTCAATCGTAGGACCATATCGCTGGTGCTGTAAATCCCCCCCTCCTCGAATCGCCTGTTGATTTCCCTGGCCGCCCCAACCTGAGATAGCCGCGATCCCAGAAGACGCTCAGCCCACGGCCCTCGAGAGCTCGGACAATCATCTGAGCCTCGGGCCGATTCTTGGAGTTGTAGCTTCGCCGCGGCGGCCCTGGTGCTGGCCGTCGTGGGGATCTATTCGATCCTGGTCTACACCGTGCGCCAGCAGAGCTTTGAGATCGGCATCCGCATGGCGCTTGGCGCGGATCAGCCGGACATCCTGCCCCATTTCCTGTGGAAGGGCGTCGCGCTCCTGGCGATCGGTCTGGCGGCGGGGCTCGCCGCCGCGCTCGCTCTCGCGAAAACGATGGCGAGCATCCTGTTCAACGTGAGCCCCTACGACCCGCTCGTGTTCATCGCGGTCCCCTGCGTGATCGCGCTCTCCTCGCTCCCCGCGATCCTCCGTCCGGCCTGGCGGGCGGCGAAGGTCGATCCGTCGTCGTTGTTCCGGACGAGCTGAGCGGTCAGCTCCCTCGCCAGCCGCTCGACCTCGGGCCGGCGGAGGAGGCTGTAGTGGTCTCCGGGCAGGATGGTCCGGTCGAGGCCGGCCGGGACGAGCCGGCTCCAGGCGTCGAGCGCGGCGGCGTAGGAAGCGGCGGTCGCCTCGGAAACCCAGAGGGTGAGGCGGCCGGTGTAGGGCTCGGGCGCGTAGGCGCGGCTCGCCTGGAGGTTGGCGGCGAAGGTGGCGAAGAGCGGCTCGATCTGGGCCAGGCCGAAATCGGCGGGCAGGAGGCCGGCGGTGTGGCCGAGGCGGACGACGTGTGCGAGCTTCTCCTGCTCCGGCAGGGAGCGCAGCTCTTCGGGGGAGATCCCGACATTGAAGCCGAGCAGGCGGGCCATGTCCTGTGCGAACGAGGCCACGAGCTCCTCGTCCGTGGCCGGCGCGGTTGCGGTCTCCGGCGGCAAGGTGTCGATCAGCGCGAGGAGCTCGGGAGCCTGGCCTTCCGCCGCGAGCTGCCTGGCCATTGCGAAGGCGACCAGCCCGCCCATGGACCAGCCGCCGAGCCGGTAGGGTCCTTGCGGCTGGACGCGGCGCACCTCGGCGAGGTAGCGGGCCGCCATCTCTTCGATGCTTTTCGCCGGCGGCCGGTCGTCTGGAGTCTGGAGGGCATAGAACGGCTGGTCCGGCGCGAGATGGCGGGCGAGGTCCAGATAGCAGAGGACGTTGCCGCCGATCGGATGGACACAGAAGAAGGGAGCCTGATCGGTGTCCCAATTCGTGGCGGGTTTGATGGCGACGAGAGAGCCGCGTCCCTTCCGGCCGGCCGGGTGGCCGCCGGACGTCTCGGCGAGCGCTGCGAGGGCTTCCAGGGTCGGAGCGGAGAACAGGGCCGCGAGGGGGAGGGTCGTGCCGAGGCGCTTCTCGATCCGGGCCATCAGGAGGACGGCGAGGAGGGAATGGCCGCCGCGTTCGAAGAAGTTGTCGTGAACGCCGATGTGGGCGATGCCGAGGAGCTCGGCCCAGATCTCCGCCAGGACCTCTTCGACCGCGGTCCGCGGCGCGACGAAGCCGGGGGCCGGTCCGCTGTCCGGCTCGGGCAGGGCCTTCCGGTCCACTTTGCCGCTGGGTGTGAGCGGCAGGGCTGGGAGCGCCACAATCGCCGAGGGGAGCATGAAATCGGGCAGCTTGTCGCGCAGGGCCTGGCGGAGCGCAGCGGTGTCGACTTCGCCGGTGACGTAGGCGACGAGCCGGAGGTCGGCGGGGGATCCGACCGATCGGTCGGATCCGTCGAATCGGTCCGATTTCACAACCACAACCGCCTCTCGCACGCCGGGCAGGGCACCGAGCGCGGCTTCGATCTCTCCCAACTCGATGCGGTAGCCGCGCACCTTGACCTGGTTGTCGAGGCGGCCGAGGAAGTCGAGGGAGCCGTCGGGCAGCCAACGCACGAGATCGCCGGAGCGGTAGAGCCGGCCTCCGTGGTCTCCGCCGAAGGGATCGGGAACGAAGCGCTCGGCGGTCAGGTCTGGCCGGCCGAGATAGCCGCGGGCGAGGCCGGCGCCGCCGATCTGGAGCTCTCCCGGAACGCCGAGCGAGGCGAGGTTTCCGGCGGCGGTGACGGCGTGGACGCGGACGTTCGGCAAGGGGAGGCCGATGCGCGAAGGAGGTGCACCGTCCGTGAAAGGAGCGGCCGCCGTGTCCACCGTGCACTCGGTCGGCCCGTAGACGTTCCAGAAACGGGTTCGGCCCTGCTGGCTCCGCGCGAGGGCGGCGTCACGGAGATCAGCATCGACGGCTTCTCCTCCCACCAGGACGAGCGCGGGCGCGGCGTCGCCTTCTCCCCCAGCCCCCAGACCGGCGGCGAGGAGCGGCCGGAGCTGCGACGGCGTGCAGTCGAGCACGTCGATCCGCTGCCGGCGGACGGTGTCCACCAGCGCCGCAGGGTCCAGCCGCACGTCCTGAGGCAGGATGTGGAGGGAGTGGCCCCAGGCGAGCTGCACGAGCTGTTTGATCGAGCCGTCGAAGGAGAACGAGGCGTTGACGCCCACCCGGAGCGGTCCCGTCTCCTCGCAGTACACCGTTTCGCGTAGCGCCCGCGCCAGGTTCACCACCGCGCCGTGCCGGACGACGACGCCCTTGGGCCGACCCGTCGAGCCGGAGGTGTAGATGACGTAGGCGGGGTGGTCGGCGTGGAGCCTCACCCCCGACCCCTCTCCCATCCCCTCCCCTGCCGCCGGGAGAGGGGCGCCACCGCCCAGGTCCTCGAGGAGCATGACCGGGGTTCCGTTCGGCAAGCGGCTGGCCAGCTCGGAGGTGGTGACCACGACCGGCGCCCGGCAATCTTCCAGAATCCAGGCGATCCGTTCTGCCGGATAGGTGGGATCGACGGGCACGTAGACGCCTCCCGCGGTCAGGATCCCTACGAAGCCGGCGATCGCTTCAACCGAGCGGTCGAGGAAGAGGACGACCGGCACTTCGGGGCCGACGCCCAGGTCGCGGAGACGCAGGGCCAGGCTCGCGGATTGCCGGCCGAGATCTCCGAAGGTCAGGCGGCGGTCTTCGCAGATGGCGGCCAGGGCTTCGGGAGCTTCCGCGATCCGCTGAGCGATCAGATGGTGCAGGCAGGGCGGATCCGCGACGGCGGTCGCGGTGTCGTTCCATTCGATCTCGAGCTGGCTTCTTTCTCCAGGGGTGAGGAGCGGCAGCTCGGAGAGCCGGCATGCGGGGTTCTCGACGGCGCCGGCGAGCAGTTGCCGGAGGTGCGCGAGGAAGCGCTCCATGGTCGGGGCGTCGAAGAGGTCGGCGTTGTAGTCGAGCACGCCGGTCAGCCGGTCCGCGGCGTCGGTCAGGGAGAGGTCGAGATCGAACTTCGCCGAGCGGGCCGCGAAGGAGAGCGGATGGAGGGTGATGCCGGGCAGCTCCAGGGGAGACGCCGGCACGTTCAGGAGCTGGAAGCTGACCTGGAAAAGCGGCGTATGCCGCAGGTCGCGGTCGGGCCGCAGCTCTTCGACCAGCTTTGCGAAGGGGAGGCTCTGGTGGTCGTAGGCGCCGAGCGCAGTGTTGCGGACGCGGTCCAGGAGCTCGCCGAAAGCGGGATCGCCGGAGAGGTCGGTGCGCAGGACGAGCATGTTGACGAAGAAACCGATCAGTTTTTCCACGTCGCCGTGGTTGCGGTTCGCGATCGGTGTCCCGACCGAGATGTCGGTCTGGCCGGTGTGGCGGTGGAGGAGCGCCTGGAAGCCAGCGAGGAGCGTCATGAACAGGGTGGCGCCGCGGCCGCGGCTGGCCGCGCGCAGCGCTTCCGTCAGCTCGGGCGGGAGGACCGGATGGCGCAGGCCGCTGGGCGCCTTGGCGAGGATCGGCCGCGGCCGGTCGGTGGGCAGCTCGAGGACCGCCGCGCCGGTGAGCTGCTCGCGCCACCAGCCGAGCTGCCGTTCGAGGACCTCTCCCTGCAACCACCGCCGCTGCCAGGCGGCGAAGTCGGCGTATTGGATGGCGAGCGGTGCGAGCGGAGACAAGGCGCCGGCGATTCGTGATTGGTAGAGAGCCGAGAGCTCGCGCACGAAGATGCCGATCGACCAGCCGTCGAAGACGATGTGGTGGAAGGAGAAGAGCACCGCATGATCGCTCTCGCCGAGCCGCATCAGGAGGCCCCGCACGAGCGGCCCTTGCGCGAGAGAGAAGGGGCGGAGGGCCTGCGCGGAGGCCAGGCGGCGGATCTCCTTCTCGTGCCGATCCGGAGGCAGGGTCCGCAGATCGGCTACGGGGATCTCGAACGGGACCGCGGGCTGGATGATCTGCACGGCTTCTCCGTCGATCTCCGGGAACGTGGTGCGCAGGCTCTCGTGCCGGCGCAGGATCTCGTCGAGGCTCCACCGGAAGGCGGCCACGTCGAGCGGTCCTTCCAGGCGGAAGGCGGCCGCTTCGTTGTAGGCGAGCGTCCGCGCTTCGAGGCGGTCGAGGAACCAGAGGCGCTCCTGGGCGAAGGAGAGAGGGAGACGGCCGTCGTGCGGCACGGGCTCGATCGGCGGCACGTCCGCCTCGCCGCCGCCGAGGCGGAGGCTCGCGATCTCGGCCGCCACGGAGGCGACGCTCCGCGCTGCGAAGAAGGTGCGGAGCGGCAGCTCGACGCCGAACGCCTGGCGCACGCGTGAGACGGCCTGCGTGGCGAGCAGAGAGTGGCCGCCGAGCGCGAAGAAGTCGTCCTCGACGCCGATCCGGTCCATGCCGAGCAGCTCCTTCCAGAGCGCGAGCAGCCGCTCTTCAGTCGCGTTGCGCGGCGCCACGAGCGACCGGCCGCTCTCCGGCGCTCCGTCGGGAGCCGGCAGCCGCCGACGGTCGACCTTGCCGTTCGGGGTGAGCGGCAGGGCGTCGAGCAGCACGAAGGCGGACGGCATCATGTAGTCGGGGAGCCGCTCCTGAAGGAACGCGCGCAGCTCGGGGACGATGCGGCGGAGGAAACGGCCTTGGAGGGGGTTGTTGGTGTAGGGGCCCTCACCCCCGGCCCCTCTCCCAGCCCCCTCCCACCCTGCCGGGAGAGGGGAGACAAGCGAAGACCACAGCACCGCCTCGAACGATCCATCCGCGCCGGGATCGGCCCAGCTCAGCTCGACTTCGTAGGGCAGGTCGTTCGCGAGGTCCCAAACGTCCTGCGGCTCGACGGCTCCGAGGGCGGCTTCGGCGGCACGGCGGCGGAGATCGGCGGCGGTTTCGATCCCCTCGGGGGCTTCTTGCAGCAGTCGGGCTGCCGCCGCGGCCTCGGCGGTGCGGGCGTTCGGAATGTTGCGCAGGCGCAGGACCGGCGGCGCATCTTCGGCAAGTCGGCGTCTCAGGGCGGCGAGGGTCAGCCCTTCGCGGCGCCAGTCCAGAACGCCGTCCTGGACCGGCTCCTCCCTCCCGGTCCCGATCCGCAGCACGACCTGGTACCGGAAGCCGGTCAGCTCGTTGTGGGCGCGGCCGTGCTTGGGGTGGATCTCGATGCGGCCGAGCTTGGGCAGGCGCTCCCGGAGGGCGGTGAAGAACGCGGGATCAATCACCAGCTCGTTCTCGTCGAGATGGCGGGCGTGCACCCTCTGGCGCAAGCGGGCCAGCGGCGTCTCGGGATCGGCCTGGAAGAGCTCCAGCGAGGTGTGGAACGCTTCGAGGAGCGGCAGGCTGCGCAGGTCGCCGAGGAAGATGGCGCCGCCGGGACGCACCACGGTGACGGCCCGCGAGACCACGCCGGCGAGGTAGTCGGCGCTCGGGAAGTACTGGGCCACGGAGTTGACGACCACCGTGTCGAAGGAGTCGTCTGCCAAGCCGTCGAGCTGGTGCGCGGACGCGCGGAGGAGCTGGACGCGCCCGTCGTCCAGGCCCACGCGGCCGAGCTGGCTCTCGATGTAGCGGAGGGCGCGGCCGGAGACGTCGGTGCCGGTGTAGATCTCGCAGCGCGGCGCGATGCGGAAGAGGATCATGCCGGTGCCGCAGCCGATCTCCAGCACCCGCCGCGGAGCGAGCCCGGCGATGCGGCCGATCGTGTCGTCCAGCCACTCTTCCATCTCGCTCGCCGGGAGCGGGAGGCCGGTGTAGGTGCTGTTCCAGCCGATGATGTTGAAGGTGGGATCG
>DASPXX010000195.1:0-35655 GCA_035637095.1 Thermoanaerobaculia bacterium
TCTCCAGGTACTCCAGCTCGCCGTCCGGCCGCCGCCGCGCCAGATCGCCCGAGCGGTAGAGCCGCGCTCCGGCTTCTCCGAAGGGATCGGGCACGAACCGCGCGGCCGTGAGGTCGGGCCGGCCCAGGTAGCCTTGCGCCAAGCCCGCACCCCCGACGCAGATCTCGCCGGGCACGCCGAGAGGCTGCAGCTGGAGGTGGGGATCGACGACGTGGAGCGCCAGGTCCGGGATCGGCCGGCCGATCAGGCTCGCCGGCCGCGCGGCGTCGTCCCGGGTGAGCGGCCGGTAGGTGACATGCACGGTCGTCTCGGTGATGCCGTACATGTTGACCAGCCGCGGACGCTGATCGCCATGGCGGGAGAACCACGAAGCGAGGCTGGTGGGGTCGAGAGCTTCGCCGCCGAAGATCACCCACCGCAATGTCTCTGCCGGCGCGGGCAGTTGCCGGAACGCCGACGGCGTCTGGTTGAGCACCGTCACCCGCTCCTCGCACAGCAGGCGGAGGAACGCCTCGGGGTCGCGGCTCACTTCCCAGGGGACCACGACCAGCCGGCCGCCGTGGAGGAGCGCGCCCCAGATCTCCCAGACCGAGAAGTCGAAGGCGGAGGAGTGGAACAGGGTCCAGACGTCGCCGGATGAGAAGGCGAACCAGCGGGCGGTGGCCGCGAAGAGGCGCGAGACCGCGCCGTGCGGCACGATCACGCCCTTCGGACGGCCCGTGGAGCCCGAGGTATAGATGACGTAGGCCGGCAGCTCGGGATCGAGGTCGAGACCCAGGCGGTCGCTCCGCCGCCGCGCGATCGCCTCCCGCTCGCGGCTCAGCAGGGCTTCGGTGAGCACCACCCGGGCGCCGCTGTCCTCCAGCGTCGAGGCGAGACGCTCGCGGGGCGAGGCCGGATCGAGCGGGACGTAGGCCGCTCCCGTCTTGAGCACCGCGAGGAGCGACACGACCAGGTCCGGGGAGCGGTCGAGACAGAGGGCGACGCGGTCGCCGGGAACGACGCCGGCGTCCACCAGCCAGCGGGCGAGGCGGTTGGCCCGCGCGTCGAGCTCCCGGTAGGTCAGCTCTCCAGACACCGCGGGCGCGTCCGGCGTGCGGTCGACCTGCGCCTCGAAGAGCGCGGGGAGAGCGCGGCGCTCGAAGTGGATGCTCTCGGGACTCCCCAGGGCCAGGAGGTCCCGGCGCTGGGCCTCCGTCAGGAGAGGCAGCTCGGAGAGGCGCCGCCCCGGGTCCTCCAGCCAGGCTTCCAGAAGCGTCTCGAAGGCGCCGGCCCAGCGCTCGACGGTGCTCTCGTCGAGCAGGTCGGCGTCGAAGACCCAGTCGATCACATGCCGGTCGTCCAGCTCGATGACATTGATTACCAGATCGAGCTTCGCCATGTCACCGGGCAGCCGGTAGGGTCGAAGGGTGAAGCCGGGGTCCCCGTCTCCCGTCGTGCCGGCCGGCAGAAGCTGGAAGAGGACCCGCAGGAGCGGCGGCCGGTACGGATCGCGCGGCAGGGCGAGCTCGTCGACCAGCTTCTCGAAGGGGACGGCCTGATGGGCGAAGGCATCCAGAGCGGCCTGCCGGGTCCGGGCCAGGATCTCGCGGCCGTCCGGATCGCCGCTCAGGTCGACCCGGAGGACGAGCGTATTGACGAAGAATCCGATGAGGCCCGCCACGTCCGGACGGTTGCGGCCGCTGACGGTCGTGCCGATCACGACGTCCCCGGTCGCGGTCAGGCGGGAGAAAAGGGCGCCGAGCGGTGCGAGCAGGGCCATGAACAGGGTGGCCCGCTCGCGGGGAATGAGGCGCCGCAGGCCGGCTTCGAGCGCGGGGGGCAGCTCGCGGAGGTGATCGCCGCCGCGAAAGGTCGGGAGGGCCGGGCGGGGATGGTCCAGCGGCAGCTCCAGGGCGGCGGCGCCGGCCAGCCGCTCGCGCCAGAAGCCGATCTCCCGGAGCAGGGTCTCTCCCCGCAGGGTCTCGGCCTGCTCGCGGGCGAAGTCCGCGTACTGCAGAGGCAGCTCGGGGAGCGGCGACGGCCGCCCCGCGCAGAACGCCGGATACAGGGCGCCCACCTCCCGCACCGCCACATCCGAGGACCAGGCGTCGCTCGCGATGTGGTGGAAGGTATAGACGAGCAGGTGCTCGTCCGGCCCGAGGCGCAGCAGGCGGGCCCGCAACAGAGGAGGCCGGCGCAGATCGAACGGCGTGTGGTACACCGCGCGCGCCACCTGCGTCTCCTCGACGCTCCGGCTCGTTGCCGGAAGGGCCGAGAGGTCGATCACCGGCAAGGGGATCGGCGAAAAGGGCTGCGGCGGCTCGACGATCTGCACCGGACCCTGGTCGCGGATCTCGAAGCGGGAGCGCAGCACCGCATGGCGGCGGACGATCTCGGTGAGGCTCGCGGCCATCGCGCCGGCGTCGAGCCGGCCGACGATCCGCAGGCCGCCGAAGACGTTGTAGAACGGGCTGCCGGGCGCCACACGGTCGAGGAACCAGAGCCGCTGCTGGGCGAAGGACAAAGGGTGCTCGCGCCGTTCCTCGGGCGGGGGCGGGGCGGGAGGGGCCGGGCCTTCCTTCCTCTTGCGCAGCAGCTGGGCGAGCGCGGCCTTCTCTTCGCGGGAGAGAGTCCCCAGCCGGGCCGACGGATCGCTCATCTCCGCACCGGCCCTCCCGGCCTGCGCAGGCGCTCCATGGCCGCCCTCTGGCGCTGCTGGGCCGCCCGCTGCTGCTCGGCGAGGCTCTGCACCTTGAGCAGACTGCCCGTCTCCTCGCCGCCCAGGTGGCGGGCGAGAGCCGCCACGGTCGGGAAGCGGAAGAGATCGAGAACCGGAATCTCTCTCCCCAACGCCTCCTTGAGCTTCTGGTGTGCCCGCACGATGAGCAGCGAGTGCCCGCCCAGGTCGAAGAAGTTGTCGTGCAGGCCGATGCGGCCGATCCGCAGGAGATCGCGGTAGATCTCCGCGATGGCGCGCTCCAGAGCGCTCTGCGGCTCGGCATAGGCCGCGTGGTCTGGCCGCGTCTCCGCGGGCTCGGCGAGGGCGCGCCGGTCCACCTTGCCGCTCGGCGTGAGCGGCAGCACAGCCAGCGGCACGAACGCCGCGGGCAGCAGCGGCTCCGGCAGCCGCCCGCGCAGGAAGGCCCGCAGGTCCGGCGCGGCCGGCGCTTCGGCCCCCTCCCGCGGCACGATCCAGGCGATCAGCCGCTTGGCGTCTCTGGAGCCCCGGGCGTCGACGACGGCGTCGCGCACCTCCGGATGAAGGCGCAGCGCGGCCTCGATCTCGCCTGGCTCGATGCGGTAGCCACGGATCTTGAGCTGCCGGTCGGCGCGGCCGCCGAACGCCAGGTCGCCGTCGGATGAGAGGACCGCCAGATCGCCGGTGCGATAGAAGCGCGCCCCGCGCTCGCCGGAGAACGGATCAGGCCGGAAGCGCTCCGCCGTCAGCTCGGCGCGGCCGAGATAGCCCCGCGCCACTCCCGCGCCGCCGATCCACAGCTCGCCGCGCACGCCCGGCGGTACGGGAGCGAGGAAGCGGTCGAGCACGTAGGCCCGCGCTCCCGGGATCGGACGGCCGATTGGAACCGTTCCGCCCGGCGCGAGCCCCGCCAGCTCGCGGCGCGTGGCCACGATGGTGGTCTCGGTCGGGCCATAGGTGTTGACCAGCCGCACCGCCGGTCCGACGCGCCGCTGCCAGAGCGCAAAGCGGTCGGCCAGAGCCTCCTCGCCGCCCAGGATGACCAGGCGAAGGCCGCGCGGCAGCTCCAGCCCCTCGGCCTCCATGCCCACCACCATCTCGTGCCAGAACGCCGTGGGCAGATCGAGAACGGTGATGCCCAACCGCTCGAGCTCGCGCACGAAGTGCGGGATCGAAGCCGCCATCTCCTCGGGCCGCAGCACCAGGGTAGCCCCGGACGCCAGAGCCGGCCAGATCTCCTCCGCGCTGGTGTCGAAGCTGATCGAGGCGAACTGCAGAACCCGGTCGCCGGGAGCGATGGCGTAGCTGTCGCACGCCGAGCGCACGAAGGAGGCGATCGCGGAATGGGGAACCACCACGCCCTTGGGACGGCCGGTGGAGCCGGAGGTGTAGATGACGTAGGCGGCGTGCTCGGGAGCAAAGGACGATCTGGTGTCCGTGTCGTCCTTTTCGTCCTTTATGTCCTTCAGGTCCTTTAGGTCCTTGAACCAGACCGCCCCCGAATCCGCCACCATGTACTCCCGCCGCTCCTGCGGATACGCCGGGTCAAGCGGCAGATACGCCGCCCCCACTTGCAGCACGGCGAGCATGTCGACGATCAGCTCCGGCGTGCGCTCGGCGGCGAGGGCCACGATCGCGCCGGGGCCGATCCCTTGCTCGCGCAGACCTTGGGCGGCGCGGCCCGCGCGCTCCACCAGGTCGGCGTAGGTGAGGCGGACGCCGCCGGCTTCGAGGGCGAGGGCTTGTGGCGTGCGGGCGGCCTGCTCCTCGACGAGGCGATGCAGGAGGGGTGGGCCCTCCGGCACGGCCGGGCCGCGGCTCCATGCGGCGAGCTGCCTCGCCTGCTCGTCCTCGCTGATCAGCGGCAACACCCAGATGTTCTTCGCCGGATCGGCCACCGCGGCTTCCAGCAGGGTGCGGAGGTGGGCGGCGAAGCGGTGGATGGTCGCCTCGTCGAAAAGGTCGGTGCTGTATTCGAGGCTTCCGCCGATGCCGTCCGGCAGCTCCCGCAGCCAGAGCGCCAGGTCGTAGTCGGACTTCTCCTCCCCCGCCGGCAGCGGGGCGAGGTGCACCCCCGTGCTCAGATCGGCCTGGATCTGCGGAAAGTTCTGCAGCACCAGGGTCGCCTGGAACAGCGGCGTGCGCGACGGGTCGCGCGGCAGCTGCAGGATCTCCAGAAGCTTCTCGAAGGGAACGTCGCGGTGCGTATAGGCCCCGATGGTGGTCTCGCGGACGCGGCTCACGAGGTCGGAGAACGATGGATCGCCGGAGAGGTCGGTCCGCAGCACCAGGGTGTTGATGAAGAACCCGATCAGTCCCTCCAACTCGCGGCGCGGCCGGCTGCCGCTGTAGGTGCCCACCACCACGTCCTCCTGCCCGCTCCAGCGGGCCAGCAGGCTCTGGTAGCCGGCGAGCAGGACCATGAAGAGGGTTGCGCCGTGCCGCAGGGCCATCTCCTCCAGGCGCCCGACGAGCGGCTGTGGGAGGTGGAACGGAATCGTCCTGCCGCGGCTGCTGCGCACCGGCGGGCGCGGCCGGTCCGTGGGCAGCTCGAGCAGCGCCGGCGCGCCGGTCAGGCGCTGCCGCCAGTAGCCGGCCTGCCTCTCCAGAGTCTCGCCGTCGAGGCGCTTGCGCAGCCAGACCGCGTAGTCGGCGTACTGGACGGGCAGCGGCGGCAGGGGAGATGGCGATCCGGCCGCGACGGCCTCGTAGAGAGCCGCCAGCTCCCGGTTGAAGATGCCCATCGACCAGCCGTCCGAGACGATGTGGTGCATGGTCATCAGAAGGCCGTGGTCGCCGGTGTCCAGGCGCACGACGCGGGCACGCAGGAGCGGCGCGGCGGACAGGTCGAAGCCGGTTCCGGCCTCCCGGCGGGCGCGGTGCCGCAGCTCGGCCTCGCGCGGACCGTCCGGCAGGGCCGACAGATCGATCACCGGAACCTCCAGCCGGACCTCGGGGAGGACGACCTGGAGCGGCTCCGGGTCCTCGTCGCCCGCCGCGAGCTGGGTGCGGAAGACCTCGTGCCTCCGGATGAGCCGGTTGAGCGCCTCGGTGAGAACCGGGACCGAGAGCGGGCCGCCGATCCGCAGGTTGTTCGGAATGTTGTAGGCCGGATTGCCCGGCTCCAGACGGTCGAGAATCCACTCGCGGAGCTGCGAGAAGGAGACCGGGAAGCGGTTGACGCCCGGCCCGCGGGGGATGGGCCGCACACCGTGCGACTCCAGCTCATACCCGAGCTCGGCCGCGAGCGCCTGCGCGGGCTCGCCGAGGGGCGCCTCCCCCGCCTGCCTCCAGCGCTCGGCCACCGCGGCGTCCACCTTGCCGTGCGTGTGGAACTTGACGTCGCCGAGCATGCGCGATTCGGCGTGCACGCCGTCGGCCATCCGGCCGGCCCCTCCGCGGTAGGGATCGGCCATGGCCGGGTCGTCGTCGAGCCCGAGGAAGCCGCAGAGGCCGGCGAGGACCCGCTCGGGATCGCGCACCAGCTCCTCGAAGCGCACGGTGGTCTGGCGCGCCGCGGGGATCTCCGCCAGGAAATCCAGGATGTTGCGGTGGCTGACTGTCCAGATCAGCTCGGCGAGCTGGCGGCGCGAGAAGCGGTGCGGCCGGCGGAAGAAGATCTGGTCGAGCCGCGCCTCCTCGAACGAGCGGTTGGTCGCCTGCGGATGGCGCAGCAGATGGATGTAGCGGGGCTCCGCGAACCACTCCTCGGCGCGGCGGAGCACCATGGGATCGAGGGCATAGGAGGGGGTCTTGTCCACCAGGAGCCGGTCGCCGATCCACCCCTGGAGCTCGCGGTAGAGGCGCCGGGTCGTCCACCCTCCCTCGGTGGCGGCGGCGACGATCCGCTCGGCTTCCGCGGCGTCGCACGAGCGCGCCTCCATGACAGCGCGGATCACCCCTTCGAGCCAGAAGCTGTCGCGCCCGGAGAAGGCGGCCTGCCGGCCGGCCAGGGTCTCGAAAGAGAGGAGCTCCAGCTCCGGCGGCGCGAAGAGGCGCGGGTGGCCGCCCAGCATGACGCGCAGCAGGGTCGAGCCCGAGCGCGGCGGAGAGAGGAGGAAGACCGCCATTCCCCCTCTCCTGGGCGGGAGTGAGTGCGGGTGGGAGAGGGGGTCAGGGGGTGAGGGTCGTCCCTCGACGATCAGGCGGCGCATCTCGGCGACCTCCACGGGTCCGACCGGGGCTATCTCCGCCTCCCCTGCCTCCGCCGCCACGCCCCAGAGACGCGCAGCCGCCGCCGGATGCTCGTCCCGCACGTAGGCGGCGAGGGACTCGACCGTAGAGTGGTCGAAGATCACCACCACCTGGACGATCTCGCCGAGGGTCTCCTGGAGCCGGTTGATCAGGACGGCGCCGGAGATCGAGGTCCCGCCCAGCGCAAAGAAGTCGTCGAGCGCGCCGATCTCCCGCGCCGCCGGCAGGTTGAGGATCTGGCGGAACAGGCCGGCGCACCAGGCCTCCACGGCGTCGCGCGGCGGGACGTGCTCATGTCCGGAAGCGGCGGCCGGCGCGGCGCCCGGGACCGGCAGGGCGAGGCGGTTCACCTTGCCGTTCGCGGTCAGCGGCAGGCGGTCGAGGACGACCAGGGCGGCGGGAATCATGTAGTCCGGCAGCCGCCGGGCGAGCGACTCGCGCATCCCGGCGAGCGTCGGCGCCCCCTCCTCCCCGGCGGTCACATACGCCACCAGCCAGGGCGCTCCGTCGGGTCCGTCCGGGCGTGCCTGCACGACCGCCTCGCGCACCCCCGGCAGCGCAGCGAGCGCGGCCTCGATCTCGCCCAGCTCGATGCGGAAGCCGCGGATCTTCACCTGGTGATCGATCCGCCCCAGGTACTCCAGCTCGCCGTCCGGCCGCCGCCGCGCCAGGTCGCCCGAGCGGTAGAGCCGCGCGCCCGGCGGACCGAAGGGATCGGGGACGAACCGTGCCGCCGTCAGCTCCGGCCGGCCGAGGTAGCCATGGGCCAGGCCCTCGCCGCCGACGCAGATCTCGCCGGGGACGCCCAGGGGCTGGAGCTCGAGGTGGCGGTCGAGCACATGGAGCGTCAGGTCCGGGATCGGCTGCCCGATCAGGCTCGCCGGCCGGGTGGCGTCCTGCCGCGACAGCAGCCGCCAGGTCACGTGCACGGTCGTCTCGGTGATGCCGTACATGTTGACCAGCCGCGGGCGCTGATCGCCGTACCGCAAAAACCAGGGTTCGAGCGCCGTGGGATCGAGGGCCTCGCCGCCGAAGATGACCCACCGGAGAGATGTTTTTGCTGTTGTCCCCTCGCCCGCTTGCGGGAGAGGGGCCGGGGGTGAGGGCTCCAGCTGCCGGAACGCCGACGGCGTCTGGTTGAGCACCGTCACCCGCTCCTCGCGCAACAGCCTGCGGAACGCCTCCGGGTCGCGGCTCACGCTCCAGGGGACGACGACCAGGCGGCCGCCGTAGAGGAGCGCGCCCCAGATCTCCCAGACCGAGAAGTCGAAGGCGTAGGAGTGGAACAGGGTCCAGACGTCGCCGGGCCCGAAGCCGAACCAGGCTTCCGTCGCGGCGAACAGCCGCGAAACCGCTCCATGGGGGACGATCACGCCCTTCGGGCGCCCGGTCGAGCCGGACGTGTAGATCACGTAGGCCGGCAGCTCCGGATCGAGCCTCCACCCCAGGCGCTCACGGCTCTGCCGCGCGATCGCGTCCCTCTCGCGTTCGAGCAGGTCCGTATCGAGGACGAGCGAGACACCGCTGTCTTCCAGGGCGAACGCGAGGCGCTCGCGCGGCGACGCGGGGTCGAGCGGGACGTAGGCGGCGCCGGTCTTGAGCACCGCGATGAGCGAGACGATCAGATCCGCGGACCGATCGAGCCGGAGGGCCACCCGGTCGCCGGGGACGACTCCCGAGCGCACCAGCCAGCGGGCGAGGCCGTTGGCCCGCTCGTCGAGCTCGCGGTAGGTCAGGGGAGACACCGCGGGCGCCTCCGGTGTGCGGTCCACCTGCGCCTCGAACAGGGCGGGAAGAGACCGCCGCCCGCGATCGGGAGCGGCGGGCCGGGGAGCCCCGAGCAGCTGCTCGCGCTGGCCGGCGGTGAGGAGCGGCAGCTCGCTCGCGCGCAGAGAGGGATCGGAGACCCAGGCCGCGAGGAGGACGTCGAAGCAGCCGGCCCAGCGGGCGATGGTGTCCGGGTCGAACAGGTCCGCGTCGTGGCGCCACTCCAGGAGCGTCCGGTCCTGCAGGTCCAGGGCGTTGACCACCAGGTCGAACTTGGAGGTCTCGTTGGGGAGACGGTAGCGCTCCAGGGACAGGCCGGGGAGCGCGGCGGGTTGCAGCGAGGCCGGGAGGAGCTGGATCAGCACACGCAGCAGCGGCGGCCGGTAGGGATCGCGCGGCAGGCCCAGCTCGTCGACCAGCTTCTCGAACGGGAGCGCCTGGTGGCCGAAGGCGCCCAGCACCACCTCGCGAGAGCGCGCCAGGAGCGCACGGCAGTCCGGGTCTGCCGAGAGATCGAAGCGCAGGACGAGCGTATTGACGAAGAACCCGATGAGGTCCTTGAGCTGCCAGCGGTCGCGCCCCGTCACCACCGTGCCGACGACCACGTCCACGCTGTCCGCGAGGCGCGCCAGGAGGGCGCAGAGCGGCGCGAGGAGAGCCATGAACTGAGTCACCCGCTCGCCGCGCGCGAGCTCGCGCAGGCCCGCTTCGACGGCCGGGGGGAGGACCGCCTCCAGCGCGGCTCCACGGAACGACGGCACGGCCGGTCGGGGCCGGTCGGTCGGCAGCTCGAGCACCGGCGCACCGGCCAGGCGCGACCGCCAGTAGCCGAGCTCGCGCTCCAGGGCCTCGCCCTGAAAGGCGTGGACCTGTTCCCAGGCGAAGTCGGCATATTGCAGAGGCAGCTCGGGGAGAGGCGAGGGCAGCCCCTCCAGAAAGGCCCCATACAAGGCCGCCACCTCGGCGATCGCCACGTCGAGCGACCAGCCGTCGCTGGCGATGTGATGAAAGACGTAGACGAACAGGTGCTCTTCCGCCGCGAGGCGCAGCAGGCGGGCGCGCACCAGGGGCGGCCGCCCCAGATCGAAGGGGGCGAGGTGCTCCGCCCGCACGAGGCGCTGCTCCTCGGGCACCCGGATCGCCGCCGGCAGCGCCGCCAGGTCGACCACCGGCAGCGGCAGGGGAGCGGCAGGCTCGATGACCTGCACCGGTCCGTCGCCGCGGACTGCGAAGCGGGTGCGCAGCGCCGCGTGGCGCCGCACCACCTCGGAGAGGCAGGCGGCCAGCACGGCGGGATGGAGCCGGCCGGTGCAGCGCAGAGTGCCCGGCAGGTTGTAGAGCGGGCTGCCCGGGGCCAGCCGGTCGAGGAACCAGAGCCGCTGCTGGGCGAAAGAGAGCGGCAGGTCTTCCCGGTCCGCGGGCCGCGACAGCGCAGGCGCCGTGGCGAGGGCCGCTCCCCCCTTCTTCTTGCGCAGAAGATTGAGAAGCGCGGTCCGCTCCTGCGGCGACAGCCGGTCCAGCCGGGCCGTCAGATCGCTCATTCCTGACCTCTCTGCTTCATCGTCCGATCCTCTCCACCGGACCTGGAAGTCTACCCCCGGAGGAGCTCCCGCGGATCAGACGCTCCCCGCGCGGGAAGCTACGGCGTGGGGATCGGCACCGCCGCATCCACCGCCAGCCCCTCCAGGGTGTAGGGGGTGCGCTCCTGGCGGGGGTACCAGTGCCGGCTGTGCTCGGCGAACCGGTCGAGAGCCCGGTGCCAGCGGAGATGGGAGACGATCATCGAGTCGCCGTCGACCCGGATCCAGTTGCAGGTGTTGCGCTCCCGCTCGCCGCCGCGTCCGCGGTTCGAGGTCGTGGTCCCCGAGTGCAGGATGACGATCGGCGGCCGGCCTTTCGGATAGAACTCCTCCGAGTTGCCGATGTAGGCCTGGTGCAGGTGGCCGGAGAGGATCAGGTCGACGCCGACCGTCGAGAAGAGGTCGATCGCCTCGTAGGCGTTGCCGAGGACCGCCTGGCTGCCGAAGTTGGGCGGCGGGATCAGGTGGTGGTGGGCGACGACGACCTTGAACACCGTCTCCGGGGTCTGATCGAAGAGCTCGGCCAGCTCGAGCAGCCGGTGCGTGGTGATGCGGCCGTCCTTGATCGTCCAGCCGAAGGCCGTGTTGATGCCGGCGACGAGCATCTCGTCATCGCGGTAGATCGGCTCCAGCTCCGGGCTGAAGTTCCGCTTGTAGCAGCCGTAGGGGTCGAAGATCCGCTCCCAGACGCGCCACAGCGGGACGTCGTGGTTGCCGGGCACGACCAGGACCGGAGCGGGGATGCTGTCGACGAAGGTGCGCGCCTCGCGGAACTGCTCGGGACGGGCCCTCTGGGTCAGATCGCCCGAGAGGACGACCAGGTCCGGCCGGTGCCGCTCGATGTGCTGCAGCACCCCCTGGGACACCCGCGGCAGGTGCGGAGGGCCGAAATGGACGTCGGAGATGTGGAAGATCGTACGCACGCAGCGGGAGAGCAAATTCTACCCGGTATTTTCTACCCGATGTCCTGGCCGAGAACCTGGCTCACGTTGCGCGAGATCTGGGCTCCCAGATAGCTGGACACGGCGGCGACGACGCCCGGTCCGTGGAAGATCCCCAAAAGGAAGCCGCCGACGGCCGCCAGAGCCACGGCCGACAGGGGGTAGCTTCGCACCATCCGCTTCCATTCGAGCTCCTCGGGCAGGACCTCGTCCAGGAAGTCGTCGATCGTCGAAGGGCGAAACGCGCCGTCGTCCACGAAGTCTTCCATACCGTCCTCCTCTGTCGGCCCTCATCCCCGGCCCCTTCCTACTCCCCTCGCCCGCTTGCGGGAGAGGGGCCGGGGGTGAGGGTCCTCTAGATCTCGTCCTCGCTGCGGCCCCGGCGGACCAGCAGGCCGACCAGGAACCCCACACCGGCGGCGATGAGCACCGACCGGCCCGGATTGTCGCGCACATAGTGGGCGACGTCGCGGGAGAGCTCGCCGGACCTCTCGCGCACCTGGCTGTAGCGCTCGCGGGCGCTATCGGCCACCTCGCCATAGCGCTCGCGGGCCCGCTCCGTACCGCGGCGGATCTCGTGCGACGCCCTCTCCGCACCGCGCCGGACGTCTTCGGACACCTGCTGGTACCGGCCCTGGACGTCCTGGCTCAGCTTCTTGAAGCGATCCCGCGCCGAGACGACGCTCTCAGCGTCCTCACGCGCCGTTTCGGCACCTTCCGCCGTCCCTTTTTCGACTGTATCGGCCATGGCTGCCTCCCTTCGAGTTTCTTGCGTCTGTGCTGCTGAAACAGAGGGCGGCCGACCTCGCGGGGCCGGCCCGATATGAGAGCTCACCTTGTGTGCTATAGCAGGAATCATGCCTCCGAGGATAACCTTTCAGCCGCGAAAGGAGGACCGATCCGAATGGCAACCGTCACATTCCTCGGAGCCTGCGGCTGCGTCACCGGCAGCTCCACCCTGCTCTCCTGGGGCGACACCTCCGTGCTCGTCGACTGCGGCCTCTATCAAGGCGACGAAGAGCTCGAGCAACGCAACTGGCTCCCCTTCCCGTTCCCTCCGTCGACGCTCAACGCGGTCCTCCTCACCCATGCCCACCTGGACCACACGGGTCTCCTGCCGCGCCTCGCCGCCCAGGGCTTCCGCGGACCCGTCTATTGCACACGGCCCAGCCGCGGCCTGATCTCCCTCGTCCTCCTCGATTCCGGACAGATCCAGGAAGAGGAGGCCCGCTACGCCCGGCGTAAAGGATACAGCCGCCATGCGGACCCGCAGCCGCTCTATACGCGGGACGACGCCCGGCGCGCCCTGAAGCTCCTCCAGCCGGTGCCGTTCGACGAGGAGCGGGAGATCGTGCCCGGGGTGCGCTTCCGCTACCGCCGCGCCGGGCACCTCCTGGGAGCGGCGAGCATCGAGGTCGCGGCCAAGGGGGCCGACGGCGAGCGCCGCAGCTGGTGCTTCTCCGGCGACGTGGGCCGCTACGGCGTCCCCATCCTCAAAGATCCCGAGCCGCCTCTCGCTCCCCCCGCCGCGCTGCTCCTGGAGTCCACCTACGGCGACCGCAACCATCCGCAGGAGGATCCGGCCACGGCCCTGGGGGCGATCATCGACGAGACTTTCACGCGCGGCGGCATCGTGGTCATCCCCGCCTTCGCCCTGGGGCGGACCCAGGACGTCCTCTGGCACCTCTCGGCTCTCGCCGACGCCGGGCGACTCGACCGACAGGCCGTGTTCCTCGACAGCCCGATGGCGATCGACGCCACCGACCTCTACGACCGCGCCGAAGCCGAGCACGACCAGGACCTCCTCGAGGTGGTCCGGGGCGGGGTCGATCCGCTCTCTCCGACCCGGTTCCAGCGCTGCCATACCGTCGACCAGTCGAAGACGCTCAACGGGCGCCAGCAGCCGGCGGTCGTCGTGGCGGCGAGCGGTATGGCGACCGGCGGCCGCATCCTGCACCACCTGCTGCACCGCCTGCCGGATCCTCGGAGCTCCGTGGTGTTCGTCGGCTTCCAGGCCGCGGGCACCCTGGGGCGCGCCCTGGTGGACGGCGCCGAGACCGTGGCCGTCCACGGGCAGGAGGTGCAGGTGCGGGCCCAGATTCACCAGCTCCAGGGGATGTCGGCCCACGCCGACCGCGACGAGCTGCTGCGCTGGTGCCAGGCCCTGCCCGGCCGGCCGGAGCGGATCTTCCTCAACCATGGCGAGGATCCGCCGCGCAAGGCGCTGCGGGTGGCCATTGGAGGCGTCGACGGCTGGCCTCTCCCCCACCTGCCGCTCAGCGGAGAGAGCGTGCCGTGGTAGGCGGCAGGGCCGCAGCGGCTCTCCGCCGGCTGCTGCCGCCGGAGAGCTTCCCGCGCCACCTGGCCCGCTACGTCCTGGTCACTCTGCGGCAGGCGCACGAGGACTCCATCTGGCTGATCGCCTCGGCCATCGCCCTGGTCACCCTGCTCTCGCTCATCCCGCTCCTCGCCGCCTTCTCCTTCATCGGCGCGCGGGTGTTCAGCCAATATCCCCAGCGCAGCCTGGAGGTCTTCGTCCAGATCCTCCCCTACTCCGAAAAGACCGTGGTCGACACCCTGGGGGAGCTCCTCGGCCAGGCCGGGGGAATCCATGGGGTCGGCGTGATCTTCTTCTTCACCTCGTCCCTCTTCCTCTTCGTCACGGTCGAGGAGACGCTGAACCGGATCTGGAACGTCTTGCATCGGCGCCCGCTGCGGGTGCGGCTTTTCTCCTTCGCCCTCTTCTTCTTCTGGGGTCCGATCCTGGTCGGCGCCACGTTCACGAGCCTGCTGCTGCTGCGCCAGAGCCCGGCGTTCCGCCGTCTCGCCGAGGACTCGTTCCTGCTCACCCTGGCGCCGTTCCTCGCCACCGTGATCGGCTTGACCGTCCTCTACTGGCTGGTGCCCTATGCGCCGGTCCGCCTGCGCAACGCGCTCGCGGGGGGGCTCCTCGCGGCGATCCTCCTGGAGGTGCTGCGGCAGTCCTTCGGGCTGTACGTGAAGCTGTTCAGCGAGGTGAATGAGGTCTATGGGGGATTCGCCTTCGCCATCTTGTTCATCATCTCGCTCGACTTGACCTGGGGGATCGTCCTCCTGGGATGCGAGGCCGCCTACACGGCGCAGCACTTCCGGCTGCTCTCGCAGGGGCTGCACCGCAACCCCCCGGTGCAGGCCGCGTGGGTGGGGCTGGCCGCCCTGGCGCTGATCGCCCGGCAGCTCGTCCGGGGGGAGCCGGTCCTCTCCCGGGAGGAGCTCGCGGACCGCCTGACCCTGCCGGAGAGGGAGCTGGAGCGCATCCTCCATCCGCTCATCGTCCACGAGCTGCTGCGGCCGGACGGCGAGAGCGGCTACCTCCTCGCGCACGACCCGCAGAGCCTGGCGGTGGAGCAGGTCTTTGCGGCCTACGATCACCGGGCCCGCCGGGGCGTGGGCCTGGTGGGAGGCGAGCTCACCAGCCGGCTCGAGGAGCTCGTCGGGGAGGTTTCCGGCTGCCGCGCCGACCGCCTGGAGGGGCGCATGCTGGCCGATCTCGTCGCGGAACCGGCCGAGACATAAATTCTCTTGCCCCTTGCCCTCCCCGGGTCCCCTCAGTACAATACCGCCCTCCCGCTCGTGGGGCAGTAGCTCAGTTGGGAGAGCACCACGTTCGCAACGTGGGGGTCGAGGGTTCGAATCCCTTCTGCTCCACTCTTCGTTTCCTCTAAAAGGCTTTCCCTCGCAGTACCCGAGTGCCGGAGCCCGTTTCTGCTGTGGCGTGTCTTCTCAGGGTCGCGTCCGCCAACACCAGTCCGCCGGTACCCAGATCCTGCCCTCTGGAGTGTGCCCGAGAACGGGGTTCAGGAAGGACGAAGCCGCTTCAGTCACATCCGCGAGAGTCCTCCAAATCAGCTCGTCGGTCGCAGCCATTGCAGCATAGGGGCCTTCCCAGAAGGCTGGCGGCGCAGGGACCGATGTCGACAGAGAGTGAGTCCCTCGAAATCGGAACGTCTGCTCGAGCGCCAAGCGGAGCTCCGCCTCGTTGATCTCGCCGGCCGTGGCGAGCAGAGCGATATCCGGGAGGTCTCTCACGCGAGTGTTGGGCCGGCTCCTCGGCATGGTGAGGGCATGGATAGCGATAGCCGTCGTACTGCATCCCCTCGTTCCGGATCTCGGGATGATCCACGTCCGGCTGGACCTCGAAGGACATGTAGTCGCCGAGATCGAGACGCCCGGCGGCTTGAAGTCGCTCAAGTACGTTGTCGGCCGAGCCCATCATACGAAGGTCGACATCTTTGGTGGTCCGAGCCCGGACGAGGCGCATTTCGAGAACCAGCCCGCCCTTGAGCGTCACCGCGTCACCAACGACCGAGACGACGCGCGCGAGGAACCGATCGAAGACGAGCAACTGGCGACGGCGCGCGAAGTCGGCACCGGTGGTCGACGAGGACTTGATCCGCTGCTCGAGCGCCTGCTTGAACGCGAGAGGCGTTGCGTAGCGCCGAATCATCGAGCGCTCTCCGACGTACGGTCGAGAGCGGCGTTGAGCTCGGCACCGTCCTTTTCTGAGATGAGCCCGCGCCGTCGTGCTTGGAGCACAGCCTGGCGTACAAGCTCGGGGGAGACGTTCGCCTTCAGACAGTCTCGCAGGGTCCTCTGCGTCGACGTGATCGGCACGGCCGAGAATCCTGTGCGGTCGGATTCACTCAGGTCGGCGTAGTGCAGAACGAGGCCGGCGGGCACCCGGAGCCGCCGATGCTGCCAGCTCACCGGGAGCGTCATATGGAGCTTCGCGGGCAGTACGTCGGAGAGGTCATGGAGCGCGAGCGCCGTCTCGTGCGAGAACACACCGGCCTGCTCCGTCCAGAGCCAGGCCACGACGAGATCCTCATGCTCGCTGACTGGGAAGTGAACGAGGCGATAGATGCCTCGTCGCACTCGCACGACCCTCCCATTGCCGAGGTACTTGTGAAGCAGCGGCGGCGAATAGCCTGCGGTGGCTGCCTGTCCAGTCGTGAAGTAGCCACTCTGGGACTGAGCAACGGAATAGAGTCCCCCCCAATCTGGAGCGCCTTCGCGAGGTGAATCGTCGCTCTCCATGGAGCACAAAACTTAACCCAGGGTTTAGTTTTGTGCAACGGAGTGCTCTGAGCCTGGGCTCACTCCCCCACCTCCGCCGCCACACCCCAGGCCTGAACGTCCCGCAGCCAGGAGAGAAGGAGGTTCCAACTCCCGCGGAGTTGCTCCACTCTCAGTATCTCCTGAAAGATATTTCATCGCGGCGCCACCACAAGTGGTATCCTGATCCCACGATCGAGGACAGCCTCGTCATCATCAGCGCCAGTGGTGTGAGGATCGGGAAGTGGATATTCGCTACTACATCGACCCGGAAAACTGGGGAGCCTCACATCTATCGCCACAACGTGAGTGAGGATGAGGTCGAGGACGTGCTCCGTCGGCCAAGGGAGGATCGTCCCGGCGACAACGACGCTCGGATTGCCATCGGCCAGACGGAAGCCGGGCGGCACTTGCGGGTCGTCTATGTCCCCGACTCGATTCTCCAAAGCGTGCTCGTCATAACGGCGTATGATTTGGTAGGTAAGCCGCTGGCGGCCTACCGCCGACGCAGGAGACGCAAGTGAAGCAGAACAACTTTCCCCCAGGCTGGGACGAAGAGCGAGTCCGACGGGTTCTTGCTCACTATGAAGAGCAGACCGAGGCCGAGGCAGTGGCGGAGGATGAAGCCGCCTTCGAAGACCAGACGCAGACGATCATGGAGATTCCCACTGAGCTGGTGCCTGCCGTGCGCGAGCTCATCGCCCGCCACGGCCGCTGAAGGCGGCCCCGTGCCGCGGCTTCACTCCCCCACCTCCGCCGCCAGACTCCAGGCCTGAACCTTCCGCAGCCAGGAGAGGAGGAGGTTCCAACTCCCGCGCAGTTGGTCCACTCTTGGTATCCTCTTAAAGACATTCGCGCTGGCGTCTCGGAGAGCCTCGGCATCTCTTCTCGCCACCCCCGGGACAGGAGTGGTATCCTTGTTCTTGTGATCAAGGTGAACCTCGAAGAGGCGGAAGGACATCTCGGTGAGCTGATCGAGGAGGCGGCCGCGGGACAGGAAGTCGTCATCACGAGCCCCGGTCGTCCGGCAGTGCGTCTTACGCTCGTGGCTCCAGGGGAGCAGGACGCTCAGGGCTCCCCAAAACCTCCCAAGGCGGTCGGCCATGCCCTGGACCGCTTCATCGGCACCTGGTCGGCGGAACAGGAAGCCGAGATCCTCAAGGCAGTCGAGATCTTCGAGCAGGTCGACGCCTCCTTCTGGCAGTGAAAGTCCTCCTCGACACCAACGCCTACTCGGCCTTACGGCGGGGCCAGGAGCTCGTGGTCGAGCGGGTGAGGCGCTCGGAGGAGGTGCTCTTGTCGATGGTCGTTGTTGGGGAGTTGCTGTACGGGTTTCGGAACGGCTCCCGCTACGAAGAGAACGCCCGAGCTCTCGAAGCCTTCGCCGAAGACCCGAACGTTCGTCTGTTGACTCTCACCTGGGAGACGGCGGACTGGTTCGGGCGCATCTCTGCCGAGTTGCGGAGGAAAGGGCGGCCCATTCCGACAAATGACATCTGGATCGCAGCGCACGCGCTGGAAGCAGGCGCGGATCTCATCTCCTCCGACCCACACTTCGGCTACATCGATGGCCTTCCATGGGTGGCGTTTCCGGCGGTCTGACCCTACCGATGGTGTTCGCGCCGTCAAGCACAAAACCAAACTTCACTATGAAGAGCAAACCGAGGCCGAGGCAGTGGCGGAGGATGAAGCCGCCTTCGGAGACCAGACCCAGACGGTCTTGGAGATTCCCACCGAGTTGGTGCCTGCTGTGCGCGAGCTCATCGCCCGTCACGGCAGCTAGGGACGGCTCCCTGCGGCCGACTCACTCACCCATATCCGCCGCCAGGCTCCACGCCTGAAATGTCCCGCAGCCACACCAGCAGCGAGTTCCAACTCCTGCGCAGTTGGTCCACTCTCGTCTTCCCTCAAAGATATTTCGCACCTAAAGGATCGGAAATAAAGGCTGTGGCGGGGTTATCACGCCCCTTTTGAGGGTATCAAATCGTGGTATGCGAGCAGTAAACTCACGGCGTGCCGACTACCTTCGTCGATCCGCGAGGCGATCCCGACCCGCAGGCTCCACGCGCCCCCGCGCGGTTCACCACGAATGCGGCAGAGCTGGAGGAGCTCCATCGGTTCTGCCTCGATGGCCGGCTCTATGACGTAGAGCGCTGGATCCAGGCCGGAGGGCCGATGCAGCTCGCAGCCGGCTCACTGATCGAGCGATCACGCCGTTTCCGCACGGCTCTGGAGATTGCGATCGAGCGCCAGGATCACTCGCTCGTGCTTCTCCTCGTCGCCAACGGGTATGACGTGAACGCAGAGCCGGAGTCTCCTCTCGACGAGGTACTGCGGCTGCGCCGCCCAGACTTCCTGGACCTGCTTCTCGACTGGGGTGCCGACCCTCGACAGGTGGATCTGGACGCGCTCTGCGCCACCTACGAATCCCAACTCTACGAGCGGTTTCTCCGTCTTGGCGTCGACTTCTCTTCTGGTCACGCACTCGCCCATGCCCTGGGCCACCACACGAGCAACAAGCCACTCTTTGGCTTTGCGAAACGGCACCGGTTGCAGGACCCGAAAATCCAAGGCGAGCTCGACATCGCCCTCGGACACCACGCATGGGAGGGCAATGAGAAGGGGGTGATGCTCTGTCTGTGGGCTGGCGCCGATCCGCATGTCGCGGTGCCTGTTCTGCGGTGGGGCCTCGCGGACGAGGAGGACGAGGAGGACCGCTATAGCCCCGTTTTTGCTGCGTGCAGCGGTGGGCATGTTTCCATCCTCGAGCGCCTAAAACCCGATCCCTCGCTGGACGATTATGAGGAGCTCTACCGCTATGCGTGCAATGAGAAGACCGTCCAGCTCCTGGCCCGTTCGAAGCCACCCACGAATCCCTCACGGGTGATGGCAATTCAGCTTTCGCGAGCGGCGTGGTCGTTCCGCCAGGATCGACCTGTGGAAACCCTGCAGGCTCTCTTCGAAGCGGGAGTGCGATGGGAAGCGAGCGCCATCCAAGAGATCGCTGGCGCTCGCCGCCATTTGCTGAAGACGGACGATTGGACCTTCGTCCGGCTGATGAAGCTCCTCGCGACCGACGACTACTGCTCGCGCGAGGTACTGTTCGAGCTCGCAAGGACCCCGAGCATGCGGGAGCGCATGGTCAAGGTCGGGCTGATCCCTCCCAACCTCAGGCAACGGAGCAGGTTCGATCCAAGCAGCCCAGCGAGGGCCGGAGAGGCTCTGGCGAAGTTCGGGATCGAGCCGCCGAAGGAGAAGAAGGCGGCCGTCGTTCTTCCGCGAGTCTTTCGGATCGGCGCGGGGAGTCGGAATGGGCGTTCCGTCCACCTCGACCGTCCGACACTCTTCGAGCGCGTGTGGTCTGTGCCTGTCGACAAACTCGCGAAAGAGTGGGGTCTGTCAGGCCGGGGTCTATCGAAGGCGTGCAGCCGTCTGAAGGTCCCCGTGCCGCCCCGCGGCTATTGGGCGAGAGTGGCGGCTGGTCAGCGGGTCCACCGCCCCAAGCTCCCTATCCTGCCTCCCGGCCAGGCAGAGGAGATCCTCATCTGCGTGCCCGAGCCGGCGGGCGTTGACTGATTCCGGGCCGCCCACGGCGACGCTCTTCGGACTCAGCGCCCGATTTCTTCAACCAACTCGGCACTGACCAACACACGGATACCGTGGCGCAATAGGGGAGTGAAATGGCGGCGGTTCTCAGTCGCCACGAGCCGCGCGCCAGCCTGCCGCGCGACCTCTGCGATGTGCGCATCGTAAACCCTGCCGCCCATCGTGCCCTCGCCTACGGTGGAGACCAAGAAATCCTCTCTCAGCTCCGATGGCAGATCGTGGACCGAGAAACGAGGGAGGATCTCCTCTCGTAGGAGCCGCAGGGAGATCTCCGGTTCAAGGCGGTATTCTTCCGGCAGGCGCGTCGTCACCGAGTAGAACTCAAGGCAGCAGTGCCAGGCGGTCATCGGGCGCTCGATGCGACCGTCCGCGACGGCATCCATCAGCAGCAGGGCGGGATGCGGGCCGCGGCCGAAATCGATGACCCCGGCGATGAGGACGCTGGTGTCGAAGAAGATGTCCCTCAGCCCGGCCACCGGTCCCGCTCCTCTTCGATCAACCGCGCCACATCGATCTCGGTGCGCTCCCCCTCCGCGGCCCGAGGACGGGCGACCAGGCGCTCGCCGCGCCGGACGAGCTCGGGGCCGGCCACCGACCGGACGAGGCGGATGGCGAAGCCCTCGACCACCATCTCGAGCTCCGTACCGGCGGCGAGACCAAGCCGCTTGCGCACCTCGGCGGGGATGACCACGCGCCCTGCCTTGTCAATGGTCGTTATCATGGGCGTAGCGTACCATGCTCTTGCCACTCCCCTCCCATGCCCTTCCCCCGGTGTGCAGCCTTGCACCCGGTAGAGCTCCGCCCTCCAGCAGCCCCGGGCGTCCGTGATCTAGCGCTCGCCGAGCGGCGGATACATCGCCGGCGGGCGGTCGAAGTCGACTTGCTCGACATCGGTCCAGGGCACGTACTCGGGGCGCTGACGGCCGTCGACGAAGATCAGCATGCCGGCATTCCCCTCGCCGAGGTCGCCGGTGCGCTCGAGGTGCAGCTCCTCGCCGCTCTGGAGAGTCACTTTGGGGGGCACGATCGAGGCGATCAGGCCGAAGGGGATGGTGTAGTCCACGCCCTGGGATGGGGCGTCGAGCGTCTCGGTGGTCTCGCTCTCGTCGAGGTCGTAGACCAGCCGGCCGGCGAGGCGGAGGCCGGCGCGGGTGGTGACGCTGCCCGTGAGCGGACGCCCCGGCGGGAAGTCGCCGTAGGCAGGGCCGCTGCCGCCGGGGCTGAGGTCGACGCGCTCGAAGGCGTCCCAGGAGACCAGCACCCGGCCGTAGCGCGGGTCGTCGACGTAGATCCCGCGGTTCTCATGGCCGACTTCGCGGATGTCGGAGAGCATGATCTCGCGGCCGTCGAGCAGCGTCACCAGGGAGCTGTCGCGCGGGCGGCGCGCGATGGAACGGATGGTATCGAAGCGCAGGCTGGTCTCACCGCCAGCCGCGTGGCCGTCGAGCTCGTCGGTGCCGACGCACTCCTCCCGGTCCCACTGGACGAAGCCGGTGAAGTCGCCCTGCCGCGTGCGCACCGTTCCGTGCAGCCGGTCGGGGGCGGCGCCTAGCGGAGGGGTCGGGAGGAGCTCGATCGTGCGGATCCGAAGAGTATCGAGGTTCACGACGCCGCGCCTGCCGTCCCACACTCGCACGCCGTCGTCGAAGTCGCTGGCTTCGAAGCGGTCGAGGTCGAACACGGTCCCGCTCTTGAGAGTCACCCGCACGCCGCGGCCGTGCGCCTCGATGCGCGCGATATCGCCGAAGCGCGCCATGAAAGGCCGGCCCAGGTCGATCTGGCGCTCCCGGTGGGCGATCGTGATCCCGAAGATCTCGATCGGGTGGCGCTCCTTGGGCAGCCGCTCTGGCGGCACTTGGGCGGCCCATGGGTTCTCATGCTTGAAGCCGTTGAAGTAGTCGCCCCAGAACGCCTCCTCGTCGTTCCCCCAGCGCAGCCGCCCCTCGTAGGTGGCATCGACGGTGGTGACGCGGCCGTAGAGGAAGTCCGGGTGGGCCTCCGTCGCCGGGTGGGTCTCCTCCGCCGCCGCGGTCGAGGGGGTGATCGCGGGCGACATCGCCGCGGCGGGGTGGACGTCCCGGTTGAGGACCCGGTAGCCGGCGGTGACGGCGAGGAGGACGACCACGGTGGCGAACGCCCCGCGCGCGATCGTAGCTCTCGTCATGGTCGGCTCTCCTGCTGAAGACACGAGTCTCTCATGCCGCGTCGCGGTCTACCTGCCTTACGCACGAGGCGGCGAGAGATTACGCTGGGGCAAACCAAACCTGCGTGCGGACCTGAAATGTTTTCCGGCCGCGCGTCACTCCCCTATGAAGGCTGTTCTCCGGCGCCTCCCGTGCTGCGAGGCCGGCCTTCACCGACAGAGAGCGTCGCTCTCACGAGCGGCGCCCCCGGTCTCCTCCACAGGGAGTGGTGCGCGCCGCGCCTCTCCCTCTTTTTTTCCCGAACAACCCCCCTCACTGACGTGGATGTGCCGCGATCTCCCTGGAGATGTCGCGATCCCTCCAGGGCCGCCGCAATCTCTCTGGAGATGCCGCGATGTCCGCCCGTTTATCGCAATCTTCCCCGATATGACGCGAAACTCACAGATGCGCCGCAATGTCGCTGGATGCGTCGCGATGTCCCGGGATTTGTCGCAATCTTTCCGGACCTGTCGCGAAGTTGGCGGACGTGACGCAAGGTCGCGGGAAGCGCCGCGACATCTGCGGCTCCGTCGCAATGTCCCGCGATCTGTCGCAAAGTCGGGAGATGCGTCGCAATGTCCAGGGATGCGTCGCAATGTTCCGGGACGGGTCGCGATCTTCCGGGAGGCGTCGCGAAGCTCCTGGAGTGCCGCCAGGCTCGCGGATGCGTCGCGATCTGCCGGGATGCGACGCGATCTCCGGAGATCGGTCGCGATCTTCCGGGAGGGGCCGCAAAGTTCCGGAAATTAGCCCGCCGGCTGGAAACTTCGCGACAAATGCGCCGGACTTCCGTAGACTGGTCGGCAGTTCCGTGAAGGAGGAGAGAGTGAGCACACAGCTGTCGGTCGCGCAGGTCCTGGTCAACCTGGAGGCGCAGATGGCGTTTCACAAAGAGCAGGAGTCCCATCATGCGCAGCAGGAGATCTTCCACCGGGAGCAGCAAGCCCTCCACGCCGCCGAGTACGCCAAGGTGGCCAAGCACTACGAGGCGTTCAAGGCCACGGCCGAAGCCGCAGCCGAGATCGCTGCAGCCGTCCCGGCCAAGGAGCCGCCGCGGCCCGACGAGCCGCCTCCGTCGCGCGGCAAGCCGACCCGTCCGAGCCGGCTGGTGGCGCGCCTGGTCGCGGGGCTCCCGGCGGGCGAGACCTTCGCGCCTTCCGGGGTGGCCGCGGAGGTGAACCGGCGCTACGGCCGGGAGCTGCGCAAGCCCCTGGACAGCCGCCTGGCCTCGACGATCCTGCGGCGCCTGCTCGCCGAGGGCGAGATCCGGCTCGTCGAGAAGGGTGCCGCGCACCACGAGGCGCTCTATACCAAGGGATGAGGCCCCGCCCCCGGGTTGACGCGAAGACCGTCAGCCACCACACCCGGTGGCGATCAACAGGGCCTGGCAGATCGCGGCCATACGCCCTCTTCTTCCCATCCCTCGAAGTCCTTGCCGAGCGGATCTTCGACCCCAGCATAGGCGCGCTCGTACTGCGCGTCGATCTCCTGCTCGCGACGATGGCGCAGGAAGTCGCTGGTCAGTTGCCGCAGCACCGCGGATCGACCCTGTTCGCGAACCTCCGCGGTCTCGTCCAACTCGGCGAGGAGATCTTCGTCAAACATGATCTGTACGGCTCTGGTCGATCTCCTGCGCACGGCGAGCTCCTGACGGGGCTCGCGGTCAGCCTTCGGTGCCTTCCAGCCGCGCCCGCAGACGCGCCAGCTCAGCTTCGGCGGCGTCGGCCCGCTGCCGCTCGGCTTCAGCCCGCTGCCGCTCGGCCTCGGCTCTCGCGTCCGCCGCTTCGTCCTTCGTTGACACCAAGCGCCCGGCTGCGTCGAAGAGCCGGACCCAGGTGGTCTCCACCCCGGTCCGAAGCCCGCGCCACAGGCCCAGCTTCAGCCCGAGCTTCTCGCTCCAGATCCGCCCCTCGGCATCGGGGAGGAGGGGAACGTAGACGTCGCCAGCCAGACGGAGCCCTTCGAGCGTCTCGGTCCGAGGCTCATAGAGGAAGTATTCCGGAGTCCGGAAGACCCGGGCGTAAAAATCCCTCTTGGTCGTACGGTCGATCTTGGCGGTCGACGGCGAGAGGAGCTCGACGATCACCTCCGGCAGCCGGCCCCCCTCGTGCCAGGAGGCCCAGACATTGCGGTCGTGGTCCTCGATGCCTCCGACGAAGAAGACGTCCGGACCCCGGAGATACGGCCGCCCGCGGGCGACGTCCCGCGCCTGCTCGACCGAGTGGTAGACGAACATGTTCCCGCCGGTGAAAAAGTCCGTCCGCCCGCGCTCCGCCATCGCCTGGCGGATCACGTCGATGAGCAGGTTCATCTGGATGCGTTCCCAGTTGCTGTCCAACGGCTCCCCGTCGCTTTCGACGAGATCGAAGGAGAGGTCGTCGAGTGCCTGTGCGGCGGGCTGGCTCATGGGAATCCCCCTTCGGATCGTTCCTCTGCGAAAGATAGCGCGTCGCGGCGACAAAGGGAAGATGGCGGAAAGACACCCGGGTGATCTCGTCCAACGCCGTTCGGAGTTAGAATAGCGCGATGGGGAAAGCCCCGGCAACGTCCGTTCCCGATCTGATCGGCTGTACCGGCTATCGGGGTCCGGCCAGGACTTTGGAGGAGATGGAAGCAGGCATCGCTCTCGGTGCGTGCGCAGCTTCAGGATGTCAATCGATCTTCAGGGCTGCGGCAACCTCGGCCTGTGCTTCTTCGAGAGTGGCCGGTCCGAGGCGCAGGAGAACTCCGAGGCGGAAGAAGCGATCTTGCAGCTCGAACCGCGAAAGACCGAGCAGGTCGGCCGTCTTCCCCAGGCTGATCTCATCCGCCAGATAGGCCTGCAGGGCCTCGACGTCGGGATCGCCCGGACGCCCTCGCTCCTGCTCTCCGATCGCACACTGAGCGAGCGCCTGAAGGAGCCGGAAATCCACAGGATCCAGAAGGACGGCCTGCTCCTGCCCTGGACTCTAGGGCTTCGGGGAAGATCCCTGCCGCCATCGCGGGCGTCATGCGGATGCTTGGTGCATCTCCAGAGGACGGCCGAACGGGCTTTTAGGGGAGGCAAGGACGCGCACCATCTGCGCCCGCTGATCGGCTGGAACCTCGGCCGGGCTTACCGCCCGCGTGGCTCTTGATAGCCCATAAGCGGGACGGGGTGCATGGAGTGCGTGTGGGAGAGGGAACCAGAGATGGGTGGCCCTCACCCAAAACCAATCTTGGCGGCGGTCGCTTCAGACGCCATCCGACTCACCCACTCTCGCTGCTCGGCGGTGTCCGGCACCGGCCTGCCACGGGCCTGCTCAATCCGGCGGAAGGCTGCGTCAGGATCTTCGCCGGCGGAGACGAGCAAGGCTGCAGCCAACAGCGAGGACCTGCCGATGCCCTGGCGGCAGTGGACGGCAACTCTTTTTCCCGCTGCGAGCGCTGCCTCCAGCCGGTGGACGAGCTCGGCCAGAGCCGCCCGCGAGCCGGGCACGCCATAATCGGGGATCGGAAAGGCGTGATACTCGATCCCCTCCTCTCGAGCACGCGCCTCTTCCTCTTGGAGCTCGAATTCGGCGACTTCGGCTGGAGTCAGTAGGGAGATCACGACGTCGAGGCCAGCAGCTCGCCACGAGCGCACCTCATCGGCGAGCCAGTCGCCACCCCGAGGTCGGGGCAGAATGCCCAAACGGCCCGGCCAGGGACCGGGCACCCAGTAGATATCGGCCTTCATGAAGGGCGGCCTCTCTCAACAGATCTCATTCCAAAGGCTCCCTCGGCAGCGCATCGACATCCACGCCACGCTCCCGGAGGACGTAGACGCGATGGTGCCCATCCATTATGGTGCCATCCGGCTTGACTTTGAGCGCTCCAGGCTCACCTGGACACAACGAGGCGATCAGCTCTTCGGTCGATCGTTTCCTAAAGGTGGCCAGCTTCGGTTGGCTCAACGAACCTTTAGGGTGCAAGGGCTTGAGGGGGACTCTTTTCACGGATGGGCGCGAAGAATACGGGAGAAGGGGCGTAAAGTAAAGACCGCGATGCCTCTCCGCTGCCTCTCCGCAGAATCCGGGGAGCCGACTGCCAGGATCGTTTCCGCCGATATGGAGGCAACCATGCCAGGCGAGCACGTAATCAGAGCTGTCCTCTTCAAGGAGGGTGACTGGTGGGTCGCTCAGTGCCTGGATGTCGACATCTCTGCGCAGGCGAGGAGCGAGAGGGAACTCTACTCTGAGCTTGGCCGCCTCCTTGTCGGCCGCATCCTGGCAGGCGAGAAGCTCAGCGTCGACCCATTTGCGAGCTTGCCCCCCGCTCCTCGACGGTATTGGGACATGTTCTTCAAAGCACAGTCGCAACCGAAAAACATCCTGCCGTTTATGCCAACGGAAGACCTGTCGCGTGCGCTCCCGGAGCTGGAATTGAGGATTGCCTGAGAGGGGAAGGAGACTCTCGGGAAAACACCCCTGGTCGCTGACGCTTCAGGGCTCCAACCAGTTCTCGACAGAGAGACCGGGCAGAGCATCGAAATCGCGGTCCGAGGTGAGCAGGATCAAGTCGAGTTGCCGAGCCAGCGCCGCCAGCATCATGTCGACCTGCGAACAGACGCGTCCTCTCTGCCGGAGCTGGTGGTAAACGTCTCCATAGAGGAATGCGGTCTTCTCATCGAGAGACCAGATCCGCAGCGCAGCCAGGAGCCTCGCGAGAGCCTTCCGGTATGACGCGGGGTCCCGCACCTGGCTGGCTCCCACTTCGAGCTCACAGAGAGCCGGAACGCAAGTCCCGACAGTGGCTCCCCTCTCTTTCATCCAACGGATCCGCTGGCGGACCGGGGAGCCCGACCTGACGGCTGCACCGAGATGATTCGTATCCAGAAGGAAGTGCACTCAGTCGAGTCCCATCTGTCGGCGGACAAACTCCTTGGCTTCCCGGTCCGCCTCGGCAAGAGCCGCCTCTACGCGCAGATGGTCCTCGGGCGAGATGTTTGCGGCCAAGTTCTCGATCTCCTGCTCCCAGGCATCCCAATCTTCCAGACCCACTGGACCTGCCTCTTGGACGAGCAACTCCTGTCCCTCACTCCACGTGTCGGGCAGAGGAGATAACGGTTGGATGACACCATCATGCAAGACCGCTTTTACCATCTCTCGCCTCCCTCGGCGTTGCCCCCCAGCACAAAGGATTGTACCACCGGCACGGGAGGTCAGCGCCGGCAGGGGCGACCTCCTCACTCCCTCCGCAAAGCCGGCAGCGACCGCCACCCTCCCCCCCGGAGCTTGCGGCCGGCGTAGACGGCGAAGAGGAGGACGGCTCCCAGCATGATGATCGCCGGGCCGGAGGGGAGATCGTAGACATAGGAGAGGCCGAGCCCGCCCAGGGTGATCGCCACTCCGATGGCGGTCGAAAGGATGAGGACGCCCCGCAGGTCCTTGAGGAGCATCAGGCCGATCAGCGGTGGGATGGTGAGGAGGGCCACCACCAGGATGATCCCCACCACCTGGATCAGGATCACCACCGAGAGGGCGATCATGGTGAGCAAGAGCACCATGAGGACCCGCACCGGCGCCCCCTGCACCCGGGCGAAGACCTCGTCGAAAGCCACGGCCACGATCCCCTTCCAGAAGAGCGCCAGGATCAGGAAGACCGAGACCGCCAAGACCAGCAGCACCCCGATCTCGTGGCGCGACACCAAGAGGATGTTGCCGAAGAGATAGGTCATCAGATTCGGCGCGTAGCCCGGGGTCTTGTAGACGAAGACGATCCCCACCGCGAGGCCCACCGCCCAGAAGACTCCGATGACCGCGTCGTAGGAGCGGATCGTCTCGGTGTCCACCAGGCCGAGCGCCACGGCGCAGAGGAGAGCCACCGCCATGGCGCCGAGCAGGGGGTCGAGCCCCAGGTAGAAGCAGAGCCCCATGCCGCCGAACGCCGCGTGACTGATGCCGTCGGAGAGGAAGGCCAGGCGCTTGACCACCACGAACGGGCCGACGATGCCGCAGAGGACCGCGGCGAGCAGGCCGGCGAGGACGGCGTTGCGCATGAACTCGTAGGACAGGGCGTCAAAAAATCCGGGCACGGGGCGACCTCAGTGACGGTGCAGGATGCGGTGCTGGACGCCGTGGGTGACCACCTCGACCGGGCCGCCATACGCCTCTTCGAGCGTGCGCGCGTCGAGCTCGGACCCCTCGTGGCAGACCAGGCGGCGGTTGACGCAGGCGATCCGGCGGACCAGCGGAGCGAGGCCGGTGACGTCGTGGGTGATGACCACCACCGGGATGCGCCGGTTGAGCTCCTCGAGGAGGCCGGTCAGGGTCTCACGCGACTCGGCGTCGATCGAGGCCGTGGGCTCGTCGAGGAAGAGGACCTCCGGGTCCGAGACCACCGCGCGGGCGATCAGCACCCGCTGCAGCTGTCCGCCGGAGATCTCGCTGACGTGCTCGGCGGCGAGATGGGTCAGCGCGAGCCGCTCCAGCACCCGGCCCACCTCGATCCTGTCCTTCTTCAGATAAGGACGGAGCAGGCTGCGGCGGTCCAGCCGGCCCATCAGGACCACGTCGGAGACGCGCAGCGGAAACCCCTTGTCGAAGGTCGAGAACTGGGGGACGTACCCCATCCGGCCCGGGCGGACCGGCGGCGTCCAGACGACCTCGCCGGACCAGGGGCGGAGCAGGCCGAGGAGGATCTTGACCAGGGTCGTCTTGCCGCCGCCATTCGGTCCGATGATGGCGAGGAAGTCGCGCGGCCGGATCTCCAGGCTCACGTCCTCGACCACCGTCTCGCGGTTGTAGCCGAAGGTGACGTGATGGGCCGCGATCACCGGGAGCTCAGGCATGCGGTGGAGCCTCCCGGAGCGCCGCGGCGACGTGGCGGAGGTTGTCCGGCCAGTCCTTCAGTTGGGGATCGGCGGTCACGACACGGCCGCCGATCGCATCGGCGATCACCTGCGCGCTCTTGCGGGGAAATCCCCCCTCGATGAAGACGACGCGCACCCTTTCGCGGCGCGCGCGGTCGATCAGCTGGATCATGCGGGCGGCGCTCGGCTCCTTCCCCTCGGCCTCGATGGCGATCTGCTCCAGGCCGTACTCGTGGGCGAAGTACCCCCAGCTGGGATGGAAGACGATGAACCTCCGGTTGGGAGTCCCGGCGAGGAGGGCGCGGATCTCGCGGTCGAGGCGGCCGATCTCCGTGAGGAACGAGCGCAGGTTGGCCCGGTAGACCGGCGCGCCGGCAGGGTCCGCCGCTTCCAGGGCGCGGGCGATGTTGCCGGCGGCCACGGCGACCGTCTCCGGCGCCACCCAGACGTGGGGGTCGCCGTTGCCCTCTTCCCCGGCAATGAATCGCATCCCCCGGGACATGTCCACCACCCGGATGCGCGGCGCCGCCTTCAGATAAGGAATGACGTACCGCTGCTCGTAGTCGAACGCCGGATGGCCCACCTCGACGTAGAGCTCGGTGGCCGCGAGCGCCGTCAGCTGGCGCGGCGTCAGCGGATAGTCGACGTGGGAGAACCCCGGCGGGATCATCACCTCGACGCTCACCCGGTCCCCTCCGATCCGTTCGACGAACCAGGCCTGCGGCGGCACGCTCACCGCGACGCGCAGGCGGCCGCCGTCCGGCGCCGAGCCCGGCGCCGAGCGGCAGGCCAGGAGCGCCAGGAGCGCACCGATCAGCGCGCGCATTCGGCGCATCGTCCGTAGAGCACGATCTCGTGCGCCTCCAGGGCGAACCCCGGCGGCGTCAGGTGGCGCAGGTCGTCCGGACAGCCCTCGATCTCGTAGACGCGATCGCAGCTCCGGCAATGGAAATGGTGGTGATGCTCTTTGCCCGTCGGCTCGTAGCGCGGCGCCTCACCGGGCAGCTCCACGGCCTGCAGCCATCCCCCCTCGACTCCGCTCTTCAAGGTGCGATAGACCGTGGCGATGCCCAGGCCGGGCGACTGCGGCTCCGCCTGATCCAGCACCTCCCGCGGGCTCAACGGACGGTCGGCTCTCTCGATGGCGGAGCGGATCGCCCTTCTCTGCTGGGTGTCTCTCTCACTGCGTTGGCTGCTCTGATGGGATAACACGGCTGGCCCCCCTCGGCTGATCTTCCCTGCTGATAATGCCCTATCAGTAGAACCGGGGCAAGGACCCATATAATCCCCGTCATGGACACGACCACACCGCAGCAACGCATCGAAGCCGACGTGAAGGCCGCCATGAAGGCGAGTGAGAAGGACAAGCTGAGCACCTTGCGGATGCTGCTGACCGAGATCAAGAACGAGCGCATCCGCCGGAAGGGGGAGGAGGTGGACGAGGCCGGGTTCGTCGCCCTCGTCCGCAAGGCGATCAAGCAGCGGGAGGAGGGAGCGGAGGGCTTCCGCCGCGGCGGGCGCGAGGACATGGTGGCGAAGGAGGAATCCGAAGCCGCGTTCCTGGCCCAGTATCTGCCCGCCCAGGTCGACGAGGGGCAGATCCGCGCCGCCATCCAGGAAGTCGTCGCCGCCCGCGGGCTCTCCGGCCCGGCGGCCATCGGCCCGGTCATGAAGGAGATGCTGGCCCGCTTCGGCAGCTCCGCCGACGGCGCCACGATCAACCGGATCGCGCGCGAGGTGCTCGCGGGCAAGTGATGCGCCGCGAGCGATGAGACGCCCTTGATCCGGAGAACAATCGTCGGCACCGCCGGCCACATCGACCACGGCAAGACGAGCCTCGTCCTGGCGCTCACCGGGATCGACTGCGACCGCTGGGCCGAGGAGAAGGCGCGGGGGATCACGATCGACCTGGGATTCGCCTTCCTCTTCGAGGGGGACCTCCAGATCGGCTTCGTGGACGTCCCCGGGCACGAGCGGTTCCTCCACAACGCCCTGGCAGGTCTGGGAGGCATCCGCGTGATGCTCCTGGTGGTGGCCGCCGACGAGGGGGTCAAGCCGCAGACCCGGGAGCACCTCGCGGTCTGCTCGCTCCTCGGCATCCCGGCGGGCCTGGTGGCGCTGACCAAGGTCGACCTGGTTGCGCCGGACCTCCTGGAGTTGGCCGAGCTGGAGGTCGAGGAGCTCCTCGCCGGCACGCCGTTCGCCGGCGCGCCGATCCTCCCGGTGTCGAGCACCACGGGGCAGGGGATTCCCGAGCTGAAGGCCGCCCTGGTCGACCTGGCCTCGCGCCACGCCGTGCCGGCCGACCCGGACCGGCCGGCACGCCTGCCGGTGGACCGCGCCTTCCATCTGAAAGGTCTCGGCGTGGTGGTCACCGGCACGCTCTCCAGCGGCACGATCCGGCCGGGGGACACGCTGGAGGTGCAACCGCCCCCACGCGATGGGAACGGCCGGGTGCGGGTGCGCAGCATCCAGGTGCACGGCCAGCCGCGCGAGCAGGCCGAGGCCGGAGAGCGCACGTCGCTCCAGGTGACCGGCGTGGCGCTGGAGGACCTCGAACGCGGGCAGCAGGTTGGAACGCCCGACGCCTTCGCGAGCACCACCAGCCTGCTCGGCCGCTTCACCCTGCTCTCCGACGCCGCGGCGCCGCTCTCCGGCTTCGTGCCGGTCCGTCTGCACCTCTACGCGAGCGAGGTGATCGGCCGCATGCGCCCGCTTGTCGAGGGGGGGCTGGCGCCGGGCGCGACCGGACCGGTGGAGATCCGCCTGGAGGCGCCGGTCCCGGCTGTGCGCGGCGACCGCTTCATCATCCGCCGGCCCTCGCCGCCCGCCACCCTGGGCGGCGGCGAGATCCTCGATCCGCGCTGGCGGCGGCACCGCGGCACCACCCTGGCCGCCGCGCTGGCGGCGCTCCTTGGAGAGCTGGGCCCGGCGCTCCTCTTCTGGGTGCAGGAGGCCGGCGAGCGGGGCGTCGACGCCGCGGAGATCGCCCGCCGCCTCGGTTTACCTGTCGCTCAAGTCGCCGCCGAGCTGCGGCGGCTGAGCAAGGCGGACAAGCTCCTGGAGGTCACGGCGGGCTCCGCCGTGCGCTGGATCGCGCCGGCCGCGGTGCAGCGGGTCACCGAGCGCGCCCGGCGGGTGCTCAAGGAGTACTTCCAGAAGGACCGGCTGGCTGAGGCGATGCCCAAGGCCGAGGCGGTGCGCCGCATCCTGCGCGGCCGGGCCACCGACCTGGCGCCGGTCTACCTGGGCTGGCTGGAGGCCCAGAAGGTCCTCGCCGTCCACGGCGACCAGGTGAGCCTGCCCGGGCGCAGCGCCCAGCTCACCGGCGAGGAGTCCAAGCTCTCGGCCGCGGTCCTCGAGCGGTTCGACAAGGCGGGCCTGACGCCTCCCGCGCCGAGCGAGCTGCAGCAGGAGCTCGCCGCCAAGCCGCAGATCCTGGAGGGGGTCGTCCGCCATCTGGTGGCGCGCGGCGATCTGCTGCGCCTGCCGAGCGGGCTGGTCCTGGCGTCCGCGGCGGTGGTCCGCCTGCGGCACGACCTCCTCGCCACCTCCTGGGAGCGTTTTTCCGTGGCCGATTTCAAGGACCGTTACGGATTGAGCCGCAAGTGGGCGATCCCCCTCCTGGAGCACCTCGACTCGACCGGCGCCACCCGGCGCCAGGGGGACGACCGCGTGGTGGTGCGTGAAAGGAGCAGCAGATGAAGACGATCGCCGTCCTCGGAGCCTCGAAAGACCGCAGCAAGTTCGGCAACAAGTGCGTCCGCGCCTACCAGGAGGCGGGCTGGGAGGTCTTCCCGGTGAACCTGGGGAGCTCCGACCCGATCGAGGGGCTGACCACCTGGCGCAAGCTCGCCGACGTCCCGGCCGAGCTCGACCGCATCAGCGTCTATCTGCCGCCGCCGGTCACTCTCGAGCTGCTCGCCGACATCGCGGCCAAGGGAGCCCGCGAGGTCTGGCTCAATCCCGGCTCGGCCGACAACCGCGTCCTCGACGAGGCCCGGCGGCGCGGCATCCCGGCCCGCCCCGGCTGCAGCATCGTGGACATCGGGCTGAGCCCGGCGCAGTTTACGTAGCCCCCTCCCCGCCCTCCCCCGCTTCCGGGGCCCCGAGCGAGGGGCTCTTGCGCTGATCGCTGGACTGCCATTTGGCAAATCACGTGTCTTCAGCAGAGATCCGGTATCTTCAAAAAAGGCCGGATCGAGGTTACAATGTCACCGGGAGTTTTCCTGAGGGCCTTATCTGTCGTAGGAGGGTATAGGGGGGAATCATGTTTCCGGTGCTCTTGCACCCGGAGCTGTATCGCAGGCTCCGGCGCAGCGAGCGCGGCGAGAGAGCTCGCGTGTGGAAGACTCTGGACCGGTTGCGAGCCGGCCAGTGGCAAGGGGGAACGCGAGTCAAACGCCTGCGCGGAATCGGACGGCCCGTCTACGAGGCACGGACCGATTCGGGCGACCGCCTGCTGTTCACCATGGTCCGGTCGGCGGACGCGCAAAATCCGGATCGCCTGGTGCCTCACCTGCAGGTCTGGGATCTCGTCCCGCACGACGACGCCGAGCGGACGGCGCGGCGCAATCGCTCGCCCGAAGCCGAGTTCCTCGAGCTCGAGACGCTGGAAGAGCTGGTCATCGACGAGCCGCCTCCCTGCCCGGCTGTACGCTTTGCGGAGATTCCGGCCGATGCTCCGGCCGACGACTCCGAGCCTCTCCTCCGCTTCCTCCTCCCTCCCGGCGATCTGGACATCCTGTCGGAAGAAGAGGTTCCGGGGGGGATCCGCTGGTTCCTGGTCGATCCCGCGGCCCTGGCCCGGGAGGAGGATCTGCAGCGGCTCTCGGACGCCGGCGGCGACGAGTTGGAGCTGAAGCTCACCCGCGAGCAGTACGAGATCCTCCGCGCGCCGGGCCCGCTGCTCCTCGCCGGAAGCGCGGGCAGCGGCAAGACCACGATCGCGATCCACCGCCTCGCCGCCGCGGCGCTCCAGCCCGATCCGCCGGCCGCCCTCTACCTCTCCTACAGCGAGGAGCTGGTCGAGCACGCGCGCGGCCTGTACGGCGACCTGGTGGCGGCCAAGGGGGGGGCGCCGGACCGCTCTCCCGACTTCTTCACCTTCGGCGACCTCTACCGGTCGCTGGTGCCGCGCGACTTCCGCGAGCACCAGGCGCGGCCGATGAACGAGTCGCTGTTCCGCGAGTGGTTCCGCAAGTCCGGGCGTTCGCTCGATCCGGCCCTGGTCTGGGAGGAGCTGCGCAGCATCCTCAAGGGCGCCTGCCTCCCCCTCAACCAGTCGCTCCTCGACGAGGCGACCTATTTCGAGCTCGGGCGCAAGCGAGCCCCTCTGTTCGTCGATGAGCGGCCGGAGATCTGGCGCATCGCCCAGCGCTATCAGGCATGGCTCGCCGAAGAGGGGCGATCCGACCGCATCGATCTCTGCCGCCGCGCCTTTGCCGAGCTGCGGCATCGCAAGCCGCGCTACGACGTGGTGATCTGCGACGAGGTGCAGGACCTGACCGAGCTGGAGGTGGCCTTCGTCCTCGCCCTGTCGCGCCGCCCGGGGCTCGACGGCGTGCTGCTCACCGGCGATACGCAGCAGATCGTCAACCCCAGCGGCTTCCGGTGGGCCGAGGTCCGCCGCCTGGTCGCCAAGGCCGCCCACCTGCGCGCCGCGCCCGAGGTGGTGCGCCTGCGGCGCAACCTGCGCAGCGTCCGCCCGCTGGTGGAGATCGCCAACTCGCTCCTCCTGCTCCGGCGGGAAGTGTTCGGCCGTACGGAAGAGGACGAGCCCGAAGAGGCGTCGATCGAGGGGCCGGTCCCGGTCGAGGTCCCGGGCTCCGAAGCGGAGGTCCTCGACGCCATCCGGGGCTTCGGCCCGCGCTGCGCGGTGCTCACCCTGGACGACTCCGAGGCCGAGCGGCTGCGCGCCCTCCTCGGCACCAGCCGGGTCTTCCATGTGCGCGAGGCCAAGGGGCTGGAATTCGACGCGGTCGTCCTCTGGAAGCTGCTGGAGCCGGACCGCGATCTGGTGGAGCGCTTCCTGCGCACGCCGCGGGAGATGGAGCGGGAGGCGCGCTTCAAGCGGCTCCTCCAACATCTCTATGTCGGCGCGACCCGCGCCCGCCGGCACCTGGCCATTCATGAAGGTCCCGTCCCCCACCCCTTCTGGTTCGACGAGCGGTTCCGCGGCCGGCTGGAGCACGGCACGCCCGAGAGCCTCGCGCACGTCTTCCAGGCCACGGCGTCTCCCGCGGAGTGGGAGCGGGAGGGGAACTATTTCCTCCAGCACGGCCATTGGCGCCAGGCCGCGGAGTGCTTCCGCCGGGCGGCGCGACCCGATCAGGAGATCGCCGCCCTCGCCTTGGCCGCCGAAGCGCAGGAGGACTGGGCCGGGGCGCTCGATCTGTGGGGGCGGCTGGACGCGGCGGACCGCCAGGCTCCCCTCCTGGAGCGCCTGGGGCGCCTCTCGGAAGCCCTCACCCTCTACACGCAGGCCGGCCTGGAGCGCGAGGCGCGTCTTTGCGAGCTGCGGCTGCTCGAGCGCAACGGACGCTGGACCGCCGCCGCGGCAGGCTGGGAAGAGCAGGGCCGCCACGCCGACGCGGCCCGCTGCTGGAGCCAGGCCGGCGAGGAGAAGCGCGCCATGACCGCCGCGGCGCGCTCCGCCGAAGAAGAGGCCGCCTGGGGCCGCGCCGGGGACCTGTGGCTCGAGCTCGGAGACCATGAGGCCGCGGTCCGCAGTTTCCAGGCGGCGGGCGACACCGGCCGCCTGGAAACTGCGGACCGCGGCCTCATGGTCTCCGAGCTC
>DASPXX010000196.1:0-9020 GCA_035637095.1 Thermoanaerobaculia bacterium
GCTCTCAGGGAGCTTGCCCAGAAACCCCTGGAGCTCAAAAAGACAACAACGAACTCCTATGAAGCAGATCTTGGCCGGGATGCTGTGGTCATTTACAGGTCGACAGGAGGGCTGCCCGACAATCTGACAAAGTAGAACTACGTGGCGCCGCGCTATGGCAACGACGAGCCCGGCCGGGAGGCGTCTCTCAAGGCCGGGGCGGATCTCAAGGTCGGCCTCGGCTCGAGCTTCAGTCTCACCGCGACCGTCCTGCCCGACTTCGGCCAGGTCGAGGCGGATCCGTCGCAGGTCAACCTGACGGCGTTCGAGCTGTTCCAGGCCGAACGGCGCCCGTTCTTTCTCGAAGGGCTCGACGTCTTCCGTCTGAACACGAGCCTCCCCTTCGCGACGCGAGGCATCTCGTTCGCGGAGGAGTCGCCCTTCTACTCACGCCGGATCGGACGCGCTCCCCAGGGAGATCTCCCGCCCGGGGCGACCCTCGGATCGATCCCGAGCACGACGACCTTGCTCGGCGCCGCGAAGCTCTCCGGCCAGACCTCCAACGGCTGGACCCTGGGAGCCTTCACGGCGATGACCGATCAGGAGAGCGCGCGGGTGCGCCGTGCGGACGGCTCGCTCGCCGACTGGCCGGTCGAGCCGCGGGCCACGGTGACCGTGGCGCGGGCGGTCAGGAGCTTCGACGGCGGCGACTCGTCGTTCGCGATGTTCGCCGCCGACCTCCATCGCTTCGCTCTGGCGCCGCAGCTCGCCGGCCAGGATGTGCGCGACGCCGCGGCTCTGGGCAGCGAGTGGCAGCATCGCTTCGGCGAGCGGAGCTACGAGACGCGCAGCTGGGTGCTGGCGAGCCGGCTGACCGGCGAGAGCGCCGCCATCACCCGGGTGGCGGAGGCTCCGCAGCACTATTTCCAGCGCCCGGACGCCGAGCGCCTGCACGACAGCCCCTATGGAACGAGCCTGGACGGAATCGCCGGCGAGACCCGGTTGTCGCGGATCGGCGGCGCCTTCCATTGGGATCTGGTGGGCCGTGCGGTCTCGCCGGGATTCGACGTCAACGAGATCGGCTTCCAGCGCAACTCGGACTGGCTCCTCCTGACCGGGGCCTGGCGCTACGAGCAGTTCCGTCCCGGCCACCGGATCCGGACCTGGGCGGTCGGTTCGAACGAGATCGGCCAGGGCTGGACCTGGGCCGGCGAGACGCGCGCCCGCGTCGCCGACGGCTATGCCTCCTTCACGACGAGCAGCGAGTGGAGCGCGACGCTCACCGCCACGCGCGAGCTGTCGGCGCTGTCGATGGACTGGCTGCGCGGTGGTCCGGCCGTGCTGCTGCCGCCGCGGACCGGTCTCGCCCTGTCGGTCGTCACCGATCAGCGCCACGCCTCCTACGCCTCGATCGACGCGAGCGCCAGCCGTGAGCCGGCGAGCGGATCGTCGGCCGTGAGCGTCGGCCCGTTCTTGAACATCCGCAGCTCCGACGTCCTGCAGTGGTCGGTCGGCTCGACCTATCAGGTGGATACCGTCGGCTGGCAGTACGTCGGGCGCCTGGACGGCGCAGCGGCTCCGGACTACGTCGTGGCCCGCCTGCGCCAGGAGACGCTCTCGGTCACCCTGCGGGCCGACCTCACACTGTCTCCCCGGCTGGCGCTCCAGCTCTACCTGCAACCGTTCGGGAGCACCGGCCGCTACGATGACTACCAGCACCTGGTATCACCGCGCGATCCGGTGCCCGCGCACCGCTTCACCCCGTTCACGCCGGACCTGGGCCTGCTGCCGCCTCCCAATGCAGAGGAGCGCGCCTTGAACGGCACCCTGGCGTTCCGCTGGGAAGCGCGCCCCGGCTCCTTCCTCACCGCCGTCTGGAACCACCAGCGCCAGGCGACGTCGAGCCTCACGGCGCGCTCACCGGGCAGCACCCTGATGGATCTCTTCGGCGATCCGCCCACCAACGTCGTCCTGCTCAAGCTGAGCGCCCATCTCGGCTCGTGACGCGAGGTGGGGTAGAGTCGGCGGCGGGCGCAGGTCGATTCCGCGTCCGGAGAGGAGCGCCATGGAGCTGGCTGGGAACACGGTTCTGGTCACCGGAGGAGCGTCAGGCATCGGGCTCGCGCTGGCGGAGCGGTTTCTGCGGGCGGGGAGCGAGGTGATCATCTGCGGCCGCCGCGAGGCGAAGCTCCGCGAGGCACAGGAAGCGCATCCGCAGCTCGTGACCCGCGTCTGCGATGTGGCCGAGGAGGCGGAACGCCGCGCGCTGCTCGAATGGGTGGTGGAGACGCACCCCGGCTTCAACGTGCTCGTCAACAACGCCGGAATCCAGCGGTATCCCCAGCTGGTGCAGCCCGAGGACTGGGCGCTCTCCCGTCAGGAGATCGCGATCAACATCGAGGCTCCTTTCCACCTCAGCACGCTCTTCGTCCCGCACCTGCTGAAGCAGCAGCGTCCCTCGATCCTCAATGTGACGTCGGGGCTGGCATTCGTGCCGATGGCGCGCGCTCCGATCTACAGCGCCACCAAGGCGGCTCTGCACTCGTTCACGCTGTCGCTCCGGCACCAGCTCGCGGGCACTCCGATCGAGGTGATCGAGATCATTCCTCCCGCGGTGAACACCGACCTGGGAGGTCCCGGCCTCCATACCTTCGGTGTGCCTCTGGACGAATTCGCCGATGCCGTCGTGGCCCGGTTGGAAGCCGGTGACGTGGAGATCCCCTACGGCTTCGCGGCGCAGTCGAGCCGCGCTTCGCGCGAGGAGCTCGACGAGATCTTCACGCGGATGAATCAGACCCGGTGACCGGTGCCGCCCAGTCGCGCAGGCGGCCATAGGCCCCGGCCGTCGCCATGGCGATCAGCTGATCGCCGGCGGCGAGCCGTGTCGGCCCTCGCGGCACGATCATCTCCTCGCCGCGCAACACGGCGACCGCGGTCGCTTCGACCAGGCCGCCCAGGGATTCGGCGACCGTCCTGCCGTCGAGGCGCGAGCCCGGCTCGACATGGATGGCGAAGAGCGTGCCGCCTCCCTCGGTCACCGGGATGGGGCTGCCGTAGCGCAGGAGGTCCACGATCCGCGGCAGTGCGATCTCGGAGGCCTCCACATGGCCGCCGGCGAGCATCTCCAGGGCCTGCCGCACAAAGAGCCCGCGATGGACGCCCGAGTCCTCCCGGTTGGGCACCTGCGACTCATAGAGGGTGGGGTAGCGGGCCTTCGCGGTCAGCGACCGCTGCACCATGAAGGCGAGGATGTTGGCGAGCATGGCCGGGACGATCAGGCCGTACCCGCCGGTCATCTCGGCGACCATGATGAGGGTGGAGATCGGGGTTCGCGCCGCACCGGAGAAGATCGCGGCCATGCCCACGGCGGTGAAGGCGGCGGGAGCGACACCGAGCTCCGGGAAGAAACGGTAGATCGCCAGCCCCACGGCTCCTCCCAGCATGGCGCCCAGGCTCACCGTGGGGCCGAACACTCCACCCGATCCTCCGGAGCCGATGGTCAGCGACATGGCGATGGGCTTCACGAGAAGCAGCAGGAGGAGGACCTGGAGAGAGAGCCTGCCGCTCAGGGTGAGCTCGACCCATCCGTAGCCGCTCCCCAGCACCTGGGGCAGCATCATCCCGAGCAGGCCGACGAGGAGGCCTCCGAGCGCCGGTTTCCAGTGCGGCGGCCCCGGGATGCGATGGAAGAGGTCGCGCACCGTGTAGAAGACGGTGGGGAGCGCTGCTCCGAAGGCGCCGGCCAGCACGCCGAGCACCGCGAAGCCGAGGAGGGCGAGGGGGGCGTGGAAAGCGAGGCCCCGAGGGATGGCGAAGACCGGAGACCAGCCGGCGAAGATGCCGTGGATCGCATAGGCGGTCACCGCCGAGACCACGGTGTAGATGAGGGCCTCGGACTCGAACACCATGTTCGAGTAGAGGATCTCGACCACGAAGATCGCCATGCCGAGAGGAGCGCGGAACACCGCGGAAAGGCCAGCCGCCATCGAGGCGAGAAGGATGATCCGGCGCTCCTGGCCGCGCAGCCCGAGCATGCGGCTGAAGATCGCGCCCAGACCGGCGGCGATCTGCGCGGTCGGCCCTTCGCGGCCGGCGACCCCTCCCGAGCCGATGGTGAGCGCCGAGGCGATCCCCTTGACGAACGGGATGCGGCTGCGTACCTGCACCTTCTGCTGATGGTAGGCGGCGACCGCGGCGTCCGTGCCGTGCCCTTCGGCTTCGGGAGCCAGCGTGTAGACCAGGAATCCGCTCAGCAGCCCTCCCAGTGTGGTCGAGATCGGGATCCACCACCGCGATTCCCAGGGCGGAATGCGGAAGGGAGGCTGCAGCACGCCTGCCCGTGGAGGTGCGAACCCTCCGATTCCGGTCAGCAGGAGCTTCTGGGCGAGGTCGACGAGGAAGTCGAAAGCGAGCGCGGCGGCGGCGCCGAAGACTCCAACCAGGACACAGATGGCGATGATGCGGTACGGGGATCGGGGAGAGTGAGCTTCCAGGGAGACCTCCGCTTCACGTTTCGACCGCGAGGACGTACTCGGCGACCAGCTCCGTGCGGTCCGGCTCCAGACCCTCGATCCGGAGCCGGTAGGTTCCGGGACTGAGACCGCGGACCGCCACCGAGGTGCCGGCGTCGCCCAGCAGAGTACTGCCAGGCCGGCGGCCCGTCCAGAGCACCCGGCCGTCGCGGTCCACCAGCTCGAAGCGGTACTCCCTGGAGGCGGGATGATCGGCCAGGTTTACGGCCACTGAGAAGCCCTTCGCCTGAGTGGAGACCGGCACGGGGTTGACCGCGCCTCCTCCGCGCAGGAAGCCGGGCTCGGGAGACTCCTGCCCGCGCAGGGCAAACCGGGGGGCGACCGAGACCTCGATCTGCCGGGAGGCGACAGCGGTCTGGCCGGGAGTCTCCGGCGGATACCGGCGAAGCGCTTCCAGCTTCGACGTCAGCTCGGCGACCCGCGCTTCGAGCTCGCGCACCCGGCCGGCCTCGCGCTCGGGGCGCGCACGTTCCGCGGCGAGCTGGCGCTCGGCGCCGGCAAGCGCGCTCCGGGCGGCGGAGAGCGCCACGTTCTGCTCCGCCAGCAGCTGCTCCAGGTGCACCAGCTGCCGGCGCTCCTGCCGGAAGGAGGCGGCCGTCCACACCGTGAGGCCGAGGAGGGCGAGCACCAGGGCGGCGGCCGCGCCGAGAGCGAAGCGCAGCGCGCGCTGGCGCGGGGCCTTGCGCCGGGCGGCGCCGGAGATCGGCCGGACCGCCGACATCTTCCAGGGGAGTCGCCGGGAGAGAGAATCCCAGGCCTCCTGCCGGAGGGGTTCCGGACCCGCGGCCTCTCCGCGGGCGGAAGCCGCCTCGAAGTCGCGCAGCTCGCGCAACAGACCGGTGCAGCGCGCGCAGAGCGACAGGTGCTCCTGCAGGGCCTCGCGCTCCGCCGCCCGCAGAGTGCCCTGGCGGTAGGCGATCAGGCGCTTCAACCCAGCATGGGGTCCGATGTCCGCGGCTTCCTCGGCGGCGAGCTCGCGGAGTGCTGCCTTGAGGTCGGTGCGCTTCTCGTCCACGGTGTCTCCTCAGAGATCGAAACCTGCAAAAGACTCCCCCAGCTCCATCTGCAGGCGCTTGCGGGCCTTGAACAGCTGCACCTTGACCGTCGAGGGCGAGATCTGGAGCAGGTCCGCGATCTCGTCGTAGTCCAGGTCCTGGAACACCCGCAGGCGCACGCAGCGCCGCATCTGAGCCGGCAAGCCGGCGATGGCCTGGCTCAGCAGCTCCTTCATCTCCTTGCCGAGCAGCTGCCGCAACGGCGCGGGCGCCTCCCCGCCGCGCGGGCTTCCGCCGGCCGCGGCGGGCGGCGAGTCCGCCGGCTCGTTGTCCTCCAAAGGAACTGTGTGACCGGTGCGCTTGGCGGCAGCGCGATGGCGCACCGCCTTGCTGGCCGTGTTGGCGGCGATCCGGAACAGCCAGTGCTCCCACCGGGACTCGCCCCGGAACTCCGCGATACCCCTATAGACCCGGAGAAACGTCTCCTGGATTAAATCCTGGCACTCTTCCGTGGAAAATCCCCGGTGCTCGAAGAAGCGGAACAGCGGCCAGTAGAAGCGGTCGAAGAGGAGCCGGAAGCTCTCCTCGCGGCCGGGGCCGTGGCGCAACCGCTGGAAGATCGCATCGATCGGCTCGCTCTGCCGGCTCATCGCCAGTCACCGAAGAGCTGGAAGGCGGCCCAGAAGAACGGTGCCGAGGCGTCCGTCTCCACCGTCTGGCCCTGGGCGGTGGTCATGCGGATCGGCTCGTGGATCAATTCGATCTGGGCCTGCCGCAGGGCCTCGTCCTTGGGGAGGCCGGCGGCGTAGTGGCGGTGGAACCGCGCCATCAGCTCGGCCGTGGCCTGGTCGGAGACGCTCCACAGGGAGGCGACGACCGAGCGCGCGCCGGCGTACTGGAAGGCGCGCGTGAGCCCGATCAGCCCCTCGCCGCTCAGCTCCCGCCCGAGGGCGGACTCGCACGCCGAGAGCACCACGAGATCCGCGTCGAGCCGCACGCTCTCGAAGATCTCCCAGACCTGCAGCAGGCCGTTGTCCCGTCCCGGGGAGGGCTCGTCCGGGATGGACAACACCAGGGCGGAGTCGAGAGGGCTGCGGTCGTCGAGATACCCGTGGGTGGCAAAGTGCAGCACGCGTGCCTCGCGGCCCACGGCCTTGGCCTGTTCTTCGGTGGCTCCCTCGCCCAGGTAGAGGCGCGCGTCGGGGTAGGACTGGGCGATGCGCTCGACCTCGCTCCGGGTGTAGGGCAGGGCCTCCCAGTTGCCGTGGAGGCTCCTCAGGCCGCGCAGAGCCGGGTCGTCTCGATTCGGCGCGAGATTTTGCGGGTAGCGGGGGTCGCCGAAGGCGACGATGGGGGCGGACCCGGAGGAGGCGACGGACCGCGGCTCGCCCCGCGAGGCGCGGAGGGCGCCATACACGGTCAACGAGAGAGCCGTGTGCAGAGGCTTCCACTCGGTGAGGTATTGCCGAGCACCGCCTCCCGTGTCACGGATGAGCGCGCCGAAGGGGAGGCGGTGCAGGGGGCCGTCCGGGAGGATCAGCACCCGTTCGCTCCGCTCCACGAGGCCGGCCACCGGCGCGATCAGGGCGCCGTAGAGCGACTGGGCGAGGACGGCAGCCCCGGATCCCGGTGCAGGCTGTCTGACGTCCTCCAGGAAGCGTTCCACATCCCGGCGCAGCCGTTCCTCTCCGACCGGCAGGACCTTCACCTGGAGACCTCCCTCGCGGGTCACGGCGAAGAGGAGAATCCGGCCTTCCCCGACGCTGTAGGAGAGCGCCAGCGTGCCGGGATCGAGGACCTTCCGGGCCGCGGCCAGATCGAGAGGCTGCGGCTGGCGCAGGGCGGCGAGACGCGGCGAGGCCGCGCGGATCTTCGCGTCGATCTCGTCGCGCTCCCGGCGGAGGCGGCCCAGCTCGCCGTCGAGGGCCTCTCGCGTTCCTTCACCGGCCGCCGGGGTCCAGCCGGCGAGCTCAAAGAAATCCCTGGCCTTCGCCAGATCACCCCGCTCGCGGGCGAGCGTGCCGAAGTTGGACAGGATGGCGGCTGTGCCGAGGCTTTCGGGAGCCAGCTTTTGCCGGATCGCCAGAGCGCGCTGCAGCAGCTCCTCCGTAGACTCGGGGTCGCCGAGATACCTGTCGACCAGGGCGAGGCGGGCCAGGGTGGTGGCCGTCTGGAGGCTCTCGGGCGACCGCTGCTCCAGGATGGCCAGGGCGCGCTCGAACGCCGCCGCGGCCTCGGCGATGCGATAGCGCTCCATCTCCAGGAAGCCCAGGTCGTTCAGGGTGTCGGCCATGGCCAGGGTGTCGGGGGGCCAGCGCTGCTGGATCGCCTGGGCGCGCCGGTAGAGCGCGGTCATCGCCTCCATGTCCTTGCGTCCGTACTCGACGAGAAAGAGCTGGTGCAGACTGTCCGCAACCTCCAGGCTGTCCGGCGCGCAACGCTCGCGGATCTCCAGGCCGCGGCGCTCGATCTGCGCGGCCTCGTCCAGCCGGCTCTGCAGCCGCAGGACGTTGCCCAGCCTGGAGAGCGCGCCGGCGACCTGGAGGCTGCTCTCCCCCCAGGCGGTCTCGCCGGTCTCCAGGGCCGACCGGAAGCTGGCCTCGGCCCGGGAGATCTCGTTCGCATATTGGAAGCTCTCCCCGAGCGCCTCCCAGAGGGCGACCCGGGCGGGTGCGTCTCCGGCCTCGGCGAAAGCATCCTGCAAGGCCGAGCGTGCCTTGTCGCCTTGTCTGCCCTTCGACCAGGCTTCGCTGATCCGCAGGAGGAGCCAGGCCTGGAGACCCGGCACCGGCCCCGCGCCCTGGACGAGCCGGCTCCACAGGGCGACGCCCGCCTCCACATCCCCCTCTTCGACCCGCTGCCTCCCCTCTGAATAGGCTGCGAGGAGATCCCCCCTCATCCGGGGCCGTGCTCGCGCGTCCCAGACGCCCGGTGGGACCTCGAAGAGGACCGGCGCGCCTCCTCGCTCTCCCCGGAGCCGCACGGTCCCCCGGGGCGCCTGCTCGGTCTTCACCCACAACCAGTCGAAGACCGTCCGGATCTCCCCCGCGTCCGGCGACCTCTCCCAGGCGAAGAGGAGATCTCCGGGGCGGAGCCCCGCTCGTTCCAGGGCCGATCTCTGGCCAACCTCCTCGAGGACGACTCCCGGGCCGCCGGTTTCCGCCGCAGCACCCTCGAACCCGACGCAGAGGAGAGCGATGGCGAGGGCGGCACGGGTGAGAGCGCGCTGACGTCGGGGGTTCATCGCAGGAGACCTCTGCCCATGGAGTGTACCGACATCCGAAGTATAGGACTAAGGCGCATGGCCCTCTTATCTATATGAAAGAAGGTGGAAAGACATTTCAGCGCCCGCGGCTCACCGCCACTCGATCTGGGCCTGCCGCAGGGCCTCGTCCTTGGGGAGACCGGCGGCGTAGTGACTGTGGAACCGCGCCATCAGCTCGGCCGTGGCCTGATTGGAGACGCTCCAGAGGGAAGCGACGACCGAGCGAGCGCCGGCGTACGTCTCCCGCCG
>DASPXX010000197.1:0-24261 GCA_035637095.1 Thermoanaerobaculia bacterium
CGCTCCGACCATCTGCCGGTCTACGGCTACCGGCAGGTCGAGACGCCGGCCCTCGACGCCCTGCGGCGCGACGCGATCCTGTTCGAACGCGCCTACAGCCATGTGCCGCTGACCCTCCCCTCCCACACCTCGATCCTGACCGGTCTCCTCCCGGCGGAGAACGGGGTGCGCGACAACGGCGGCTATCCCTTCGTGGCGGCCAAGCACCCGTACCTGCCGCGGCTCCTCGCCGGCGCGGGGTACGACACGGCCGCGTTCGTCTCGAGCTTCGTGCTGCACCAGAGCACCGGCCTCGGCGACGGGTTCGCCGTCTATGACCAGGGGTACGCCGGGGAGGAGGCGCGCGCCGAGCTGGTGGAGCGCCCCGGCGCGGAGACGGTGCGCGCGGCGGTCGACTGGCTGCGCGGCCGGTCCGGCGACCGCCCGTTCTTCCTGTTCGTCCATCTCTATGATCCGCACACGCCCTACAAGCCGCCCGAGCCGTTCGCCTCGCGCTACCGCGAGCATCCGTACGACGGCGAGATCGCGGCCGACGACGCGGCGGTCGGCACGCTGCTCGACGCGCTGAAGCAGCAGGGGGTCTACGACCGGGCGATCGTCCTGCTCCTCTCCGATCACGGCGAAGGATTCGGCGAGCATGGCGAGGAGGGGCACGGCATCCTCCTCTACCGCGAGGTGCTGCAGGTGCCGCTGCTCCTCAAGCTGCCGGGCGGGCGGCGGGCGGGCACGTCGGTCGCGGCTCCGGCGCAGCTCACCGACGTGGCGCCCACCCTGCTCTCCCTGGCCGGCCGGCCGGTCCCCGCCGCGATGCACGGCGAGAGCCTGGTCCGGCTGGCCGATGCAGGCCCGGAGCCGGCGCGGCGGATCTATGCGGAGACCTTTTACCCGCGCCTGCACCTGGGCTGGAGCGAGCTCGTCTCCCTGATCGAGGGCCGCTTCCACTACATCCACGGTCCGGCGCCCGAGCTGTTCGACCTGGCGGCAGACCCGGGCGAGACGAAGAACGTCCTGGAGCGGGAGAGGCGGACCTACGGGACGCTGCGGCAGGCGCTCGACGCCTTCCCCCGCGAGCTGGCGGCGCCGGGCAAGGTGGACGCGGAGACCGTACGGAAGCTCGCCGCCCTCGGCTACTCCGGCCGCGCCCGGCTGACCTCCGGCCCCCTGCCGGACCCGCGGACGCAGATCGACGTGCTGCGCGACATGCAGGCCGCCAGGACCGCCACGGCGCAGGAGCGCTGGAGCGAGGCGGCGGCGATCCTGGAGCGGCTGACCGCTCGCAAGCCGGACCTGCTGGACGGCTGGGTCTTTCTGGCCACCTGTCTGGAGCACCTCGACCGTCCCGAGGAGACGCTGGCCGCCTACCGCCGCGCCCTGGAGCTCGCCGGCGGCGCTCCCGAGTACGCCTTCTACGTGGCGCGCCAGCTGTACAGGATGGGGCGCTACGACGAGGCCCGCCAGCACGCCGAGCTGATCCTGGCGAGCGAGCCCGACAACCGGGACGCCCACGAGATGCTCGCCGCCCTGGCGCTCCACCGCGGCGACCTGGACGAGGCCCTGGCGCAATCGCGCCGCGCCGGCCGGGCCAGCGAGGCGTTCCGCCGCGATCTCGGGCGGGCTCTGGCCGCGCATGGGCGGACGGGCGAGGCGCTGGAGGTCCTCGGCAATTCCGGCGGCGGCTCTCCCGCCGATCCGGCCACCCAGACCGCGCTCGCCCACACCCTGCTCGACGCGGGGCGCCCCGCCGACGCCGCCGGGCTCCTCGGCCAGGTGCTCGCGGCGCATCCGGACGACGCCCGCGCCCACGAGCTGCTGGGCGAGACGCTCCTCCACCTGGGGCAGCGGCAGCAGGCCCGCGCCCACCTGGAGCGGGCGCTCGCGATCGACCGCAGCATGCCCGCCGCCTGGACCACCCTTGGCGTCGCGCTCTACGACCTCGAAGGGCCGGACGCCGCGCTCGCCGCCTGGCGCCAGGCGCTGGCCCTCGACGGCACGCAGTACGATGCCCTGCTCAACACGGGGCTCGTGGCGGCGCAGACCGGCCGGCGCGACGAGGCCCGCCAGGCCCTGCGCCGGTTCGTGGCCACGGCGCCGCGCGAGCGCTTCGCCCCGGACATCGCGAAAGCAGAGCGGCTGCTCAAGGAGATCGGTGGATGAGACGTCTGGCTCTCCGGGGGCTCCTCCCCCTGCTCGGCTGTCTGGCCGCCCTGGCGGCCTGCCATCGCGGCAGCGACACGGGCCCGTTCCCGGGCGCTCCGATCGTGCTGATCTCGATCGACACCTTGCGCTCCGACCACCTGCCCGCCTACGGGTACAAGGGAGTGGAGACGCCGGCCATCGACGCCTTGCGCCGCGACGCGATCCTCTTCGAACGGGTCTACAGCCATACGCCGCTGACCCTGCCGTCCCACGTCTCGATCCTCACCGGGGTGCTCCCCAACCACCACGGGGTGCGCGACAACATCGGCTATCTCTTCGATCCGGAGAAGCATCCGCACCTGCCGCGCCTCCTCAAGCAGGCGGGCTATGCCACCGGCGCCGCGGTCTCCGCCTTCGTGCTGCGCGGCGACACCGGGCTGGGCAGGGACTTCGACCTCTATGAGGACGGCGTGACGCGCCGGCCGACCGAGGCGATGGGCAACAGCCAGCGGCCCGGCCGCGAGACGGAGCGCGCCGCGCTCGACTGGCTGCGCACGGTGGAAGGCAAGCCGTTCTTCCTCTTCCTCCATCTCTACGAGCCGCACACACCCTATGCGCCGCCCGAGCCGTTCGCCTCGCGCTACCGCTCGTCCCCGTATGACGGCGAGATCGCAGCGGCCGACTCGATCGTCGGCGATCTGCTCCAGGAGCTGAAGGAGCGCGGGATCTACGACAAGGCGGTGATCGTCCTGCTCTCCGACCACGGCGAGGGGCTGGGCGAGCACGGGGAGGCCGAGCACGGGATCTTCCTCTACCGCGAGGCTCTGCAGGTGCCGCTCTTCCTGAAGCTCCCCGGCGGACGCCTCGGCGGCACGTCGGTCGCCGCGCCGGCGCAGCTGGTCGACGTGGCTCCCACTCTCCTGGCGCTCGCCGGCCGGCCGGTCCCCGCGGGGGTCGACGGCGGCTCGCTGCTCGACCTGCGACGGGAGGGCGCGCCGGCCCGCGATCTCTACGCCGAGACTTTCTATCCGCGCCTGCACTTCGGCTGGAGCGAGCTGACCTCGCTGATCCGCGACCGCTCGCACCTCATCCAGGCGCCGCGCCCCGAGCTCTACGACCTGGCGGCCGATCCGGCGGAGAGGCAGAACATCCTCGAGCGGGAGCGCCGGACCTATGCGGCCCTGCGCCAGGCGATCGAGAAGCAGGCGACGCCGCTGGCCGCGCCGTCGCAGGTGGATGCCGAGACGGCGAGCCGCCTCGCCTCGCTCGGCTATCTGGCCGGCGGCTCTTCCACGAGCGACGGGCCGCTGCCCGATCCCAAGGACGGCATCCAGACGCTCTCGGCGCTCGGCCAGGCGATGAGCCTGTTCGCGGCGCAGCGCTTCGCCGCGGCGGTCCCCCTCTTCCAGCGGCTGGTCGAGGAGAACCCGAAGATGGTCGACGCCTGGGAAAACCTCGCGGAGTCGCTCGACAAGACCGGCCGCCAGGAGGAGGCGCTGGCCGCCTACAAGAAGGCGATGGCGGTGTCGGGCGGGGCGGCGCACATCGCGGTTGCCACCGGCACCCTCCTCCTGGAGATGAAGCGGTATGACGAGGCGCGCGAGCATGCGAAGCTCGCGCTCGAGACCAGCCCGGCGGGCGCGCACAGCCTGCTGGCGCAGATCGCCATGGCTGAAGGGAGCTTCGCGGCGGCCGAACGGGAGGCGCGCGCCGCGGTGGCGGCGGAGAGCTTCAGCGGCCGCATCGGCCCGAAGATCGTCCTCGCCCAGACGCTCCAGGAGCAGGGGCGGTTGGAGGACGCCTTGAAGGTGACCCAGGAGGCGGTCGACGAAGTCTCGCGCATGGAGGGGCGGCCCAAGTTCTCCGGCCTGTTCTTCCATCACGGGGACATCCTGGCGCGCCTCGGCCGGGACGCCGAGGCGGAGAAGGCGTTCGGGCGCGAGATCGAGGACTTCCCCTCGAACCCGTACGCCTATTCGCGGCTGTCGGTGCTCTACGCCTCCCAGGGGCGGGCGCAGGAGGCGGTGGGAATCCTGAAGGCCATGGTCGACCGCAACGACACGCCGCTCGCCTACGCCGAAGCGGTCCGCACCCTGCGCACCCTGGGAAACCGGCAGGGCGCCGCCGCGCTCCTGCAGTACGCCCAGCAGAAGCATCCGGAGAGCAGGGAGCTGCGGGCGCTGTAGGCCTACCCCCCCGCCTTCAACCGCGCGAGCATCTCCCACGCCTCGGCCACCTGCGGGTGGCTGTGGCCGATCAGGGCGTCGACCCGCTGCAGCGCGGGCTCGGCGGTGGCCGCGTCGCGCGCGTCGATCGCCAAGCGCGCCAGGACCAGCCAGGCCTCGGGGTTGTCGGGCGCCAGCTCGACCGCCCGCCGCGCCGCGGGAAGCCCCTCGGCGGGGCGGTTCCGCGCTCCGGCCAGACGGGCCAGGGCAAGCTGCACCGCGGCGTCGTTCGGGGTCTTCTCGGCGAGGCGGGCGTAGAGGCCGGCCGCTTCCTCAATCTCGCCGCGGGCGAGGAGCAGGGGGGCCAGCGCCTGGAGGGTCTCCAGGTCGTCCGGCGACAGGGCGTGGGAGGCGCGCAGCTCGCGGACCGCATCCTCCGGCCGGCCGGTCTGCTGCAGCACCACGCCGAGGTAGAGGTGGGCTCGCTGCGCGTCGGGATCGATCTGCAAGGCCTGGCGCAGCACTGCTTCGGCGTCGCGGAAGTCGCTCTGCTTGATGCGCGTGCGGCCGATCCCCTCGAGCGCCGTCACATAGCCTGGGCCGGCCGCCAGGGACTTCTGGTAGGCGCCGAGCGCGCCGGTCCAATCCTCCCCCTTCTCCAGCGAGGCGCCGGTCATCGCCCACTCCTCGGCGAAGTTGTGGGTGAGCTCGTGGTGGCGGACGTGCGCGAGGCTCCAGAAGGCGAGAGCGACGAGGCCCAGGACGGCCAGCTCCCGGATCCGCCGCGCCCGGGCCGCATCGAAGAGGCTGACCGCGCCCAGCCCCGCGTAAACCGCAAGCAGCGGCACCAGCGGCAGCCGGTAGCGGCTCCCCACCACCAGGAGCACGGCGGTCGCCGCGAAGAAAATCAGAGCTGCCAGGAGGACCGGCCGCGGTGTGCCGCGGCGGACGGCGGCCACCACGCCCGCGGCGGCGAGAGCGAGGAGGAGGCCGAAGCCGGGCAGAAGGCGCAGGAGCCAGGACCGGCTCTGAAAAAAGGCGTAGCTGTGCGTGTCCCGCACCTCTTCGGCCTGGGTGAGCCAGAGCGCCTTGCGCGCCAAGAGGCCCAGGAACGCCAGCGGACGCGCGGCGATCTCCTCTCGCGTCTTCTGCAGGTAATAGCGGTCCTGCTCGGCCGGGGAGCGGTGGCCGGCGCGCAACGCCTCGGTCTCCAGCCTCTCCCACCCCCGGCCCAGGCGACTGGCCGGCAGGCCCTCCCCCGCCGGGCTGTTGCCGATGTAGAAGTTGAGGCCGCCGTACCCCTGGATCGGCACGAAGGCGCCGTTGACCCGCGAGATCTTCCAGACCACCGGTCCCACCACGAGCAGGCAGGCGGCGAGCAGGAGACCGGCGGCACCGGCCGCGGCCCGCCGGTCGTTCCGGCGCTGGAGCAGGAGGCCCCCGGCGAGGACCGGCAGCAGGACGAGCGCGGTCGGCCGCACCAGGGCTGCCAAGCCGACGAGGAAACCGGCGCCGGCCCCGCGCGCCAGCGGCGGCCCAACGCGGTAGAAGACCACCAGCGCACCGGTCAGCAGGAAGAGGAGGAGCCCCTCCGCCAGGAGCGACACCTCGGTATAGATCAGCGGTCCCTGGAGAGCCAGGACGATGCCGGCGGCGATCCCGGCGCGGCGCCCGAAGACGCAGCTCCCCACGAGCGCGGTCAGCAGACAGGTGCCCGCACCCAGGAACGCCTGGACCACGCGCACCGCGCCCAGCGATCCCCCGAACAGGGAGAGGAGCGCGCCCAGGAATGCCGGATAGCCGAGGCCGTGCGGCGGCGGCACCGGCCAGGGAAAGCTTCCCGTGGCGATCTGCCGGGCCCAGGTCAGAAACTCCAACGAGTCGAGTTGCGGGGACTGGAAGAGCGGCTCGTCCGCGAGCTGCGCGCCAACCGCCAGGCGCACGACGAGCGCCAGGGCGACGACGGCGGCGGCCCCGAGCCAGCCAGGGAGCGCCGGCTCACCCTGGGGCGCGGCCGGGGCGGACGCTTCGGGCCGGGATCGGGGAGCGCCCCTGGCGCGGGATCGGGAGGATCTGCGGCGCGGGCTCATGAGAGCGGCAGATCATATCGCACCGCCCGAGGCCGGAGCGGTTAGACTACCGGCTCCGCGGGAACAGGCTCCGGCCGGGTCGTGTTTCTTCCAGCAGAGCCATGCCATCCGCGACGAGGAACCCTTGCCCATGACGATGAAAAGAACCGCTCTCGCCCTTCTGATTCTGATCGCGCTGCCGGTCTCCGCCCAGCAGAAACCGCCGCAGCCCACCATGGATCCGCTGACCCAGGACGCCATCAAGAAAGCGGATTCCGGCGACGTGGCCGGCGCGATCCGGGATCTCGAGACGCAGCGCGCAGCCAAGGCCGCTTCGCCCCAGGGGCTCGCGCTGCTCGGAACCCTCTATTTGCAGCAGGGCAAGGCCCAGGAGGCGCTGGCGGTCCTGAAGCCGCTGGCCGATGCCGAGAAAGCCGATCCCGCCGTCCTCTACAACGCGGCGCGGGCCGCCTTCGCCCTGAAGCAGACCGCTGCCGGCGTGACCTATCTGCAGCGTGCCGCCCAGACGGCGCCAAACTCGCCGGCCGCGCGCGACCTCGGGCTCCTGGTGATGCGCCAGGGCAATCTCGTCGAGGCCTATTCCTTGCTCTATCCATGGGCCGCGTCCCACCCGGCGGACACCGAGGCGCGGCTCGCCGCGACCTCGCTCGCGGTGCAGCTCGAACGCCCGGAGGAGGCGGAGAGCTTCCTCGACACGGTCGGCGTGTCCAAGGACGATCCGGCGATCCAGCTCCTGCGCGGCCGCATCCTGGCCCAGAAGGGGGACGGCGCCGGGGCCATGGCCCTGCTCGAGCCCCTGAGCAAGAACCATCCGCCGGCGATGGACCTGGAGATCCGCCGCGCCCTCGCCGAGGCCTACCTGGTGGCCAACCGGCCGGCGGACGCCGTGAAGCAGCTCCAGGGGCGCGCTGGCCGCCACCCCGGCCTGGCGCTCCTGCTCGGCCGCGCACAGCGCAAGGCGGGCGACAAGGCCGGCGCCCTGGCCACCCTGAAGCCGTTCGCCGACCAGCTCCCGGCCAACGCGGCGGCGGCGGGCGATCCGCGGCCGGTGATGGGCATCGCCCTCGAAACCGGCGGGCTGCTCACCGAGATGGGGCGCGCCGCCGAGGCGGTGACGGTGCTCGAGAAGGCGACGAAGCTCTATCCGCAGAGCCCTCCCGCCTGGGAAGCCCTGGCCAGGGCGCTGGAGGCGAGCGGCCGCAAGGACGACGCCGCCAAGGCGAGAGCCCGCATGGATGAGATCTTCCGCGCCGCTCAGGGCCCGGGCCCGGCGGTCTCCGCCGACATGCGCGAGGCCGGGGTCGCCCTGGCCGCCGGCCAGGCCGAGAAGGCGCTGGCGGCGGTGCGCCGCGATCTCGCCGCCTCGCCCGGGAACCTCCAGGCGCGGGCGCTCGAGACGCGGCTGCTCCTGACCCTCAACCGCAAGGAGGAGGCGCTCAAGATCCTCCAGGACGCGCTCCGCCAGACTCCGGACGAGCCCGATCTCCTCTACCTGCGGGGCGCCGTGCAGATGGCGTTCTACAACTGGGAATCGGCCGAGAGGGACCTGCGCCGGACCCTCCAGCTCGCACCGCAGCACACGGCGGCGATGAACGACCTCGCCATGCTGCTGATGACGCGGAACGAGAGAGCCGAGGCGCAGGCGCTGCTCGAGAAGGTTCTGCAGATCAACCCCCAGGACCAGGTCGCGCGCGCCAGCCTCGAAGAGCTCAAGGCGGAAGCGGCGGCGCCACCGATCAAGCAGTGAAGCCCTCGCTCCCGGCCCGCCGCGCAGCGCGCCTGCTGGTTGTCCTGGTCTTTGCCTTGCTCCCCTCTCCCGCTCGCGGGAGAGGGGCCGGGGGTGAGGGCCTCCGCGTCGACCGGCGGGTGCCCTACGCTCCCGGCCTCCGCTTCGCCGACGACGCCGAGCTGCCGCTCGCCGCGTCGATCTACTCGCTGCCCTCCTTCTTCTTCGATGCCGCCACGGCGGACCGCTTCCTCTCCGCGGTCCGCAAGGCCGCTCCGGACCGCGAGCTCATCGTGCTCACCGACCAGGCGCTCTACCGGGCTCTCGCGCCGCGCGCCGCGGCCCTCCGTTTGCGGCTCCTCGAAACCCGGCCGGACCGCTCCTACTCCCCCTGGCCGCGCGACCCGTTCTCCCTGGTGCGCTCACCGGCCGGTGGTGTCGTCGTGCTGGTGCGTCCCAACGTCCAGCCCGGACGCGAGGATGACGCCTTCCTGGGCGCCGAGCTGGTGCAGGACCTGCCGGAGGAGCTCGACCGCGCCTGGGGCCGGACCACCTGGACCGAGGCGCCGGTGCCGTTCCACAACGGCCAGATCCTGCCCGCCGAGGGGGCTGCCTGGATCACACTGCACACCCTGGAGCCGCGCATCCTGGCCCTCCTCGGCCTCTCCCGGGTGCCGGTCGAGACGTTCGGGACCGCGGAGGGGATCGCGCGCTACGTCAAAGCCGCGCAGCAGGCCGCCCAGGAGCTCTCCGGCCTCTGGGGCCGGCCGGTCCGCTTCGTTCACCCGCTGCCGGAGCCCGGAAGACCCGCCGCCGCGGGCTCGGACCTCCTGCGCCGGATCGGCGGCGGCGCCGGCTACGACCTCGACTCGGTGGTCACCCTGCTGCCGAAACCTGGACGCAAGACCCCGCCGACCGCCCTCGTCTCGGACGTCACCGCCGGCCGCGAGCTCCTGGCGCGCCTGCCGGCCGTGGAATGGAACGCCCTCCGCGCGGGCTGGGGCCTGGCGCCGACCGGCTCCGAGCTCGCGTCCGCCGTGACCGCGGCGCAGCGGACCCCGCACGCCGACGACCTCGACAGCTTCCTCGACCTCACGGCGGAGCACCTCGCCGCGGCCGGGTTCCGCGTCCGCCGCCTCCCCCTGCTCCAGATCCCCTTTGCGCTGCTCCGCGACCCGGGCGGCCTCCAGGGAGAGTTCCTCCTGACCTGGAACAACGTGGTCGCCGAGACCCGCGGCGGGCACCTCCGCGCCGAGGGGTTTTCCTCGCTCCTGCCGAGCGGCGACCGCGCCGCCACCGAGGCGTTCGAGGCCTCCGGCGCCCACCTCGACCTCTTCCCGCCGCTCGTGCGGAGCGTGATCTTGAACGGCGGCTACCGCTGCGCCTCGAATCACGTCCGCGAATCGGCTCGCAACTTCGGACCACCGCCTTCGTAGATCGTCTTGATCCCACCCTATGCACCTCAGGTGAAAAAGCCATGCTCGAATCCGTAAAGACACCCCGTTTCGGTGTGCAATCCAAGTTCTTTCAGCAGGTGCGCGGAAAGTTTGGCAAGCTGGAGCAGCTCGGCGTCCTCCAGTACCGCCAGCAGGTGCTGGACAACACTCAGGGCCAGCAGTAGGAGGTCGGGCCATGTTGAACGTCGCCGGCTCTTCGTTCGATTTCGGGAACGTCCTCTTCGCGGTGCTCCAGGAGTGCGAGCACGTGCGGCGCGGCCTGCTGCCCAACGAGGCGCACGGCCGGCTGATGGAGGCGGCGCGCCGCAAGCTCGCCGAGGTCCACGAGAGCTACGTCGAAAACGGCGGTACCGAGAGCTATTGGGAGGAGCTGGAGCGCGAGGTGCTGGAGACTTCGATGCCGGCCTACATCCCGGAGGCGGTCGAGCAGACCCGCCTGGAGCAGTCCGGTTATGGCGTCTGGCGCCGGGGGGATGCCACGGCGCGGGTGGTCTTCACCCTCATCGGGCTCGTCCTCGGCGGCCTGATCTGGAAGGCGCCCTTCATCCCGATCTGGGACGAAGCCGTCGCCTTCATCCTGGCGGTGTGCGGTCTGATCTTTCCGGAGGTGATGCAGCTCGTCGCCGACTTCCGCCATTCGCGCCACCTCAACCGGATGATCGCCGACGCGGAGAAGTACCAGAAGAACCCCCGCATCCACTACGTGTCGGAAGCCCGCCTGGAGAAAGAGTTGGACTCGGTCGGCACGCCGAACCGGACGCCGGAGATGGGCGAGGAAAAGGAAGCGGAGATGGAGCCGCCCCACCGGCCGCGGGAGCGGGGGCGGCATTAGGGCCCTCACCCCCGGGCCGGCGGTGAGGGTCAATGCCGCAGCATTCCGACCAGCCCGGCGACCGCCAGCACTCCGCCGGCGGTCCCGGCGATCAGGCTGGCCGTCGGCCGCCGCTTGGACGAGAGCCCCAGCTTGGAGCGCACACGATCGGTGAGCGAGGGCTGCGCAAGGCCCTTCACGTGCAACGCCGAAGCGGCATCGGCGACCAGGCTGCGACTCCGCTTCGCCAGCTCGTCGCTGGATTGGCGCAGCGCCTTGCGACCTCGCTTTGCCAGATCGGATCGGCGCAGCGCCTTGCTGCCCGCGCAATAGGCGAGCGCCGCCTTGTCGCGCGCGACCGCCCGCCGTTTCCGCCCGGTTTCAGGGTCGAGCAGGTACATGAGGCCGGCGCCGAGCCCGGCCCCCCCTCCCAGAAGTGCCCATCTTCCGGTCGATATATTCATAAAATCCTCCTTCAGTACCGAGAGACACGGAGAGGTCCGCGCCATTCCCCCCTCAGTCACTGCAAGCCCCGTACCGGGGGTGAGGGCTCAATCGGGCCACGGCCGCGAGATCACGCAGGCGTTGATCCCGCCGATCCCCATCGACAGCTTGCCGGCCGGACCGGCCGGGAAGCCGCAGGGCTCGTCGAAGGCGAAGAGCTCGTGCACCTCGGCGATGTGCGCGTTGAGCTCGCCGCGGTGGATCGAGGTCGGATAGATCTTTCCTCTCTCATAGCCGAGGTACTGGGCGGTCAGCTCCCAACCGCCGCCGGCCGACATGCCGTGGCCGAAGGTCCCCTTGCGCGCTGTGACCAGCACCGAGCCGGAGACCATGCCGCGCATCGTCGCCACCTCCTTGTAGTCACCCGGCGTGGCCGTGGCGTGGAGGTCCCAGGTGGTGATCTCGTCCGGGCGGACCCCGGCGGCCGCGAAGGCCTGATCGATGGCCGCCGTCGGTCCTTCGGTCGAGGGCGTGATGATGTGGTCCGCGTCCGAGCTCACCCCCACGGCGAGCGGCTCCATGCCCAGCGGCTTGAAGCCGAGCGACCGCATGTGCTCGAGGTCGCCCAGGATCCAGACCACCGAGCCGCCGGCCACGTGGGTGCCGCGCATCCCGGTCAGCGGCTTCGAGACCGCGGCGTCCGAGGAGATCACCCGCGCGGCATAGAACGCCCCAACGGTCATCGGATGGGGAGGGGGATCGGTGGCCCCGACCACCACCGCTTTGGCCTCGCCCCTCTCGATCGCATCGATGGCGAGCTTCAGCGACACGCCGAAGGTGGAGCAGGCCGCCACCGGCGCGAACGCCAGGCCGGTGATCCTGCCGAGCATCGTGATCTGCGCCGCCGGCGTGTTCTGGATGTTCCACACCAGGTTGGCCGACACCGCCTGCCAGGGCGGCGTGGGGAATCCCCACTTCTTCTGGAGCTGCAGCTGCCGCCGCTGCTTCTCCTTGAGCACGCTCAGCTTGGCGGACTCGACCTCACCCTCGATCGCGATGTGTTCGATCTCAGCGAGCTCGCCCAAATAAATAACAAAATCGGGAGAGCGGCCGGCCCAGTAGTGCCACCACGCGGCCTCGGCGTCGTGGCGGTCCTCCGGATCCGCCACCGTCTCCGGCGGCTGCGGCGCATCGCCGGGGACGCGGCCCGAGGCGTCGAGCATCGCGGGATTGCGCTCGGCCCAGAAGCGGTCCCACCGGCGCTGCGCCCGGGAGAGACGGAGCGCCTGGGCGCCGATCGTCTCCAGATTGCCCAGCCCGGTCCCGACATAGACATGAGCCTGGGTTCCGAGACGGGTCAGCTCCTGCTCGATCCCGGGATTCTGCTCCAGGGACTGGATGAACGCGGCGATCGCATAGAGGCTCGGCAGATCCATCTTCTCCTGGAGCTGCTTGAAGCGGTTGGGTGGAAACCGCTCGGCGAGCCAGTTGCGGTAGTCGTCGAACGAGAACTCGGGCCAGCCGACCAGGAAGTTGTCCGGCCCGTAGCCATTGAACGGCGCCAGCCAGCTCTCGGCCGCCTCGAGGTTCCTCGCGAAGGCCTGGATGTTGGGAGACCGGGGCGTCACCAGGCCCCAGCCGAAGACTCCGACTCTGCGCAGGGCTCGGTCCCTCCTTTCCGGAGCCCGGATTCTTTCACAAGAGAACCCCGGGACGCGATGCCCCCACCCGGCACCGGCGGGCGCCACCACCGGCACGCGAATTGCTCCCCCTCTGTTCCCTGGAAGAAAGGAGGCAGACATGGAAATCACCTGGCAGCGAGACATCGACGCAGCGCTTCGCGAGGCGAAGCAGACCGGCCGGCCGTTGCTCCTCGACTTCACCGCGGCGCCGATGTGAGGGGGATGCGCTCGGCTGGAGGCCGAGGTCTACCCCAGCCCTGAGGTCACGAAATTCATCACGGAAAACTTCGTTCCCGCCCGCGCTCACATCAAGGAGCAGCCGGAGGTGTTCGAGCGCTTCGGCGCCCAGTGGACACCGACGATCCTGATCCTCGATCCCGAAGGTGCCGAGCGGCACCGCTTCGAGGGGTACCTCCCCGCACCCGACTTCCTCGCGCAGCTGCGCCTCGGTCTGGCCCAGGCGGCCAAGGCCCGCAGCGACTGGACGGAGGCGGAGCGCCGGTACCGCGAGCTCGCGGACGACCCGTCGGCCGCCGATGTGGCGCCCGAGGCGCTGTACTGGGCGGGCGTCGCGAAGTACAAGGCGAGCGGCGATCCGAGCGCCCTGGCGGAGACCGCCCAGGCGTTCCAGACCCGCTTCACCGACAGCCCGTGGGCGAAGAAAGCTTCGGTCTGGGCCGCCTGAGCCGGCGTTACCGAAGGGGGGACTCTACCCCGTCTCGCTGTCGCCGGGGTCTCCGGGGGTGAAGCCGCGGACGACCATCTGGTAGGTGAGGGCGGCCATGCAGCGGCGGGCAACCTTGCGCACGCTCGACGGGTGATAGCCCATCTGCTCGGCGACCTCGGCCGAGTCGTAGCCGAGACCGTAGCGCAGCTGGAGGAGCTTGCGGCAACGCTCCGGCAGCTCGTCGAGCAGCTGGTTCAGGTCCCAGAGCAGCTCCTGCCGCTCCTGGGGAGCCGCGACCGGCTCGGAGAGCAGCTCCAGGATCGCGGTGTCGACCGAGTTGTAGAGGCTGTTGCGGCGCTTGCGCCAGTAGACCACGCAGCGGTTGCGCAGGGTGACCAGGAGCCAGGCTTCGGGATCCTGGATCGTCTCCCACTTCTGAATCGTCGAGATGAGGGCTTCCTGGATCAGGTCCTCGGCGTCGTGGGCCGGCACCCGGTATCGACTAAGCACCTGCTTCAGCCTGGGGCGCAGGCGCCGCAGGAGCTCGTCCAGGGACTCTCTAACGATCGGTTCGTCAGGCACAGCCATTCGTGAGTTCGTTTCCTGGTTTGAACAGGTCGGTCCACCTCGGACTAGCAATCATAGCGCGTTATGCATGAATTGCCCACCCAAAAGGGCCAATTCACCTGGTCGAGCCGTCGAGCAGGAGGATGATAAACTCCCGCCCGCATGACTACAACCGTCCAAATCCGCCCGCAGGTTGCTCAAAGCCTCCGTACGGCGCCGATCATCGGCGTGGTCCGCACGTCCTCACGGGACGAAGCGGCCCGTCAGGCCAGAATTTTCGCCACGTCCGGGATCGAGCTGGTCGAAATCACCTTCTCCGTCCCCGATGCTACAGATCTTGTCCGTCAGATCCTCAGTGCTCGCGAGGGGCATAACGGGGACGGTCCGCCGTGGATTGGCATGGGCACGGTGACCACCGAGGCCCGCGCCCGCGAGGCGGTGGCGGCCGGCGCCCAGTTCTTCGTCACGCCCAACGTCAATCCCGCGGTCGCCCGCGTCGCCCGGGAAGCCGGCCTGTTCCTGGTCCTGGGGGCCTTGACGGCCACCGAGATCGTGGCAGCCCACGAGCTGGGCGCCGACGTCGTCAAGGTCTTCCCGCTGCCGCCGGTGGGCGGCCCGGCCTATCTCTCGGTCATGCGGGGACCGCTCGGGGACATCCCCATGCTCGCCGCCGGCGGCTTCGGCGTCGAGGAGATCCCGGCCTATGCCGCGGCCGGAGCCACGGCGTTCGGGATCGGCGCGCCGCTCCTGGGAGCCGATGACGAGGAGACCCGCCGGCGCATCGCCCGCGGGCTGGAGCTGGCCCGCCGCGGCCGGCAGGAGGGGAGATGAGCGCGCCATCGAACACGCCGCCGCGCCAGGTGGTCTTCGATCACACGCCCGAGATCTATGCCACGGACACCTCGGGATCGTTCTCTTTTCCGCTCCTGGTCCAGAACAAGGGGTTTCTTCCCACCAGCAGCTTCGACGAGGTGCGCTTCGTGGTCTCGCTCTGGCACCCGTCGGGTCAGCGGACGATCGACCTCGACCGCGCCTACGTCGAGCTGCGCGCCTGCTTCGACCCGGATGAGGACCACTGGACGAAGATCGCGGAGATCGAGCCGGTGGTTCCCCCCTATGCCGGCAGCGAGAGCTTCGACGGCTGGATCGTGCTGCCGGTCCTCGGCAGCTCGAGCGCTTTCGCCCTCTTCGGCAGCGGCTTCGAGCCCCGCGCGCGGCTGCAGATCCGGGCGAGCGCGTATTTTGTGGCTTGAGGGAGGGCCTACCGGAACCCCCGCCGCAGCTCCCGCTTGAACACTCCGAAGGCCTCGTCGTCGTAGAGGCAGAGGACGACGCGGTCGAGCTTGGTGCCTCCCTGGAGGAAGCGCTGGATCTCGGTGAGCATGATGCGGGCGGCGCGGTCGAGAGGGAAGCCGAAAACTCCTGTCGAGATCGCCGGCAGGGCGATGGATTTCATGCCGCGGCGGTCGGCGAGGGCGAGGGCGGCGCGCACCGCGGAGGCGAGCTTCTTGTCCTCGTCCCCCTCGCCCATCATCGGTCCGACGGCGTGGATCACCCGCCGGGCCTTGAGGTGGCCTGCCCCGGTCATCACGGCGGTTCCCACCGGAGTCCCGCCGATGCGGTCGCACTCCTCCTGGATCGACGGTCCCCCCTTCGTTCGGATCGCCCCGGCCACTCCCGACCCGAGCTGCAGATGCTGATTGGCGGCATTGACGATGACGTCGACGTCGACGTCCGTGATGTCCCCCTGGACGAGCTCGAGCGTCGTCTTCTCCAGAGGTAGGACAAGCCGGTTGCCGGCGGTCTCTTCTTTCGGTGGCTCTCCCCCGGTTGCAACCAGGGAGGTCATGGCTTCCTTCTTGGGCACTCGGTCCCCCTTGGGCCGGTCGTGGACCAGCCGGCCCTCTACACCCAATAGTGTATGCTGCCGCGGCCATGTGGACGGAGCTGAAAACCCGGCTGGCCGGCGAGATCGCCCGCGTGATCCGGGAGAGGTTCGGCGTGGAGCACGCCCCGGTCCTGGAAGTCCCGCCCCGGCGGGAGCTCGGCGACCTCGCCTCTCCCGCGGCCATGCAGCTCGCCCGGACGCTCAAGAAGAACCCCCGCGCCATCGCCGAGGAGATCGCCGCCCATCTCGCCCGCCCCGAGCGGGTGCGCGACCTCCAGATCCAGGGCGCCGGCTACCTGAACTTCTGGCTCGACCGCCCGGCGGTCGCGGCGGCCCTGCTCGAAGCCGAGCTCCTGGGGGGCGACGGAAAGGACAATCAAGAGGACAAGGTCCTCATCGAGCACACGAACATCAACCCGAACAAGGCGGCCCATATCGGGCACCTGCGCAACGCCGTTCTCGGCGACGTGCTGGCGCGCTCGATGCGGGCGCTCGGGCATCCGGTGGAGGTCCAGAACTACATCGACGATACCGGCGTGCAGGTCGCCGACGTGGTCGTCGGCTTCGTCGACCTCCGCGGCCTCTCCCTCGCCGAGGTGGAGGCTCTCCCGGAGCCGTTCGACTATTACTGCTGGGACCTCTACAGCCAGGTCGGCCGCTGGTATGAAGAGGACAGGGAGTGGCAGGCGCTGCGCCGGACCACCCTCCACGAGATGGAGATCGGGCAGGGGGCGCGGGCGGACATGGGGCGCCTGGTCGCCCGCCGGATCGTCCGCCGCCACCTCGCCACGATGCAGCGGATCGGCGTGGGGTACGACCTCCTGACCCGCGAGAGCGAGATCCTCCACCGCCGCTTCTTCGAGAAGGCCTTCGGCCAGCTCAAGGAGGCCGGGGCGGTCCATCTGGAGAAGGAAGGGAAGAACGCCGGCTGCTGGGTGATGCCGCTGTCGCAGTCGGAGGAGTTCGCCGGCCTGGAAGATCCGGACAAGGTGATCATCCGCTCGGACGGCACGGTCACCTACGTGGGCAAGGACATCGCCTATCAGCTCTGGAAGTTCGGCCTTCTCGGCGAGGACTTCGCCTACGGCGTCTGGCCGGAGGAGGGGGTCTGGGAGACCGTGTCCGAGGGGGAGGGGACGTCCGAGCATCCGCCGTTCGGCCGTGGACGGCGGGTGATCAACGTCATCGACGCCCGCCAGAGCTATCTCCAGAAGATCGTCCGCGCCGGCCTCCAGTCGCTCGGCCACAAGGAGGAGGCGGAGCGCTCGATCCACTTCGCCTACGAGATGGTGACTCTGTCGCCGGCCACCGCCCGGGTCCTCGGCTACATCGAGGACGAGAGCGAGCCTGGCAAATCACTGGAGATGTCCGGCCGCAAGGGGATCGGGGTCAAGGCCGACGACCTCCTGGACCAGCTCGAAGCCAAGAGCCGCGAGGAGATCTCGAAGCGCAACCGCGACCTGGGAGGCGCGGAGCTCGACACCCTCGCCCGGCAGATCTCCGTGGCGGCCCTGCGCTTCTTCATGGCCAAGGCGACGACGAACCGGGTCATCGCCTTCGACTTCGACGAGGCGCTGAGCTTCGAAGGGGACTCGGGACCCTATCTCCAGTACTCGCTGGTGCGGGTGAAGAACATCCGCCGCAAGCTGCGCGAGGCCGGGCTCGCCGACGATCTCGGCCCCGGCGAGGTCGCCTCCCTGCCGGCTGAGACGTTCGCCGATGACCTCTGGGACCTGATCCTGGAGGTGGCGCAGACCGGCGAGACCGCCGCGAAGGCCGCGGAGAGCCTGGAGCTGTCGCTCATCGCCCGCCACGCGCTGGGCTTGGCGCAGCGGCTGAACGCGCTCTACCACAAGCATCCGATTCTCCAGGAGACGGACGAGCAGGTGCGGAGCGCGCGCCTGGCCGCCATCCTGATCTTCCGCCGCGGCCTGGAGAGCGTCAACGAGATCCTCGGAGTGCCGGTCCCCGAGAGGATGTGATCCGCCCGAGAGCGCTTCGGGAAACTCACCCGGCGCCGGTGCGTAAGAGATGTCATGGACCCGAATCGTCCCTCCCGTTCCTCGACCTCCTCGACCCTGGGCTGGCTGGGCTGCGGCTGCGGCGCGCTGGTGATGGTGGTGATGGCCTGCATCGTGGGCATGACCTGGTTCGGATACCGCAAGGGCAAGGAGATCGAGCGGACGTTCAAGGACCCGGCGGCCCGCATGGCGGCGACCCGGGAGATCCTGCGCTGGCGCGAGCTCCCGGAGGGGTACTACCCGGCCGGCGCGGTCTCTATCCCCATGCTGATGGACATGGCGATCCTGAGCGACGAGGAGCCGCGGCCGGGGAGGGCGGGGCACGGCCGGGCGTTCCGGCACCGGGGGCTCATCTTCATGAGCTTCAACTCCTGGTTCAGCAACGAGAGGGAGCTCCTGCGCTGGATGCGCGGCGAGACGAAAGAGGCGCCGCGGTGGATCAGGCGCTCGGACGCGAAGATCGATCCCAAGCGGGTGCTGAAGCGCGGCACGGTGGAGGTCGACGGCCAGAGCATCCTCTATGTGGTCTCGCGCGGCGACGCCATGACCGGTGTTCCGGAGCCGCCGGAGCCGCCAGCCCCCCCACGGCCGCCGGGCGATGGCAAGGCGGCGCCGGCGGAGCGCGAGCCCGCGCCGGAAACCACGGATCTCGGCGATCGCACGGCCGAGGCCGAGCCGGAGACTCCGGAGACTCCGCGCCGGGAGAGCCTGATGACCTTCTTCTCGTTCGACTGTCCCGGCGACAACCGCGCCCGCATGGGCGTCTGGTTCGCCCCTGATCCGGCCCCGGGCAAGCCCAACGCGGAGGTGGACCTGACCGGGACGATCGGGGACCCGGAGACGATCCGCGAGTTCGTGGCACACTTCGCACCATGTGGGTAGCCGAGGTCCTCGGCAATCCGGTGCGCGCCTGGGTCGCAGCGGCCGGCGTCGCTGCCGGGACCTTCCTGCTCCTGCTGCTGATCCAGCGGCTGATCGTCCGCCGCCTCGGCGCGGTCGCGGCCCGCACCGAGACCGTCGTCGACGACTTCTTCGTCGAGACCGTGCGGCGGACCCGCCGCCTTCTCTACTTCGTCGTCGTGCTCTGGCTGGGGAGCCTGTGCCTCCCGCACGGCGGGCGGCTGGAGGCGATCTTGCGGACGGCGGCGGTCCTCGCCTTCCTGCTCCAGGTGAGCCTCTGGCTGCTGGTCGCCATCAACTTCTGGGTCGAGCACACCCGCCGCCGCCGGCTGGTTTCGGACGCCGCCTCGGTCACCCTGATCGGCGCCGCCGGTTTCGTCGCCAAGCTCGCCGTCTGGTCCGTCGTCGCCCTGGTGGCCCTGGACAATCTCGGGGTCAACGTCACCACCCTGGTCGCCGGGCTCGGGGTCGGCGGCATCGCCATCGGCCTGGCGCTCCAGAACATCCTGGGCGACCTCTTCGCGTCGGTCTCGATCGTCCTCGACAAGCCGTTCGTCGTCGGCGAGACGATCCAGGTGGGGGAATTCACCGGCAAGGTGGAGTCGATCGGCCTCAAGACGACCCACCTGCGCAGCGTCTCCGGCGAGCAGCTCGTCTTCCCCAACGGCGACCTCCTGCAGAGCCGCATCCGCAACCACGCGAGAATGGGGGACCGCCGTGTCGTGTTGACTTTCGGGGTGTCCTGCGACACTCCGGTCGAGAAGGTGGAGGCGATCCCGGCGATGGTCCGCGGCATCGTCGAGCCGCTGGACCAGCTGCGCTTCGACCGCGCCCATTTCGTCCGGCTCGGCGCCTCGTCACTGGACTTCGAGGCGGTCTGGTTCGTCCTCTCGACCGATTACGTGCTCCACTTGAACCGGCAGCAGGAGATCCTCCTGACTCTGATCCGCCGGCTCGAGGAGGAGGGAATCGAGCTCGCGGCTGCCGCCCGGCCGGTCGTGCTGGCGGCGCCCGGAAAGGAGCGTTCGTGCGCAAAGTGATCTCTCTCGCGGCCGTCCTCTTCACAGCGGCGGCCCTCGCCGGGGCGCAGCCCAAGGCCGATGACGCCGGGGGCACCCGTCTGCTGCGCTATCCCGACGTCCATGGGGACATGGTCGTCTTCTGCTATGCCGGAGACCTCTGGCTGGCCAAGGTCGACGAGGCGTCCACCCCGTCCGGCGCGGTCGCCCGGCGGCTGACCTCGCATCCCGGCGAGGAGCTCTTCCCCAAGTTCTCGCCGGACGGCCGGCAAGTGGCGTTCACCGCCGAGTACAGCGGCAACCGGCAGATCCACGTCATCCAGGTCGACGGCGGCAACTCGCGCCAGCTCACCTTCTACAACGAGGTCGGGGAGATCCCGCTGCGCGCAGGCTATGACAACCAGGTCCTGGATTGGACGCCGGACGGCAAAGACGTCCTCTTCTGGGCCCACCGTGTCCCCTACACCGAGCGGCTCGGCCGCCCGTACCTGGTGCCGGCCGCCGGCGGCATGGAGAAGCCCCTGCCGATCCCGGAAGGGAGCGGCGCCACCTTCTCGCCCGACGGCACCCGGGTCGCCTACACGCCGATCATGCGCGAGTTCCGCACCTGGAAGCGCTACCGCGGCGGCCGCGCCCCGGACATCTGGGTCTACGACCTGGCGCACGACACGGCCGAGCGGGTCACCGACTCCCCGGCGACGGACGACCTGCCGGTGTGGATCGGCGACACCCTCTACTTCACCTCCGACCGCGAAGCGGGACGCCTCGAGCTCTACGCGCTCGATCTGAAGTCCAAGTCCCAACCGCGCCGGGTGACGACCAGCAAGGACTGGGACGTCCTCTGGCCGAGCGGCGACGGCCGCCGGATCGTCTACCAGAGCGGCGGTTGGATCTGGCTGCTCGATCCCGCCTCCGGTCAAACGCGCCGGTTGACGATCCGCATCGAGGGGGACCTGCCGCAGGCGCTCCCCTATTTCACCAACGTCACCAAGGACATCCAGTGGATGCGTCCATCGCCGACGGGCAAGCGGGCGGTGTTCGAGGCCCACGGCGACATCGTGACCGTACCGGCCGAGCACGGCGAGATCCGCAACTTGACCGCCACGTCCGGAATCCGCGAGATGACTCCCGGCTGGTCGCCCGACGGGCGCTGGATCGCCTATCTCTCCGACCGCACCGGCGAGTACGAGGTCTGGGTGCGCCCGAGCGACGGCTCGGGCGAGGAGCGGCAGGTCACCCGCGGCGGCGACTCCTGGCGCAACTTCCTGCTCTGGTCGCCCGATTCGAAAAAGATCGCCTTCTCCGACAAGGAGCTCCGCCTGCGCTACGTCGAGGTCGACAGCGGGCGGATCGTGGACGTCGACCAGGGGCACCGCTTCGACATCATCGACTACCAGTGGTCGCCCGATTCGCGCTGGCTGACCTATACCAAGACCGGAGCGTCGCAGCTCGCGTCGATCTGGGTCTGGTCGCTCGATCAGAAGAAGGGATGGCAGCTCACCTCGGACTCGACGAAGGAGGCGGAGCCGGTCTTCGATCCCACGGGCAAGTACCTCTTCTTCCTCTCGGACCGCGACTTCAACATCACCTTGAGCGGGTTCGAGCAGGCCTACGTCTACACCGAGCCGACCCGGGTCTACGTCGGGATCCTGGCCAAGGACGGCCCGGCCCTCCTGCGGCCGCAGAGCGACGACGAGCCGGCGGGAGAGGCGAAGAAGCAAGCCAAAGACGAGCCCGCCAGGGGGAAGCCCGAGCCGGTGCGCATCGATCCCGAGGGGTTCGAGCAGCGGGTGCGGGCGCTCCCCGTCGATCCGGGGGTCTACAACACCCTGCTGGCCGGCCCGGGAGCCGTCTACTACATCGTGACCCACGACGGTACGCCGCAGCTGCGCCGGTTCGACCTGGACGAGGAGAAGGAAGAGGTCATCCTCTCCGGGCTTCAGGTCTACGACCTCTCGGCCGATGGCAAGAAGATCCTCTACAAGCAGGGGAACACCTATGGGATCATCGATCCGCGGCCGGGGCAGAACCCGGGGTCGGGCAAGCTGCCGATGGAAAAGCTGGAGCTCCGCATCGACCCGCGCGCCGAGTGGGCGCAGATGTTCGCCGACGCCTGGCGCGGGATGCGCGACTGGTTCTACGACCCGGCGGTGAACGGGGTCGACTGGAAACGGATGCGCGATCGCTACGGCGAGCTGCTCCCTTACGTGGCGAGCCGGCAGGATCTCGACTTCGTCCTGGGCGAGCTGGGCGGAGAGGTCTCGGCCGGCCACGTCTACGTGGAGAAGGGGAACGAGCCGGGCGTCGAGCGGGTGGAGAACGGCCTCCTGGGCGCCGAGGTCGAGGCGCATCCGTCGGGCTATTTCAAGATCTCCCACATCTTCCCGGGCGAGAACTGGCACGAGGAATTCCGCTCGCCGTTGACCGAGCCGGGAGTGGACGTCGAGACCGGCGACTTCATCCTGGCGGTGGACGGGCAGACGACCAGGGGGGTCGACAACTTCTACCAGCTGCTGCAGAACAAGGCGAAGCGGGTGGTGACGCTGCGGGTGAACGGCCGTCCCTCGGAGGACGGGGCGCGGGAGGTCCGGGTGCGGCCGGTGGCGAGCGAGCAGGGGCCGCGCTACCTGGAATGGGTCCAGACGAACCGGGCGAAGGTGGAGAAGGCCTCGGGCGGGCGGATCGGGTACATCCACCTGCCCGATACGGCCATCGCGGGCAACCGCGAGCTGTTCAAGGCCTTCTACGCCCAGTCGTACAAGGACGCCCTGATCCTCGACGACCGCTACAACAACGGCGGCTTCGTCCCGGACACGATGATCGGGCTGCTCAGCCGGCCGCTGCTCAACTACTGGGTCGCCCGCGGGACGGACTTCTACAGCACGCCGGGCTTCGTGAACGCCGGGCCGAAGGTGATGCTGATCAACGGGCTGGCCGGCTCGGGGGGCGACGCCCTGCCGTTCTACTTCCGCAAGCTGAACCTGGGACCGCTGATCGGCACCCGCACCTGGGGCGGCCTCATCGGTCTCAACAACTCGCCGACTCTCCTCGACGGCGGCCAGCTCAGCACGCCCTCGTTCCGCTTCCTGACGACCGAGGGCACCTGGGCCGTCGAGAACGAAGGCGTGGCGCCGGACATCGAGGTCATCGACCGCCCCGACGCCATCGCCAAGGGGAAAGACCCGAGCCTGGAGGCGGCGATCGACTACCTCCTGAAGGAGCTGGCGAAGAATCCGCCGAAGAAGGTGACGGTACCGTCTCCTCCGAAGGGAGGGGAGGTGCGCTGAGAAATCTCATCCGCGGGGACCCCCTTCACTCCTCGGCGCCGGAGAGAAGGCCCTTCAACTTGGCGCGCAGGCTGGCGGGGGTGATGCCGAGCAGGCGGCTGGCCTCGGCGATCTGGCCCTTGCCCTGGGCGTAGCCGGCCGCGAGGACCTGCCGGCTGTACTGCTCCAGCGCCTGCTTGTATCCCAGCTCGGCGAGGCTCGCCGCGGGATCGGGCGGCGCGAGACATGACCACCTTCCTCTCGGAGAGATGTCCATCCGCGGATCAGGATTGACCCGGGTCAAAAAGATCTCTCTGGCCCGCAGTGTGCCCGGTTTTCCAGGGAGGAGACAAGCGAGATGGCCGGCCACGGCCCCTGGCTCAGGCCGCGGCGGGCGGAGGGCTGACCCGGGTCAACGAAACCCGCCGCGGACGGCCGGCGAGACTTGGGTAGGCTTGTGGAGCGCGGAGTCGGCCCAGATAAGCTTACGTCGCCGCAGGTTAAGCTTATCTCCAGGGAAATAGCGTTATCTGGAACGAGATAAGCTTATCGCGCGCGAGATAAGGTTAACTCGCCGCAGATAAGCTTACATCGCGGCAGGTTAAGCTTATCTCCGGGGAAGTAGCGTTATCTGGGGCGAGATAAGCTTATCGCACGCGAGATAAGGATAAGTCGCCGCAGATAAGCTTACATCGCGGCGGGTTAAGCTTATCTCCGGGGAGATAGCGTTATCTGGGACGAGATAAGCTTACCGCGGGCGGGATAAGGTTAAGTCGCCGCAGATAAGCTTGCATCGTGGCGGGTTCAGCTTATCTCCGGGGAAATAGCGTTATCTGGGACGAGTTAAGCTTGTTTTTCGCTTCGTGAACCGGTCCGCTCTAATGGGGGAGTGAATCGGGACACGGAGCTTTACGAGCCGACAGGCTCAAGAAAGGAAGAGCAACATGTCGAACGAAACCACCAAAGCCGCCAAGCTGGGCACCCTGCAGCAGCTCGCCGCCTCGCTCGCCGCCAACGCCGCGGACCTTCCGCAGCTGGAGCAGAGCCGGCTCCAGTTCGAGGGGCTGCTGGCCCGTCTCTACGAGGCGGCCAAGCAGCAGTTGGCGCTCGTGGCGAGCAAGCAGGAGGCGTCGAAGCAGCTCGACACCCTCCTGACCGAATGCCAGCGGCTGGCGAGCGTCCTGCGCTCCGCCGTCAAGCAGCACTATGGCATCCGGGCGGAGAAGCTCGCCGAGTTCAATCTGCAGCCGTTCCGCGGCCGGAGCCCCCGGAAAGCGAAACCGCCTCCTCGTCAGAATTTGTGGGTGAGTTTGGGTTCGGGTAGAGCGCCAAGTGAATGGTAGAGCGCAACTTCCACGGCGCGGAAGGTTCTGAAACCGAAGGCTCTTCTTGTGACGAGTTTGGCTTTGTTGTTGAAGCCTT
>DASPXX010000198.1:0-11438 GCA_035637095.1 Thermoanaerobaculia bacterium
AGAGTCGCCGCCACGAGCAACGCGGCGCAGAAATGGACGATCTGCGGAGTGCCGAACGCGGCGATCTCCCGATGGCTGCTCCGCGCTCCCACCTCGTGGATCAGGGCGATCACGACGAACTGGAGGCCGGTGAGAGCCGCAGCCGCGCCGCCGATGATGACGTAGAAGTTCTCCCAGGCGGCAAGAGGCGAAGCGATGGTCTCGTGCATCCCGGGAGCCTATCACCGGGCGTTCGGGCGGATCAGGGGGCTGTCAGCCAGGAGGGCGGAGGCCAGTCGGTGAGTGGGACGCCGACTCCTTCGGCGAGGAGGCCGAAGGCTCGGACCATCCGGCGGAACGACCGGCAGCTGCGGTAGGCGGCGGCCAGGTCGAAGAGAGCGGTCAGGGCGGCCTGATCACGGGTCGGTGCATATCGTCGAAGCTCCCCCATCGCCTGGAGCCGCTCTTTGGCGCCTCGAACAGATTCGGGGTCCGCGAGAGAAATGGCATCGCCGGAGAGTCCCCGCCGCCCCCGCAGAGATTCGAGGGATCCGAGAAACCAGGCCTCGTACTCACAGTGCGCGAGGACGACTTCACAACGAACCCCTGGCGCTTCGGACCGTGCCCATGTCTGGACTTGGGGCGCAACCACCCGGGGACAATCTTTGTCGCTGTCGAACAGAATCAAAATGCCTTCACACCCCTGCCGGAGTGCGAGACCGACCGCCTTCCGAAGCGGCGTTTCGTTGACCAGCTCCGAGCGCTTCCTGCGGAGAGGCTTGTTGAAGGTCAGGGCATAAGCCCCGCTTGCATCCCGCAGACGCCGGAGAAGCTCGGGGAGCGCTTCCGTTTCTCCGGCGCCTTCGACAATCGGTTGAATTCTCACTTGGCGCGTTCGAAGAGGACGGGCTCTTGTTCCGTCCGAGCCAGGGGGGGCGCATCAAGGGCACGCGCTCTCAGGAGCTCCCCGGCGCCCATGAGGTGGTCCTGGAGAGATTGGCGGGCTCCGACCGCGATGGGGCTGACCCAGGTCGCTCCGTCCTCCCAGTGGACGACCCGCAGGTGGCGGTCTCCGATCCACTTTGCATCCAGGAGCTCGGGGCTGTGTGTCGTGACGATCACCTGGCTCCGCTGCGTTGCGAGTTGCAGGAGGTCGACGACGATGCCGAGCGCGTCTGGATGGATGGTCGCCTCGGGCTCTTCGATCAGGAGGACCGACGGCGTCGTGGGTTGGAAGATGGTGAGAAGCAGGCCAAGGAGGCGCAGCATACCCTCGGATGCGCTGACGGCTTCGAGAGTGATCTGTCCTCGCCGTGAGGTCTGAATCATCTCCAACGCCAAGCGGCTCGGGGAATGAAGAGTCGATCGGATCTCGACGGAATATGGGAGCGCAACGCTCAAGAAATCGGAAATGGCCTGAAAATCGTCGGGAGACGACGAGCGAATCTCCTGGAGGACGCTGGCTGCGTTGCTCCCATCAGGGAGAAGAGTCAGGCCCTTGTCTGGAGCGGCCGGCTCACGGAGCCGGCCCGGGTTGATGTCATACGCGCGAATGGCCGAGAGAGCACGAATGACCGGCGCATAATGCTCGACTCCGCTCAGGATGGGAAGCAGTAGGGAGTCGGGCTCTGTGTGAGGCTGCGGGAGATGATCGAGAAAGGGCCCCGGGAGGTTGAGCCCTCCTTGGCGGTCGAAGCTGACGGCGCCCGCCGAGAATCTCTCCCGCACGACGTGGAAATGTCTTTCCGAGGTCGCTCGTGTCAGAAAGCCATAGGTACCGCTCTTGATCTCCTCGCTGACGGAACCGAGCTCGACCTCCAGACCCAAGTCAAGGGGGTAACCTGCTCCCGGTGCCTTGTGGAAGACGGTTGTGATGCCTCCCCGGGCAGAGATGAGATTGGGGAGGGCGCGGGTCATCGCCTCGCCGAGGAGGGCGAACGCGTCGACGATGTTGCTTTTTCCGGCGCCATTCCGCCCGACGAGGAAGGTCGGGTTGTCGAGCTCGATCCGCTCGCTTGCGATGCTGCGGAAGCCCTGGATCGTCAGGTTCCGGATGGCAGGTTCTCTATCCACGGGTCTCTCCTCAACAATAGACATCTTAGGATAGCACTCTGGAGGCCACATCCCCTGCTAGACTCCCCTCCAGCCATGGAACCCTCGCTCCCAACCTCGCCCTGCATCCCGAAGCGTTACGACGTCGTCATCCTGGGCGGTGCGTTCAGCGGCTCGGCGGCGGCGGTGCTGTTGCGGCGGGACCGGCCGGAGCTGTCGGTGCTGGTGGTCGAGAAGGCGACGGCGTTCGATGCGAAGGTGGGGGAGGCGACCACGGAGATGTCGGGGATGTTTCTCACCCGGCGGCTCGCGTTGTGGCGCCATCTGGAGCTGGAGCATCTCCCCAAGGAGGGGCTTCGCTACTGGTTCTCGAACGAGAAGGTCCACAGCCATGCCGAGGCGAGCGAGTCGGGTCCCTACCTGCGGAGCACCGTCCCCTCGTTCCAGCTGCGGCGCGACGTGCTCGACGAGCACATCCTGGCCACCGCGGTCGCCGAAGGGGCCGAGCTCGCCCGGCCGGCCCGGGTGCGCGACGTCGAGCTCGGCGATTTCGACCACCGGGTCACCTTCGAGCGGGACGGCGGCGAGGTCGAGACCGTGGCCTGCCGCTGGGTGCTCGACGCCACCGGCCGCGCCACGTTCCTCGGCAAGCGCCTCGGCCTGATCGAGCGCAATCAGGAGCACCCCACGGCCGCGGTCTGGTGCCGGTGGGAGAACGTCCGCCACATTGACGACGTCGCGGCCCGCGGACCTCTCGCGCTCTCCCGCGGCAACGTGGGCTCGCGCCGGCTGTCGACGAACCACTACATGGGATTCGGATCGTGGACGTGGTTCATCCCCCTCGGGCATGGCGCAACGAGCGTCGGCGTCGTCTTCGACACCCGGATCATGCATCTCGACCGGGGGAAGAACCTGGAGCGCGACTATCTCGACTTCCTGCGCTCCAATCCCCTGATGGCCGAGCTCCTGGAGGGGGCGCGGATGGGCTCCGAGGACCTGCGGACCTACTCGAACCTCGCCTACGTCTCCCGCCAGTACATGGGCAACGGCTGGGCGCTCCTGGGCGACGCGGCGGCGTTCCTCGATCCCTACTACTCGCCGGGGCTCGACCATGCCTCGTTCACCGTCGAGGCCACGGTCGAGATCGTCAAGGCGCAGGCGGCGGGGGAGGACGTGGGGCGCCGCATCGCCGAGCACAACGAGGTCTTCCTGCGCTCCTACCGGCGGTTCTTCGACTCGATCTACAAGGACAAGTATTTCTACATGGGGGAGCACGACCTGCTGACGGCCGCGTTCCTCATCGAGACCGCGCAGTACTACATCTTCGTGGTGATCCCCTCCTACCGGTTCTTCGGCAGGTTCTTCTGGATGCCGGTGCTCGGCCCCAAGCCGGCGTTCCTCTCCTACCATGTGATGCGCATCTACAACCGGCGCTTCAAGGCCCTGGCGCTCACCCGCCGCGCCGCCGGGGAGGCGGGACGGCGCAACGACGGCCGGCGCATCTCAGCCTTCTACAACCTCCAGGTGGCTCCCTTCCGCATGTTCGCCAGGGGCCTCAAGCTCTGGGCTCTGGCCGAGCTCGACGGAATCCGGCTGGCGTTCAAGCGGGCCCCCCACCCCCTGGCCCCCTCTCCCACCCCCTCCCTTCCGCCGGGAGAGGGGGAAGAGGCCACGCATCTGTAGGGTCGAAGCCAAGTTTGGGCGGTGGCGCCCCTCTCCCGGCAGGGGTGGGAGGGGATGGGAGAGGGGACGGGGGTGAGGGGCCTCGGCTACAATAGCTCAGAGGAGGACCGATGCTCATTCCAGCGATCGTCTCGCGCCGGACAACGTTCACCTCCATCCTCGTCCTGCTCGCCCTCGCCTCCCTCCCCTCCAGCGTATCCGCCCAGTACTTCGGCCGCAACAAGGTGCAATGGGAGAGCTTCGACTGGCGGGTGCTCAAGACCGAGCACTTCGACATCTATTACTATCCGGAAGAGGAGCGGGCGGTCCGTGACGCCGCGCGGATGGCTGAGCGATGGTACGTCCGCCTGTCGTCGGTCTTCGACAGGGAGTTCAAAGAGCGCAAGTCGATCATCCTCTACGCCGACCACAGCGACTTCCAGCAGACGAACGTGGTCAGCGGTCTGATCAGCCAGGGGACCGGCGGCGTCACCGAGGGGATGAAGACCCGGGTCGTCCTCCCGATGACCGGGAACTACGAGGAGACCGATCACGTTCTCGGCCACGAGCTGACCCACGTCTTCCAGTACGACATCCTGCGCGATCCGCACGGCGGACAGGGCGGCCAGTCGATGGGAGCGGCGCCGGTGGATGTGCCGCTCTGGTTCGTCGAAGGGATGGCCGAGTACCTGTCCCTGGGCCGCGAGTCGGTCCAGACCTCCATGTGGCTGCGCGACGCCCTGGCCCGCGACGCCCTGCCCAAGGTCGAGGACCTGTCGCGCGATCCGCGCCTGTTCCCGTACCGCTGGGGGCATGCCCTCTGGGCTTACATCGGCGGCCGCTGGGGCGACCTCGCGGTCGGCCGGCTCTTTGCCCGCGGGGTGCGGATCGGCTTCGAGGGTGCGGTGGCCGAGGTGCTCGGGACCGACGTGAAGACCCTGTCGGAGGATTGGCGCACCGCGATCCGCCAGGCCTATGCGCCCGTGCTCGAGCGGCGCCAGCCTCCCTCCGCCGTGGGCACGCGCATCCTGCCACGGGAGAAGGACTCGATCGACTACTACATCTCGCCGGTGCTCAGCCCGGACGGGAGCCAGGTCGCCTTCCTGTCGACCCGCAACCTGTTCACCTTCGACCTCTACCTGGCCGATGCGCGGACTGGCGAGATCCGCACCAAGCTGCTGTCCGAGGACTCCGACTCCCACTTCGACTCGCTGCGCTTCCTCGACTCGTCGGGGAGCTGGTCGCCGGACGGCCGCCGGTTCGCCTTCGTCGTCTTCGCCCGCGGGGACAACGAGATCGCCATCGTGGACGTGGGCTCGCGCAAGATCGAGCGGCGGCGCTACAACGCCGAGGGCGTGGGCGGCATGTGGAACCCGGCGTGGTCTCCGGACGGCCGGTCGATCGTCTTCTCCGGCTCGGCCGGCGGCATCACCGATCTCTATCTCCTCGACCTGGAGAGCGGCCGGGTGCGCCGCCTGACCAATGACATCTACGCCGATCTGCAGCCCGAATGGGCGCCGGACGGCACGTCGATCGTCTTCGTTTCCGACCGCGCTGCGGAGGCCGGACCAGGCGGGGACGCGACCGCGCTGACCCGGGCGTCGATGGGGATCTGGCGGATCGACGTGGCGAGCGGCAAGGTGAGCCAGGTCGTGCCGGCGGAGGGGACGATCGAGCGCGGCAACCGCTTCAACCCGAAGTTCGGCCCCGGCGGGCGCGATCTCTATTTCATCTCGGACGGCGCCGGGGTGAGCGACCTCTACCGGATGGCGATGGACAGCGGCGAGATCTTCCGGGTGACGCGCCTGACCACGGGCGTGACGGGCATCGCGCGGCTGTCCCCGGCGCTCACGGTCGCCGAGCAGAGCGGCCGGGTGATGTTCACGGTCTTCGACAACACGGACTACCGGATCCACGCGCTGGAGGCTGGAGAGGCGCGGGGCGAGACGGTGATCGCCGAGGCCGCCCGGGGCGAGGAGGCGCGGGCCGCGCAGCTGCCTCCGCTGGGGGCGGGACCGCAGGATCTGGTGGCGGGCTACCTCGGCCATCCGGAGCCGCTGCCGCAGATCGAGCCGGAGGTGGCCGGCTACAAGCGCCGCCTCCAGCTGGATTTCGTCGGGCCGGCGGTGGGCGTCGGGGTGAGCACGCTGGGCACCGAGGTGGGCGGGGACGTCACCGCCTATTTGAGCGACACCCTCGGCGAGCACGAGGTCGGCTTCTCGATCCAGGGAGGCACGGGCACCCTGGACGAGTTCGGTGCCCAGGGGTATTACCTGAGCCAGGCGAACCGCCTGCAATGGGGCGCGGCGGGCGGGCACATCCCCTACGTCTCAGCCTTCACCTCGGCGAGCGAGGGGACCGTGGACGTCGACGGCACGCCCACGCAGGCGACGATCTACGAGCAGGTCCGGCAGACGGTGACCGAAGATCAGGCTCTCGCGCTGACCCGCTATCCGTTCTCCACCACCCGCCGGATCGAGGCGAGCCTCGGGGTCACCCGGCTCAGCTACAGCAACAAGGTGGAGCAGCTCGTCGTGGTGGGCGACCAGGTGATCGACCGCAACGAGCACGGCCTGCCGGCGCCGCCGGGGCTGCAGCTCTATCAGGGCTCGCTCGCTCTCGTGGGGGACAACAGCTATTTCGGCTTCACCTCGCCGGTGCGCGGCTGGCGCTACCGCTTCGAGGTCGAGCCGACCTTCGGCGACCTGACCTTCCAGTCGCTGACGCTCGACTACCGGCGCTACTTCTTCGCGCGGCCGTTGACGTTCGCCGTCCGCGGAATGCACGTGGGCCGCTACGGCACGGATGCGGAGAACGACCGGCTGGTGCCGCTCTACGTCGGTTATCCGACGCTGGTCAGGGGATACGAGATCGGGAGCATCGACCTGTCGGAGTGCTCGGCCGACCCGAGTGACCCCGGAGCCTGCCCGGAGTTCGACCGCCTGGTGGGGAGCCGGATCGGCGTGCTCAACCTGGAGATGCGCTACCCGCTGGTCGGCACCCAGGGGTTCGGTCTCTTCCAGACGCGGTTCCTGCCCGTCGAGCTGGCCGCCTTCGTCGATGCGGGGACGGCATGGACGGCGGACACGACGCCCAAGCTCCGCTTCGAGGAAAAGTCCTTCGAGCGCGTGCCGGTGGTGAGCGCCGGCGTCTCGGTGCGCCTGCTCCTCGGCGGCTTCGCCGTCCTCCACTTCTACGCCGCGAAACCGTTCCAGCGGCCGCAGGAGGATTGGGTGATGGGGTTCTTCATCGCTCCGGGCTGGTAGGGCCGGCCTGGTAGGATGGAGGGATGCGGTATCTGGTGACAGCCCGGGTGCGGCCCGGGCGCGAAGCGGCACTGCTCCAGGCGATCGAGGACGGTACCCTCGGGCAGGGCTCCATCGCTGGCGACGAGTATCGGGAGGACATGGCGCAGGCGCGCCGGGTCGAGGGAGGAGCGGTGCGCTGGATCGAGGTCTGCTTCTGCAGCGAGCCGCTGGACGAAGAGCGCCCCTACTGGGAGGAGTATTTCGAGCTGGTCCGGGTGCAAGACGCCCACAGCCGGCGGAAGTGCCGCGATCTGGACGATACGGAGCCCTGGGCCTGCTGCGACTGTGACTGCACGGCCCGGCTGGAGGCGCGGATGGAAGGGTGGGGGCGACCGTTCCTGGAGGTCTTGAGGGAGGAGATCTGCACGGGAAGGGAACGCACGAGCCGTGGTATCGTCTTGCAGGACTCGCGACCGTAGAGCTGTCACGGGCGAGCCGAGGAGAGGAAAATGCCGGACTGGAGAAGCCGGATCACCATCAACCTCGAACAGTGTGGCGGACGCCCTTGTCTTCGAGGCATGAGGATTCGGGTGATCGACGTCCTCGATCTCCTGGCGACGGGCCTCTCGCGGGAACAGATCCTCGAGGAGCTCCCGGATCTGGAGCCTGAGGACGTCGAGGCCGCCATTCTCTACGCGCGCAGCCGGCTCGATCATCCTGTGGTCGCCGCGTGAAGATCTGGGTGGATGCGCAGCTCTCGCCTGCCGTCGCCGCCTGGATCAATCGAAACGTTCCCGGAATTCAGGCCGCGTCCGTCCGGGCGCTCAGCCTGCGCGACGCGACCGACGCCGCGATCTTTCACGCGGCGCGCGAGGCTGGAGCCATCTTGATGACCAAGGATGCCGACTTCATGCGCCTCCTGGAGGCGCACGGAGCGCCACCCCAGGTGATCTGGATCACGTGTGGCAACACCTCCAATCAACGAATGCGGGAAGTTCTCGCCGATGCCCTTCCCAAGGCGCTGATCCTTCTCGAGCAGGGCGAGGCCCTCATCGAGATCAGCGGCTCCTAGAACGGCCCCACCGACACCACCTCGCGGGCGTAGACGTCCCAGAGCTTGCCGAGGAAGAGCCTTCCGAAGCGGCCCAGGGCGGCGGTGCGGTCGGACAGCGTGGGTCCCTCGACGCGGAAGGAGGTGAGCTGCTTCAGGAAGTCGAGGAGACCGATCCGGATGATTCCGGCGGCCAGGACCTCGGCGTCCTTTTCCTGCTCGGCGGTGACCGTGCCCTTGTAGATGTGCGTAAAGAGGGTCGTCGTGTCGCTCCAGACGTCGAAGCCGGGGTCGTCGCGGATGATTTTGGTGCCGCTCAGGGTGAGGGGGTTTCCGGAGGCGTCCCGGAAGTGGAGGCGGTAGAACATCCTCTTGTCGGTATAGTCCTTGCCGGGGACGAGAAGGTTGAAGGTGCCGCTGTCGATCGGTCGAGCACCTCCGAAGGCGTCGCAGGTCACCGTGCCCTCGATGGCGGCCGCGTGCTGCGGGTCGGTGATGAAGTGGTCCACGCCCTCGATCTCGATGGTCATGTGGGCTTGGAGGAAGGTCTTGCGCTCGCTCCCGACGTCGAAGCCGCGCTGGAATTCGGTCTCGCCGAGGGCGATGTACCCCTTCATGTCCTCGGTGAACTGGAGGCGGGTGGCCGCCTCGTGGACCTGGGTGGGGTAGGCGGCGACGTCCTGCTTGAGCGGAATGCCGCGCTCCTTGCACCAGGCCCGCGCCACCTCGACCCCCTGGTTGACCGCCTCGGCCGCACGGTCGCGGCTGAAGTTGATCAGGTAGTGGAGCGCCACCTCGGCCTTGAGCTCCTTGACCTCGATGGGGCGGCCGAATTCTCCGTGCCCGCCCGCGGCGATCGCCTGGTTGTTGGCGTCGATCCGCTTGAGCACGTCCTTGTAGCGGCCGTTGGCCGCGGCTTCGATGATCTGGAAGTAGTTGGCCACGAAGCCGTCGAGCCATTCGCCCCGCTGGCTCACCGTCCAGATCACCCAGAGCTCGTCGGCACCCCGGCGGATCGCCTCCTCGAGGTTGGCGTCCGTGTTGAAGACGGAGTCGATGTAGACGTCGCCGCCGATGCGGACGGGCTCGAACCACATGGGGAGCGAGACCGAGGCCACCAGCAGGTCCTCGGTGACCTGCTCGGGCGTATACACGACCGGCTCGTGACGGGTGAAGTTGTAGACGTTGAAGGTGGCCTCGCGCGGGCTCGCGTGGATCTTCTCCCAGTCGAGACCCCAGGCCGGGAAGACCTTGCGGCGGTAGTTGCCGAGCTGGAAGAGCGATTCGGCGTAGAAGAGGCGCAGGTACTGGGCCCAGTTGAAGTCGACGCCCGCGACCGGATCGAGGTTGCGCCAGTTGTCGGCGATCCGGGTGCCGGACATCTCCTGGCAGTACATGGCCAGGTTGAGGCAGCCGCCGCTCGCGCCGTCGGCATGGTCGAAGGCCAGTCCCGCTTCATCGAGCCAGACCTGCAACACGCCGGCCTGGAACGCGACCTTGATGCCGCCTCCGGCGAGAATCAGGGAACGCTTGCGGCTGCCGTCCGGGTTGGGCACGTCTCACGCTCCTTTCTTGGAGTGCTGAATGATCATAGCCGAGGGAAGCCTTTCGCCGGACCCATTGTTTCCCCCACAATGGAAGTCATGGTGCATCTGTTTCCGCGGACCCGTTTCCGCCCGCTCTGGATCGCGCTCGTCCTCGCCCTCGGCGCGGCGGCGGCGTGGGCACAGGAGTCGACCCCCGGCCTGGAATACTTCGACATCCCCGCCACCGGGACCTATTTCTGGCGTTATGTGCCGCCGGACTTGCCGACGGACCGGCCGGTTCCCGTGGTGGTGTTCCTCCACGGCTCGGGGGGCAAGCCCGAGAACTATTTTCCGTATATCCTCGGGCCCGCGCGGGTCGCCGGCTGTGTCCTGGTCATGCCACATTCCAAGAACGGGCTCGGATGGGGAGATCCCGCCGACGAGCTGACGATCACCGAGAGCCTGCGGATGACGCGCGCGGCGCTGCCGGTGGACGAGAGGCGGATCTCGGTCTCGGGGCACTCGGCCGGCGGCGCGTACGCCTATCTGCTGGCCTATCAGGAGCGCCTGCGCTTCAGCGCGGTGTTCTCCATGGGCGCCCGCTACTATCCGGTGGACGCGATCGCCGATCCGTCCTACAAGGCGCCGATCCGCATGTACTATGGCACCAACGATCCGAACTACTTCGGCGGATCGTACGAGTCGCTGAAGCAGCAGTGGCAGCGGCTCGGGATTCCCTGGGAGGAGGAGATCCGCCAGGGCGCGCAGCACCAGGAGATGTACAACGCCACGACGACCCGGGGCTTCGAGTTCCTGCTGAGCAAGAGCTACCCGGGAGCCGAGCCTTCCTGCACGGCGGGTCCGGACCACCTCTGCCTGGGCGGCGGCCGCTATCGGGCGGACGTAGTCTGGAAGGACTTCTCGGGGCGGACCGGCACGGGCACGGTGGCCTCCTGCTCGACGGCGGATTCGGGGCTCTTTTGGTTCTTCGATCCCACCAACTGGGAGCTGATGGTCAAGGTGCTCGACGGCTGCGCTCTCAACGGACACCACTGGGTCTTTGCGGCCGCCACGACCACGGTGGAGTACACGCTGAAGGTGACCGACACGCTCACCGGCGAGACCGCCGTCTACCACAACCTCCTGGGGACGCCCGCCGTCGCCGTCAACGATACCAATGCCCTCGACTGTCCATGAAAGGCCCCTCTCCCGCGCCCAGCGCGGGCTGTGGTTCCTCGATCGCCTGCGCCCGGCGAGCTCCGCCTACAACCTGGCGACCGCCGCGCGGGTGCAGGGCGAGCTTTCGACCTCGGAGGTCCGCGCCTTCTTCCAGGCCATGGTCGACCGCCACGCGGTGCTGCGCTCGACCTTCCGCCGCGAGGACGAGGAGCCGGTCCGGGTAGTCCACGAGCGGCTGGACGTCGCGTTCGAGGAGATCGACGCGGAGACCTGGACCGAGGCCGAGCTGCGGGCCGGAGTGGAGGAGGCGGCCTGGCGCCCCTTCGACCTGGAAAAGGGGCCGGTCTTCCGGGTCGCGCTCTTCCAACGGGGAACGGAGCGGCTGCTGGTGGTCGCCATGCACCACATCGTGGCGGACTTCGGCTCGATCGGGTTGTTCCAGGAGGCTGCCGGAGAAGGCGCGAAGGACTACGCCGACTTCGTGGCCTGGCAGGAGGAGCTCCTCGCCGGACCGGAGGGGGAGCGGCTGTGGAGCTACTGGCGGGAGCGGCTGGCCGGGCTGCCTGACCTGGACCTGCCGCTGAATCGGTCGGATCGGTCGGATGTTCTGACTCCCGCGGGCGCCTGCCGGCGCGCGATCGGACCTGACACACTCGGCCGGCTGAAGGCTCTCGCTCGTTCGCGGCGGGCGACGCTCTACGTGACCCTGCTCGCGGCCTTCCAGGCTCTGCTCTCCCGGTA